>NZ_MKJY01000466.1 GCF_001942465.1 Actinomadura sp. CNU-125
CGCCGCGGGCGCGGACGGCGGGGCGCCGCGGCGGGCGGAGGATCTGCTGCGCGCGGGCGGCTGGCGGGTGGTGACGGTCCGGACGGCCGCGGAGCTGGCGGAGCGTGGGCGCGGACCGGCGACGATCCGGCCCGCGCGGGCTGACGACGAGCTGACCGATTACGAGGGCGGGTCATGAGGCTGCGGATGACGATGACGGCCGCGCTGGCGACGCTCGCCGGGGCGGTGGGGCTGTACCCGCTGTTCGAGACGGCGGGCTGGTTCGCGGCGGCGCTCGGCGCGGTGCTCGCGGTGGCCGCGGGCGGGCTGGTCGCGCGGCGGCTGCGGCTGCCCGCCCCGCTGCAGCCGCTCGTGGCGCTGCTGTCCCTGCTGCTGTGCCTGAACCTCGTGTACGCGGCGCGGGAGTCGGTGCTGGGGTTCGTGCCCACGCCCATATCGCTGCGGCATCTCGCCGACCTGGCCGATTCCGGCTGGGGGGCGGCCAACCGGTACGCGGCGCCGGTGCCGGTGCTGCCCGGGATCGGGATGCTGACGGCCGCGGGCATCGGGCTGGTCGCGGTCCTGGTGGACTTCCTGGCGGTGGGCATGCGCCGCGCGGCGCCCGCCGGGCTGCCGCTGCTGGCCATGTACAGCGTCCCGGCGGCGGTGCGCGACGACGGGATCGGCTGGGTGCCGTTCGCGGTCGGCGCGCTGGGGTTCCTCGCGCTGCTGATGGCCGACTCCCGCGAGCAGGTCGGCGGCTGGGGGCCGCTGGTGGCGCGGCGGCGCTGGTCGGCGCCGCGGGACGGGACGGGCCCCGGCGGCAGCAGGACGTCGCCCGGTTCGACGTCGCCGTGCACGATCCCGGCGGCGTGCGCGGCGCGCAGGGCGTCAAGGAGGTCCAGGCCGATCGCCGCGACCCGCTCGGGCGGCAGCGGCCCGTCCCGTTCGACGGTCGCGGCGAGCGACCGGGCCCGGACGAGCTGCATCACGATCCACGGGCGGCCGTCCTCCTCGACCACGTCGTGGACGGTGACGATGCTGGGATGGTCGAGCCGGGTCGCCGCCCGCGCATCCTCGGCGACGCGCGCCCGCGCCCGTCCCGCCGGGTCGTCCCCCAGGTGGTCGACGGACACCTCCTGGACCGCGACCTCCCGATCCAGGACGAGGTCCCGGGCGCGCCACAGGAGACCCGTCCCGTGGTGGCCGAGCGGCTCCACCAGCTCGTACCGTCCGGCGATGACTTGAGGCATATAAATGACGGTAAGCGGGTTCCGCGGAAATTCCCGGCCCGGGAAATGGCCGGTCACGGCCTGCGCGGACCGAAACCGGACGGTCGAAACGCGGAGAATTACCTTGTGTCGCGCCGGTCCGTCAGGCGCGCGCAAGGTCTCCATGAACGTGTCGTAGTGCGGGACGACCCCGTCCCACTGCTCGATGCGGCTGACCAGGACGGTCTGGTAGACGGCGTCGTTGAACCGGAACACCCGGACGCGGCAGCGGCCCGCGACGCCGTCCTGCGTGAACGTGAACTCCAGCTGCGCCGCGGACTGCCCCCGGTATTGCATGTTCCGCTGGAAGTCGAGCTGCTCGTAATCCTTGTACGACTGGTCCTCCGCGAAGTTCTGGGCGGCGTCGGCGAGGGAGCCGCCCAGGTCCGCGGCGGCCCCGGCGATCCGCTGGACGGCGATGCCGCGCCTGCTCCCCTCGGCCGGATCGGTGAACGTGACGTCGTCGCCCGACGCCTCCGCCTTCCACCCCTCGGGCACGGCGACGGTGAACCCCGGCCCCTGGTACGGCTCGTAGCCGTCGGGGACGTCGATCGCCCCGGCCGAGCCGCCCCCCGGCGACCGTGAGGCGGACGAACCGGACGAGCCGGACGCCCCTCCGGGTCGCTCGTTGCTCTGGTCCGACGAGGTCAGGAAGACGGCGGCCGAGATCGCCCCGGCGGCCAGCACGACCGCGAACACCCCCGCCGGGACGATCAGCGCCCACCGCGCGCCCTTCCCGCCGCCGGGCCGCCCGCCGTCCGGCCGCACGACGCGCCGGGCGGGACGGTCGTGACCTGCGGCGGGTGCGTCGGAGCGTCGACCGGCGGGCGCGGCTGCGTCAGGTGCGGCAGCGAATCCGGCGGCACGAACCCCACGGAGGCCTCGGCGGGCGACCCCGCCGCCCGGCGGAGGAGGCGTTCGGCCTCCTCGTGCCCGATCCGCTGCTCGGGGTCGCGGCGCAGCAGGCCCGACAGGACGGGCGTGAGCGCGCCCGCGAGCCGCGGCGGGTCCGGCTCGTCCGCGAGCAGCGCGCCCATCACGCCCCACACGTCCGCCCGCTTGTACGGGGGGCGGCCTTCGACGGCCGCGTAGAGCGTGGCGCCCAGCGACCACAGGTCCGACGCCGGGGACGCCTTCTGCCTGCGGGCCTGCTCCGGCGCGAGGTACGCGGGGGAGCCGATGATCGCGCCGGTCTGGGTGATCGTCTCGTCGCCCGCGACGGTCGCGATGCCGAAGTCGGTCAGCACGGCCCGGTTCGGCGGCAGCAGCACGTTGCCGGGCTTGACGTCGCGGTGCACGACCCCGGCGGCATGCGCCGTGCGCAGCGCGTCCAGCAGGTCCAGGCCGATCGCGGCCACCCGGGCGGGCGGCAGCGGCCCCTCGCCCTTGACGATCGCGTCCAGCGACTTCGCCCGGACGAGCTGCATCACGATATCCACGGGCGGCCGTCCTCCTCGACCACGTCGAAGACGGTGACGATGCCGGGATGGTCGAGCCGCGCCGCCGACCGCGCCTCCCGGAACGTCCGCGTGTACACCCGGGCGATCTGCTCGTCGTCCAGCCCGGCGGGCGGCGTGACCTCCTTGATCGCGACCTCGCGGTCCAGGACGCGGTCGCGGGCGCGCCACACCGCGCCCATCCCGCCGCGGCCGAGCAGCTCCACCGGCTCGTACCGGTCAGCGATCACTGAAGGCATGGAAGGGACGATACAGACGCCGCGCCCCGTCCCGGACGGCTATTCCGGTTCGCCCTCGCGGCTGGCGAGCAGCCGCCGCAGCGAGTCGAGGCGGGCCCGGCCCGCGTGCCCTTCGGCGACCCAGCCGTCCAGGCCGCAGTCGTCCTGGAAGTGGTCGCACTGCGGCGGGCAGCGCTCCGCCGCGCCCTCCGCGAGGTCCTCGAACGCGTGGATCACGTTCGCCGGGTCGACGTGCGCGAGCCCGAAGCTCCGCACGCCCGGCGTGTCGATGATCCAGCCGTCCGCGCCGGGCAGCTCCAGCGCGATCGCCGACGACGACGTGTGCCGCCCCCGCCCGGTGACCGCGTTGACGTTCCCGACCGCCCGTTCGGCGTCCGGGACCAGCGCGTTCACCAGCGTCGACTTGCCGACCCCCGAATGCCCGACCAGCACGCTCGTCCGCCCGGACAGCAGCCGGTGCAGCTCGCTCAGGTCGCCGTCGCCCTGCTCCCCGCCGAGCCGCGTCGCCACGCACGGGAAGCCGAGCGGCGCGTACTGCGCGATCAGGTCGGCGGGGTCGGCGAGGTCGGCCTTGGTCAGGCACAGCAGCGGGTCCATGCCCGCGTCGTAGGCGGCGACGAGCTGCCGGTCGATCATCCGGGGCCGCGGCTCCGGATCGGCCAGCGCCGTCACGATCACCAGCCGGTCGGCGTTGGCGACGACGATCCGCTCGAACGGGTCGGTGTCGTCGGCCGTCCGGCGCAGCGCCGACGACCGCGGCTCCACCCGGACGATCCGGGCCAGCGTGTCCGTCGCGCCCGACACGTCCCCGACCAGCGCCACCCGGTCGCCCACCACCACGCCCTTGCGGCCGAGCTCGCGGGCCCGCATCGCGGTGACGGCCCGCTCGTCGCCGGTGCCGGGTTCGGCCAGGCAGCGGTAGCGGCCCCGGTCCACCGCGATCACCAGCGCGGCGGTCGCGTCCTCGTGCGCCGGACGCCGCCGGGTGCGCGGCCGCGACCCGTGCCGCCCCGGCCGCACCCGGACGTCGTCCTCGTCGTAGTCACGTCGTTTCGCCAGCGCTCCGGCCTCTCGTCGGCGGGCTCGTCGTCACGCGGACGCCCGCAGCGACGCCCACAGCCCGGTGAAGTTCGGCATCGTCTTGCCGACCGTGCCCGGATTCTCCACCTCGACGCCGGGAACGGCCAGCCCCAGCACCGCCGCCGCCATCACCATCCGGTGGTCGTCGTAGGTGCGGAAGACACCGCCGTGCAGCGGCCGCGGCCGGATCTCCAGCCCGTCCGGAAGCTCCCTGGCGTCGCCGCCCAGCCGGTTCAGCTCGGCGACCAGCGCCGCCAGCCGGTCCGTCTCGTGCCCCCGCAGATGCGCGATGCCCGTCAGCCGCGACGGCGACCCCGCGAGCGCCGCGAGCGCCGCCAGGACGGGCGTCAGCTCGCCGACCTCGTGCAGATCGGCCTCCAGCCCCGCGTACGACCCGGCGCCCGGGCCCCGCACCGTCAGGCCCGTCCGCGCCGAGCGACACCTCGGCGCCCATGTCCGCGAGGAGGCCGCGCAGCGCGTCGCCCGGCTGCGTCGTCGCGTCCGGCCAGCCGGGGACGGTGACCCGCCCGCCCGCCACCAGCGCGGCGCCGAGGAACTGCTCGCCCGTTCGACAGGTCCGGCTCGATGGTCCAGTGCCCGCCGCGCAGCGGGCCCGGCGCGACCCGCCACAGGTCGTCGCCGGTCTCGACGGTCGCGCCCGCGTCGCGCAGCATCTGGACGGTCATCGCCAGGTGCGGCGCCGACGGCACCGGCGGCCCCTCGTGCCGCACCTCCACGCCCTTGCCGAACCGGGGCGCCGCCAGCAGCAGCCCCGACACCAGCTGCGACGACCCCGACGCGTCGATCGTCACCGCGCCGCCCGCCACCGCGCCCGTCCCGCGCACCGTGAACGGCAGCGCCCCGCGCCCGCCGTCGTCGATCTCCGCGCCGAGCGCCCGCAGTGCCGCGATGATCGGCCCCATCGGACGTTCGCGGGCCCGCGGATCGCGTCGATCGCACCTCGCCGCGCGCGAGCGCGCCAAGCGGCGGCAGGAACCGCATCACGGTGCCCGCGAGCCCCACGTCGGTCCGCGCGGGGCCCCGCAGCTCGCCCGGGAGGGTCTGCCAGTCGTCCCCGTCGTCGCCGATCCCGATCCCGAGCGCGCGCAGCGCGTCCGCCATCAGCTCGGTGTCCCGGCTGCGGAGGGGGCGGTGGACGCAGACCGGTTCGTCGGCGAGCGCGGCCAGGATCAGCGCCCGGTTGGTCATCGACTTCGACCCGGGCAACGCCACGACGGCGT
This sequence comes from Actinomadura sp. CNU-125, assembly GCF_001942465.1. Classification (GTDB taxonomy): domain Bacteria; phylum Actinomycetota; class Actinomycetes; order Streptosporangiales; family Streptosporangiaceae; genus Spirillospora. The sequence continues at coordinate 5,268 of NZ_MKJY01000466.1, forward strand.
CCACGGGCCCGTCGGCGACCGGCGCCGACCAGTGCGGAGACGAGGGAGAGGCCATGAACCCAAGGTTATCGGGGGCCCGGGGCGGACGGCGTCAGCGTTTGACGGCCTGCATCACCTTTCCGGCCTGCACGGCGGTGCCCGTCCGGACGGACTGTCCCGCCTTCATCGCGCGCTGCGCCTGCGCGGACGTCCCGGCCTTCATGGTCCTGCCGGCCTGCTTGCCCTGCTGCATGCGCGCCTGGAGGGTGCCGGTGCCGTTCCTGCCCGTGTTCTTGGCGACGACCTTGAACGGCCCCACGCCCATGGTCTTGGTCCCCTTCCCCATGCCCTTGGCGCTTTTGCCCATGCCCTTCGTCATGCTCTTCGCGCTCTGGGCGATGCCCATGCCCTTGCCCGCGCTCTTCCCGGCGCGGAAGCCCATGGCCGGCCTGCCGCCTTTCGCCGCCTTCCGTACGCTCTCCGCGCGGGCCGAGCGGACCTGGCGGGCGGCCTCGCGGCGGGCGTCCCGCCAGCGTCGTCGCGGCCCGGAGCGCAGCGCGCGCGCCTCCGCGCCCCGCTTGATCTGCGTCTCCCGCGCCGCCCGCCGTACCTCCGCCAGCCGGGGCGCCCGGCGCGGCTCGGCCGCCACCATCAGCAGCGCGCCGAACAGCGCCGCGTTCTTCAGCAGGTGCGCGCGCTCGTTCTCGCGGGGGGCGGGGTCGTCCCACTTCCAGAAGTGGTGCTCGGTCGCCAGCGCGGGGACGACCTGGGCGGCGAGCAGCAGCGACGTCAGCCGGTGGAACCGGCCCGTCAGCAGGAGCGCGCCGGTGCCGGCGCTGAGCGCGCCCTGCATCCGGACGAGCGTTTCGGGGTCCTTCGGGAGCCATTCGAGCCGGTCCGTCACCGGCTTGGCCACCGGCGCGACCCGCTCGGCGCGCTCCCGCGGGTCCCGCATCGCGTCCAGTCCGGTCATGATGAAAGGGGCCGCCACGAACGGGCGGGCCAGAGTCGTGAACGGTCGCATGACCCGCTACATGCCCAGCGCCGCACCCCTCATGCGCGGCAGGATGGACACATGTGCGGACGATATGCCACCTCCCGTGCCCGCCAGGATCTGCTCGACGAGTTCCGCGTGCAGGTCGACGCGGTCGACGGCGAGCTCGAAGCCGACTACAACGTCGCGCCCACCAAACAGGTCCCGGTCGTCCTCGACCGCGCACCCAGGGACGCGCCCGAGGAAGCACAGCCCGTCCGGCAGTTGCGGACGGCCCGCTGGGGCCTCGTCCCGCCGTGGGCCAAGGACCCCGCCATCGGAAACCGGATGATCAACGCGCGGGCCGAGACGGTGCACGAGAAGCCGTCCTACCGCCGCGCGTTCGCCAAGCGGCGCTGCCTGCTGCCCGCCGACGGCTACTTCGAGTGGTACGTCCTGCAGAACGGCGACGCCGAGCCGAAGCCGAAGAAGCCGCCGAAGCAGCCGTTCTTCATCCGCCCCAAGGACGGCGAGGTCATGGCGATGGCCGGGCTGTACGAGCTGTGGAAGACGCCCGAGGACGACTGGCTCTGGACGTGCACGGTCATCACCACCGACGCGCCCGACGACCTCGGCCGCATCCACGACCGGATGCCCATGGTCGTCGAGCCGGACCGCCGGGACGCCTGGCTCGACCCGGCGCTCACCGACCCCGACCGGGTTCGGAGCCTGCTCGTCCCCGCCATGGCCGGGACGATGGACGCCTTCCCGGTGTCGAAGGCGGTCAACAACGTCCGGAACAACGGGCCCGAACTCGTGGCACCGGCCGCCCCCGGCGACGGCGCGGGCGACGGTCCGGGCGCGCTGTTCTGACCGCTACGGCAGCACCGCGCTCGCCAGGAGGTGGATGCCCAGGGACTCGTCGCCCGGCGGCGCGTTGAGCTCGGTGCGGACGAGCCGCGGCAGCGCGCGCGGCGAACGGCCGAGGACGTGCTCGACGGTCGAGGGGGACAGGACCGTCCGCGGCTTGATCCACTCGACCTCCAGGCCCGCGCCGCCGAGCAGCTCGCGCAGCTGCTCGGCGCCGAAGCACCGGGTGATCGTCCCGTCCGGCCAGGGGACCAGGACGACCTCCGCGCTCGGCACGTCCGACAGGTGCGCCCAGTAGTTGCGCTCGGCCAGCAGCGCCATGCCGAGCGTCAGCGAGTCGACGCACAGCAGGACGCGGCCGCCCGGACGCAGCACCCGGGCGATCTCGCCGACGGTCTCCTCCGTCGCCAGGTGCCGGGACAGGACGCGGTTCTCCGCGACGACGGCGTCCACGGACGCGTCGTCGAGGAACGCGAGCGTCCCCGAATCGCCCAGCACCGGGATCGTGGCGGCCGTCCGCTCGTCGTCGCCGGGCGGGCAGTACGCGCCGTCCGGCGCGGCCCGTTCCAGCAGCGGATCGCGGACCTCCAGCACCGAGTGGCCGGCCCCGGCCGCGCGGCCCGCGCACCGCCCGTCCCGTCCGGACAGGTCCAGTACCCGGGACGGGCCGCGCGGCAGCCACCGCGACAGCTGGGCGTCGGCCACCGCCCAGTAGAAGGTCCAGTAGCGCTCCAGAGAGTCCCCCGCTCCGTCGCCGGAGGGATCGCGCAGGCTGGCGATGGTGGGCTCGGGAGGTCGTGCCGGCACCGGTAGCACCGCTTTGCTCCTGTTCTCGCCATATAGGTCACTTCTTCCCCGTCCGGGCCCGGTCATCACCCCCGTGCAGGACACTCCGGAAAGCCTCCCAACCCGGGCCGCGACCGCGATCCGGACCGTGATCCAGATCGCGGGAATCGACGGGGACGTCCCGGCGTTGCACCGTCTCATAAGCGTGAGACGAACGAGTACCGCCGGAGGTGGGGTTCCCATGACCACGGCCGTTGCCGATTACCCGCGCGGAGCCGGGGTATCGGCCCTCGGCAAGGCACCGGCACCCAGAGGCGCGCTCAAGTTGCGCGGACCGATATCGTCTGTCGGGGACGACACGGCCGGTGTCGCCGCAGACGAGGGGGTGGGTCAGGTACCGGGCACCACGGAGACCGTGGAGCAGCGCCAAGAGCGTTTCCAGCGCGATGTGCTCCCGTTCTTGGACCAGCTGTACTCCGCCGCGCTGCGCATGACGCGCAACCCGGCGGACGCCGAGGATCTCGTGCAGGAGACGTTCGCCAAGCGTTCGGCTCCTTCCACCAGTTCAAGGAGGGCACGAATCTCAAGGCGTGGCTCTACCGCATCCTGACCAACACGTTCATCAACTCCTACCGCAAGAAGCAGCGCCAGCCGCAGCAGTCGGCCACCGAGGAGATCGAGGACTGGCAGCTCGCGCGCGCCGAGTCGCACACCTCCAGCGGGCTGAAGTCCGCCGAGGCCGAGGCGCTGGAGCACCTGCCCGACACCGACGTGAAGCGGGCGCTGCAGGACCTGCCGGAGGAGTTCCGCATCGCCGTCTACCTCGCCGACGTCGAGGGATTCGCCTACAAGGAGATCGCCGACATCATGGGCACGCCCATCGGCACGGTGATGTCGCGGCTGCACCGGGGCCGGCGCCAGCTGCGCGGCATGCTCGAGGACTACGCTCAGGACCGCGGCCTCACGCGGGCGAACGGAGGACGGTCATGAAACACGCGTCCGTCCGCCGCCCGGAGCGGAGCGACATGCCGGACACCGCGCCCTTCCGCGGCGCGGTGAGCGAGAAGGGTGAGTGAGCCATGAGCTGTGGCAGTCACCATGACACCCCCTGCGACGAGGTCCTGGCCCGGGTCTACACCTACCTCGACGGCGAACTTGACCAGGGCGGCTGCGGCGAGGTCCGCCAGCATCTGGACGAGTGCGGGCCCTGCCTGCGCGAGTACGGCCTCGAAGAGGCCGTGAAGAAGCTGGTGAACAAGTCCTGCGGCTGCGAGTCCGCGCCCGACGACCTGCGCACCAAGGTCCTCGGCCGCATCGAGCAGATCTGCGGCGAGATCCAGTCGACCGACACCGCCGAACGGGCCGAGACCGAAACCGCCTGACCGAACCTCCGGACGGGGCCGGACGGGCGGTCGACCGGGCGGACGGGGCCGCGCGGGTTATCGTTTCCCCGTGCTCGTAATGGTCACCGGCGCGGCCGGCTTCATCGGTTCCCATCTCGTCGACCGGCTCCTCGCCGACGGCCACGAGGTCGTCGGCGTGGACGATCTGTCCTCCGGCGCGAACGTCCGCCGCGACATCGAGTTCTGGGAACTCGACGTCGCCGACCCCGCGCTGGCCGCGCGGGCCGCCGCGCGGCGGCCCGAGGTCGTCTGCCACCTGGCCGCGCAGGTCAGCGTGCGGGTCAGCGTCGCCGAACCGCTCGCGGACGAACGTGCTCGGCACCGCGAACGTCCTCGAAGCGGCGCGCGCGGCGGGCGGCCGCAAGATCGTGTTCACCTCCAGCTGCGCCGTGTACGGGGTGCCGGACGCGCTGCCCGTCCCGCCGGACGCCGAACTGCGGCCCGCGTCGCCGTACGCGGCGTCGAAGGTGTCGGGGGAGGTGTACGCGCAGACGTACCGGGCGCTGCACGGCGTCGACTTCACCACGCTCACGCTCGCGAACGTGTACGGGCCGCGGCAGACCCCCGAGGGCGAGGCCGGCGTCGTGTCGATCTTCACGGACGCGCTGCTCGACGGGCGTCCGACGAAGGTGTACGGCGACGGCACGCAGACCCGCGACTACGTGTACGTCCTGGACGTCGTGGACGCGTTCGCCCGCGCGGTGGACGAGCGCGGCGGCGGCCTCCGGCTGAACGTGGGCACCGGGCTGCAGACGACCGACCGCGAACTCCACACGCTCGTCGCCGCGGCGGCGGCCGCGCCGGACGACCCCGAGTTCGCGGCGCCGCGGCTCGGCGACCTGCCCGCGATGGCGATCGACCCCGGGCCGACGCGGGGCGCTCTCGGCTGGACGCCCCGGACGGCGCTGCCGGACGGGCTCGCCGAGACGGTCGCGTGGGCCCGCGAGCGGCGCTGAGCGCGGCCGCGGGGAGCCGGTGGGGGAGTCGAATGGGGCGCCGCATGGGGATGCGTCCGGGAACCGCCCGTGATGCCGTCTGCGGTGTCGATCGTCGGCGAATGCCTGGTACGTCCCTTTCCGGGACCATTTCTGGTTGTTTAGTTTACTGTTTGCCCTGTGCACGTGCATTGACGTCGTGCATAAGTATGGTGCGCATACGTTGCGTACATTGTGGCCGGGAAATGATCACTTAAGGTGACGGTTGGTTCACACTTTGCTCACGATTCCTCGCATGCCTGTGTGACCTGGGCAGTTCGCGTTAGGCTTGTGCCGAATTCAGCGACGGGAGCACGGTGCGCACCCGGGAATTCGGGGTATGTGCTCGCCCGGAGGTCGGGGTCATCGGACTCCCGTCCGGCCGGTCCGGCACCGGCGTTCCGGATTTCCCGCGGGGGGAGGCAAGGAGTCATGCTGCATCGCGAGATGCCTGTCCGTACGGCCCGGCACTCGAGCGCCACGGCGTTGTCGTCGCTGATGATGCCCAAGGGCGTGTCCTGGGTCTAGTGCCGGCAGGCACGAGCGATCCCGGCGGCGGCCCGCCCATTCGTCATCCCCGAGGGGGCGGCAATGCGTGGACTACCTCTCGCTGCCTGGGCGTACGTGTGCGGTGTGGTCGTCCTCGCGACCGGCCTCATCGCGACGTCGTCCTTCGCGGAGCTGGACTGGAGCAAGCTGGCCGTGCTGGCCGTGCTGTTCCTCGTGTGCGACAGCGCACCGGCCAGGCTGAACGTCGAGCGCGCGCGCGTCTCGATGAGCTTCGCCGCCAGCCTCGCCTCGGTGGTGCTCCTCGGCCCGGCCGGTGCGGCGCTGCTCGGCTGCTGCGCCGTGGTCACCGGCCAGCGCATCCTCGCGCCGGAGAAACGGCTCTTCAACGGCGCCCAGTTCGCGCTCAGCGGCTTCATCGCCGGAACCGTCTTCGAGGTCCTCGGCGGCGACCGCTTCCGCCCCGAGCAGGCCCGCTGGGTCGAGAACGTCATCGGCCCCTTCCTCGGCGCCCTCGTCGCCTTCGTCGCCGTCAACCTGACGCTCACCACCGTGGTGCTGCTGCTCAGCCGGCAGGCGGCGCCCCGCGAACTGATCCGCGACAGCGGCCAGCTCGCCGTCGGCTGCCTCGCCTACGGCATGTTCGGCCTGCTCATCGCCGGGCTGTGGCCGCGCGTCGGGCCGCTCGCCGCCGTCCTGGTGCTGCTGCCGCTGTTCATCGCCCGCTGGGCGATGGAGCAGGCGCACGACCAGCACCAGGCGCACGCAGCCACCCTCGCGTCGCTCTGCCAGGCCGTCGAGACGAAGGACTACTACACCCGCGGCCACTCCGAACGCGTCTCCCGCGGCTCCGTCATGATCGCCAAGGAGATCGGGATGCGGCCCGACCGGGTCGAGGCCATCCGCTACGCCGGAATGCTGCACGACGTCGGCAAGCTCGGCGTCCCCACCAAGGTCCTGCAGAAGAACGGCTCGCTCACCGCCGAGGAGTTCGCCGCGATCCAGCTGCACCCGATGCGCGGGCTGGAGATCGTCCGCGAGATCGGCTTCCTCGACGAGGCCCTCGCCGGGATCATGCACCACCACGAGAAGGTCAACGGACGCGGCTACCCGATGGGCCTCGTCGCCGACGAGATCCCCGAGTTCGCCCGCGTCATCTCCGTCGCCGACGCCTTCGACACCATGACCTCCACCCGCTCCTACCGCCCCGCCCGCAGCATCGAGGAAGCCGTCGCCGAGCTGAAACGCTGCATCGGCGACCACTTCGACCCCGTCATGGTCGAAGCGTTCCTGCGCGCCCTCGACCGGGACGGCTGGGAGCCGCCCGAGCCGGTGACCCCGCCCGACGACGACGTCGCCGAGACCACCCGGCAGGACCACGACGACCCCAGCGCGCCGCTGCGCGTCGCCGGGGACGAAGTCCGCAAGTGACCGACCCGGCGGGAAAGCAAGCGTGACCAGTACCCAGATCCGCGCCCGGGAACGGGCGCGTGGCAGACCATCGACTCCGGCCAGCTCCTGCTCATCGCCACCGCCGGGCTCTTCGTCATCGTCGCGATCACCCAGGTCGCCGCCGTCGGGCTCGTCCAGCCCGACATCGCGGTCATCTTCGGGGTCCTCATCGCGCTCGGCGAGCTGTTCCGCATGGTGATGCCCGGCAACCGCGAGATGGCGCCCATCGCCACCGCAGGCGCCATCGGCTACGCCCTGCTCGTCGGCATCGGCCCCGAGGGCGCCCCGCGGGACGCGCCGCTCGGCGTCGTCCCCGCCGTCCACTCGCCCCTGCAGGTCGTCGCCGTCACCGCCGCCGGGATGCTGATCGGCTCGCTGCCGCACATCGCCGTCGGCCGCACCCCGCGCCCGGACGCGATGGCCCGGCGGCTGTTCACCGTCTCGATCGTCGCGCTGTGCTTCCGTCCGCTCCTCGACCTCGCCCTCCCCTGGTACCTGCTGCTCGCCTCGATGGGCCTGATCGTCGTCGCGTCCTGCTTCACCGACGTGGTGATCGCCGCGCTGATCCGCGCCGAAGCCGTCCGCACCCGGTTCGGCATCGCGCTGCGCGACGAGATCGGCGCGAAGATGGCGCTGTGCGCGGCGACCAGCGCCACCGCCATGCTCATCGCCGTGTCCACCACCGCGATGGGGCAGGCCGCGCTGCTGATCTTCACGGTGCCGATCCTGGTCACCCAGTTCGCGTTCCGCCGGTACGCGGGCGTCCGCGCCACCTACCTGCAGACCGTCCGCGCCCTGTCGCGCGTCACCGAGGTCGGCGGCTACGTCGAGACCGGCCACTCCCGGCGCGTCGCCGCGTTCGCCGTCGCGATGGGCCGCGAACTCGGCATGGCCGAGGCCGAACTCCTCGAACTGGAGTACGCGGCGCTCATGCACGACATCGGGCAGCTGTCCCTCGGCGACCCGATCCCCGGCGGCGCCACCGTCCTGGCGTCCCCGACCGAACAGCGCCGCATCGCCGAACTCGGCGCCGAGGTCATCAAGGAGACCGGCGTCCTCGACCGGGTCGCCGACATCGTCCGGCTCTCCTCGCACCCCTACCGGACGGGACGTCCCGCCGACGACGCGGACGCCGCGGACGCCGGCACCGATCGTCCCGTCGCGCCGCCCCTCGCCAGCCGCATCATCAAGGTCGCCAACGCCTACGATGATCTCGTCGGCGAATCCCCCGACCGCGACCGGGGCGCCGCCGTCCTGGAACGGCTGCGGCTCGACTCGGCCGCCGAGTACGATCCGACGGTCGTCGAGGCGCTCAGCCGCGTGGTGGACCGCCGCACCCGGCCGTAGGGGAGAATGATCCCGGCCAGGCCGCCGTCCCCGAAGGAGTCCGCAGGTGTTCGAGTCCGTGCTCGTGGCGAACCGGGGAGAGATCGCCGGCCGGATCATCCACACCGCCCGCGCGATGGGCCTCAAGGCCATCGCGGTGTACTCGCGGGCCGACGCCGACCTGCCGTTCGTCGCCGAAGCCGACGAGGCGATCCTGATCGGCCCCGCCGAAGCCGCCCGCAGCTACCTCAACGCCCCCGCGATCATCGAGGCGGCGCGGCGGACGAACGCGCAGGCCGTCCACCCCGGCTACGGGTTCCTCGCGGAGAACGCCGAGTTCGCCCGGCAGGTCGCCGCCCGCGGCCTCACCTGGGTCGGCGCCCCGCCGCTCGCCATCGCCCGGCTCGGCGACAAGATCAACGCGCGCAACCTGGTGAAGGAGGCGGGCGTCCCCGTCGTGCCCGGCGTGTGGGAGCCCGTCCCGGACGCCGACACCGCCGCCGAAGAGGCGCGGCGGATCGGCTACCCCGTCATGGTCAAACCCGCCGCGGGCGGCAACGGAATCGGGATGAGCGCCGCGCACGACGAAGCCGCCCTGCGCCGCGCCTACGACAACGCCCGCACCCGCGGCGAACGCATCTTCGGCCGCGCCGACATCCTCCTCGAACGCTACGTCCCGAACGCCCGGCACGTCGACGTGCAGATCCTCGGGCTGCCCGACGGGACGGTCGTCGCGCTCGGCGACCGCGACTGCTCCGTGCAGCGCCGCCACCAGAAACTCGTCGAGGAATCGCCGTCCCCCGGCGTCACCCCCGAACTGCGCGAACGGATGCTGGCCGCCGCCGTCCGGGCCGGTGAGGCCGTCGGCTACCGCGGCGCCGGCACCGTCGAGTTCCTCGTCGACCCGGCCGCGCAGGAATGCCACTTCCTCGAAATGAGCGCCCGCCTCCAGGTGGAGCACCCCGTCACCGAACTCGTCACCGGCGTCGACCTCGTCGAGATGCAGTTCCTGATCGCCGCGGGCGAGCCCGTCCCGGACGCCTTCATGGAGCCCCGCGGCCACGCGATCGAGTTCCGCGTCTACGCCGAGGACCCCGAACGCTTCCTGCCCGCCCCCGGACGCATCAAGGTGTGGGAGGAGCCCGTCGGCGACGGCATCCGCATCGACGCCGGCTACGCCGAGGGCAACAAGGTCACCCCGCACTACGACACGCTGCTGGCGAAGCTCTGCGTGCACGGCGACGACCGCGCCCACGCGCTGAGCCGCGCGCGCGCCGCCGTGGACGCGTTCCGCATCGAGGGACTCGCCACGAACCTGCCCTTCCACGCCGAACTGCTCGCCCGTCCGGAATTCGCGGACGGCACCTACGACACCGGGCTGGTCGCGCGCATGCGCGCCCGCTGACGAAGAACCGCCGCGGCCGACCCGAGACGCCGCCGCCGACCGACGCGGCGGTACGGTAACCGACCGTGGAGACGTACTGCGACCGCTGCGGCGAGCCCGCCGACCGGGACGACCACGCGGCCTGCCGCGCCGCGCGGCGGATGGAACCGCCCCGCTACTGCACGCGCTGCCGCCGCCGGATGATCGTCCAGGTGACGCCGCTCGGTTGGACGGCGCGCTGCTCCGAACACGGCGACCTCGGCCACGACGAGGAAACCCCGGCCCCGTCCCGCACCTGACCTCGTCCGCCGGACGCGAGCGCACGCCGTCCCCGGCGAACCTCAAGCCCGCCGGGCCATCGGTGCGCTGCGCGGACGTCGGGCCGGGGACCGCGTGGGTGTTCGGGTTGGACGGGCTCGGATGGGTTTCCGCCGGTGCGGAGCTTCGCGGGGCGGGGCCGGGGTCGCGGGCTACCAGGTCAGGGCGTAGGTGAGGAGACGCAGGCCGGGGACCGGGGACCAGTCGCGGTCGGGGGTGCGGGCGAAGCCCATGCGCTCGTAGAGGCGGTGCGCGTCGACCATGTTCGGCTGCGTGGACAGGCGCAGGCCGCGCAGGCCGGTGGTGCGCGCACGGTCGACGCACGCCGTCACCAGCGCGCGTCCGGCGCCGGCGCCGCGGGCCTTCGGCAGGACGGCCAGCATGCGGAACTCGGCCTCGTCCGGTGCGGCCAGCTCGGCGTACGGGCTGCCCGGCGGGCAGTACGCGACGGCCCCCGCGATCTCGCCGCCCGCGTCGGCGACCAGCAGTTCGGTCTTGGCGGCGCGGTCGGCGGCGTCGGCGAGCGTCGCCACGTAGGACGACTCCGGCGACACCAGCCCGCTGTGCACGTACACCTCGACGGTCAGCGCGCCGATCAGGTCGTACTCGTCCGGGCGGGCCGTCCGGACGGTCACGGGTTCGGGCATCGATGAATCTCCGGTTCCGTTCGACGGGGGAATGCCCAGATTAGCCGTGGGAGGAGACAGACCGGACAGTAGTCGTTAGAGGGTTGACGACGCCCTGCCCGACGGGGTCGACTGGCTGGAGCCGACCCCAGGAGGCGTCATGCCGATACCGCGTTCGATCCTCGGCGAGGACCACCCCGACATGGACCTGGAGGTGGTGGCGGGCGCCTGGCCGGACGACGCGCGCGGCCACTTCGTCGTCAGCACCTCCGACCAGCGCAGCCATCCGCTGCACGCGTTCTTCGGCGACGGGATCATCGCGCGGATGCCGTTGCGGCCCGGTCCGGACGGACGGTTCCCGTGGCGCGCGCGCGTGCTCGACACCCCGTCCGTCCGGTTGAAGCGCGCGCGCCCCGACCTGTTCACCGCCGGGCCCGTCGGCACGAGCTCGCCGTGGGGGTTCGTCAACTGCGCGAACACCGCGCCGTTGCCGTGGGGCGACCGGCTGTTCGCGACGTGGGACGCGGGACGGCCCGTCGAGGTCGACCCGGTGACGCTGGAGTTCGTCGCCGAGGTCGGGCACCGCGACGACTGGAAACCCGCGATGGACCAGGCCGTGCTGCCGCTGATCTCCTCGACCGCGCACCCCGTGATCGACCCCGACCGCGGCTGCATGTGGAACGTCAGCCGCGACGTCCTCGCCGGCACCGTCTCGGTGATCCGCTACGACGGGACGGGCTCGCGGGTGCACCGCTGGGACGTCGAGAACGCCGTGTTGCCGCAGGCCACGCACACGATCACGCAGACGCGCGACTGGCTCGTCCTCGCCGACACCGCCTTCAAGGTCGACGTCGACGAGATCTTCGGCGCGGACCGGACGGTCGCCAACAACCCCGACGGGCCCGTCCTGCTGATCCGCAAGGACGACCTCAAGCCCGGGGTGTCCACGGTGACTTGCAAGGAGTTCCGCATCGCGCCCGAGGTGAACCACTTCTACGCGAGCTACGACGACTCCGACGGCGTCCAGATCGTCATGGAGCACACCCCGGGCGTGGACATCGGCATGTACCTGCGTGAGGACGACCTCGACCTGCGCGGTCGCCCCATCGACCCGGCCCTGCGCGGGATGTACTGCCATGGGATGACCCCGGCGCTCACGACCGTCCTGCAGTTCGACCCGGAGACGGGCCAAGTGCGCGAACGCGCGCGCGCCCACGACTCGTCCCGCTGGTGGCAGGCCGAACTGTCGGCCATCGACTGGAGCATGGAGGGGCAGACCGACCCGACGCGCCACCACCTCGTCTACATCGGCTTCCACCCGGAGGGGATCAACCAGCGCGCGCTCCGCAACTACGAGGGCCGCATCGACACCTCGCTGTTCCCCGCCGAGGAGACCCCGGCCGTGCTCGTCTCGCACGACCGGGACGACCTCAAGCCCCTCGCCGAATGGACGTTCGCGCTCGACGACTACCCGACGTCGCCGTCGTTCGTCCCGCGCGGGCAGGGCGGCACCCGCTACGCCGGGTCGTCCCCGGGCGGGCACGACGGCTACCTCGTCGTCGCCGTCCACAACGACGACCGGTTCCGCGTCGAACTGTTCGACGCCGCCGACGTGGGCCGCGGCCCCGTCGCCGTCCTCGCGCCGCCGCCCGGTACGACCGTCCCGTTCCTCATCCACTCCGCGTGGATGCCCGAGGCCCGCCCCGCCCCGGACGTCGAACGGCATCGGTTCGCCGACGACCTCGACGCCCGCCTCGACCAGCTCGATCCCGAGCTGCGGACCCTCACCCGCGAGGTCGCCGAGGGCTTCGGCGGCTGACCGGTTACAAACCGCCCCGCGGAATCCTGTGGGAATCGGCGACGGACCGGGCACCGGGGCCCGCGCTAGTGTGCCGGGCGTGAGCGTGCTCGTGATCACCGGGACCTGTACCGGAGTGGGGAAGACGGTCGTGACGGCCGCACTGGCCGCCGTCGCCGCCGCGCGCGGCACGTCGGTCGCGGTCGTCAAACCCGGGCAGACGGGCGTCGATCCCGGCCGAGCCGGGCGATCTGGACGACGTCCGCCGGCTCGCCGGGATCGCGACGTGCACGAGTTCGCCCGGTTCCCCGACCCGCTGTCACCGGCCGCCGCCGCCCGGCTCGCCGGGACGCCGCCGGTGCGGCTGCCGCAGGTCGCCGAACGCGTCCGGGCCCTGTCGGACGACCGCCGCCTCGTCCTCGTCGAGGGCGCGGGCGGCCTGCTCGTCCGCTACGACGAGGAGGGCGGCACGATCGCCGACCTGGCGCGCTGGCTCGGCGCCGCGGTCGTCGTCGTCGCCCGTCCCGACCTCGGCACCCTCAACCACACGGCGCTGACGCTGGAGGCGATGGCGCACCGCGGGGTGCAGCTCGCCGGGGTCGTCATCGGCGCCTGGCCGGACCGGCCCGACCTCGCGCAGCGCAGCAACATCCGGGACCTGGAGACCATCGCCGCCCGCCCCCTCGCGGGCGCGCTGCCCGCCGGTGCGGCGCCCTGGACGCCCCCGAGTTCCTCGTCGCCGCCCACCGCGGCCTGGCCCCCGCGCTCGGCGGCGCCTTCGACCCTGCTACTTTCCGTGATGGCTTCGGACTCGATAAGGAGAACACGTGAGCGAAGCGAACCAGAAAACACAGCAGCGCAGCTCACGCATGGCCGAGCCGCCAGGCGAGGCCGGCCGCCGAGCCCCTGGGCGAGGCGGCCGCGTGAGCGACATCATTGAGACGGCCCGTCGGCAGGTTCTGGAGGAGGGCAAAGGTCTCTCCGCCGCCCAGGTTCTGGAGTGCCTGACGCTGCCGGACGATCGTCTCGAGGAGCTGCTCGCGCTCGCGCACGAGGTCCGGGTGCGCTGGTGCGGTCCCGAGGTCGAGGTCGAGGGCATCGTGTCGCTCAAGACCGGCGGCTGCCCCGAGGACTGCCACTTCTGCTCGCAGTCCGGCAAGTTCGAGTCGCCGGTGCGCTCGGTGTGGCTGAACATCCCCGAGCTCGTCGAGGCCGCCAAGGAGACCGCGAAGACCGGCGCCACCGAGTTCTGCATCGTCGCCGCCGTCCGGGGCCCGGACGAGCGACTCATGTCGCAGGTGCGCGACGGCATCAAGGCGATCAACGACGCCGTCGAGATCAACATCGCGTGCTCGCTCGGCATGCTCACCCAGGAGCAGGTCGACGAGCTCACCGCGATGGGCGTCCACCGCTACAACCACAACCTGGAGACCGCCCGCTCGCACTTCCCCAACGTCGTCACCACCCACTCGTGGGAGGAGCGCTGGGACACCCTGCGCATGGTGAAGGACGCCGGGATGGAGGTCTGCTGCGGCGGCATCGTCGGGATGGGCGAGACCATCGAGCAGCGCGCCGAGTTCGCCGCCGAACTCGCCGAACTCGAACCCGACGAGGTGCCGCTGAACTTCCTCGCGCCCCGTCCCGGCACCCCGTTCTCCGACCTGCCGCTCGTCGAGGGCCCGGACGCGCTGCGCACCATCGCCGCGTTCCGTCTCGCGCTGCCCCGCACCATCCTGCGCTACGCGGGCGGCCGCGAACTCACCCTCGGCGACCTCGGCACCCGCGACGGCATGCTCGGCGGCATCAACGCGATCATCGTCGGCAACTACCTCACGACCCTGGGCCGCCCCGCCGAGAAGGACCTCGACCTGCTCACCGACCTCCAGATGCCCATCAAGGCCCTCAGCCAGACCCTCTGAGGCGTCGGCGGGTCACTCGTCCGTGACGCGCCGGGCATGTAGATCCGCGATCAGCTTCTCGATGCGCTTCTCCATCCGATCCTCCATATCGCGGGCGTACTGGAGCGGGTGAACGCCGGTGTCGATCTCAGACGGCGCCGGCGCGCCCTGGACGTGAATCTCGCCTCGGAGGATCTCGATCTTGGCGCCTTGTTCGACCTTGACGTACTTCCAGAGTTCGTCCTTGCACCAGAGATCGATGGGCTTTTCCGGCAGCTCGATCTCGTAGTCGTGGTGGACGACGTAGTAGCCCACGGTCAGTCCTTCCAGGGCTTCCAGTGGGCGGTGTCGATCTCGACACCGAACGGGTCGGGGAGGTGGATCGTCTCGCCGAACTCCCAGGACTCCTGGTGCAGGTACGCGCCCGTGCCTTGGTCGGGGATGGAATAGAGCGTCGTCCGGGCGACCTTGGGGGAGCGATCCACCAGGAGGTAGTAGGGGATTTCGGTCCGGGCGTACCCGGTCCACTTGTTCGGCTTCTTGCCCTGCTTGCGGCGTTCGCTTCTCTTGGGGGGCAGGTCGTCGCCCTTGCCGTTCTTGGAGGTGACCTCCACGGCCATCTCGATCTCGTCCGATACGAGCCGGGGCAGATCAGCGTCCGAAGCGGCCTGCAGGATCTCCCCGGTGGTGATCACGAGGTCGGGGATGAACGCCTGCCAGACGCCGACGAGGTTCAACTCGGTCATCTGCTGGGCTTCCCAGGGGAAGTCGGGGTCGTCGAATTTGGCTCGCTCGAATGCTCGCGTGATGTAGCGGATGGGCGTGCCGTGAGCGAGCGTGGGAGCGGGGGACACGACGATTTCTCCCTCGATGATTTCGACGCGTGACCCTTCGGGGGCGTCGATGTACTCATCGAGTTCGCCGCGTACCCACAGGTTGTATGGCGTGTCGGGCAAATCCGACACGTGCACTTCCGGTTGGATACTCACGTTCCGTGGCCTCTCCCTCACGATCCGACCTCCGTCATCGTAACGAACACATGTTCGGAGTGTATGCGGAACGTCGCACTCCGTTCATCGTCCGGAGGGAGGGCGCGGGACGGTCAGTGGCGGCGGAGGCGGGTGATGAACTTGTACCGGTCGCCGCGGTACAGGGACTGGGCCCACTCGACCGGCTGGCCCGTCGTGTCGAAGGCGTGCCGCGACAGCAGGAGCATCGGCAGGCCGACGTCGACGCCGAGGAGCTGGGCGTCGTGCGGGGTGGCCAGGACGGTCTCGATCGTCTCCTCGGCCTCGGTCAGGTGGACGTCGTAGGCCGTCGCGAGCGTCTCGTACAGCGAGTGGTGCCGCGACAGTTCGCGGCGCAGGCCGGGGAAGCGGCGGGCGGGCAGGTGCGAGGTGTCGATCGACATGGGCTCGCCGTCGGCGAGCCGCAGCCGGTGGACGCGCAGCACGCGGCCGCCGGGGCGGATGGCCAGCAGCGCGGCGAGGTGCTCGTCGGCGCTGACGTACCCGGCCTCCAGGATGCGGGTCTCGGGGCGCAGGCCGTGGTGCCGCATGTCCTCGGTGTAGCTGACGAGCTGGAGCTCCTGCGCGACCTTGGGCTTGGCGACGAACGTGCCCTTGCCCTGGATGCGCTGCAGGCGGCCCTCGACGACGAGTTCGGCGAGCGCCTGCCGGACGGTGGTGCGGGACGTCTCGTACTTCTCGGCGAGCGCGCGTTCGGGCGGCAGCGGGCTGCCGGGCGGCAGCGACTGGATCAGCTCGACCAGCAGCTCTTTGAGCTTGTAGTACTTCGGGATGCGGGGTGCGTGGCTGGAGTGGTGCCTACCGATGTCGCTCAACGCGGCCCGATCGAAGCCGTGCCCGCCCCCGTGCCGGGGCCCGCCCCTGACCTCCGTCACGGCATCTCCTCACGTTCATCATCGGTTCTCCCCGATGTTATGCGTGAAGACTACGACCGGTAGCGCGCGCGATCTCCGCCAGGGCGGTTCCGAGGCTTGTGAGGTCCGACTCGTCCACGGTGGCGCGTGCGGTCAGCCGCAGGCACGCGCGTCCCTTCGGTACCGACGGCGGGCGGAAGCACCCGACGCGGACGCCGTGGTCAGCGCAGATCTCCGCGCCGCGCAGGGCGGCGTGCGGCTCGCCCAGATAGACGGGGACGACGGCGGCCGCGGGCGCGGCCGTCTCGAGGCCGGAACCGGCCGCGAGGGCGGTCATCCGGCGGGCGACCGCGCGGGCGCGGCGGGCAGGCCCGGGTCGGACTCCAGCACGTCGAGGGCCGCGAGCGCGGCGCGACGGCCGGCGGGTTCAGTCCGGTGTCGAAGATGAACGAGCGCGCCGTGTCGACCAGCGCGTCGATCACCTCGGGGGCGCCGAGGACGGCTCCGCCCTGCGAAGCCAGCGATTTCGACAACGTGAGCGTGCGGACGACGTCGGGTTCGCCCGCGAGGCCCGCGCGGCGGCCGCGGCGCCCCGGCCGCCGGGGCCCACGACGCCGAGGGCGTGCGCCTCGTCGACGACGAGGAGGGCGCCGTGGGACCGGACGAGCGCGTGCAGTTCGGCGAGCGGGGCGAGGTCGCCGTCCACGGAGAAGACGGCGTCGGTGACGACGATCGCGTGGTCCTCGTCGCGTCCGGCGAGCGCCTCGGCGACCGCGGCGACGTCGCGGTGCGGGACGATCTCGACGCGGGACCGCGACAGCCTGCAGGCGTCGACGATCGAGGCGTGGTTCGTCCGGTCGGACACCACGAGGACGTCCGGGCCGGAGAGCGCGGTGACGGCGCCGAGGTTGGCGAGGAAACCGGAGGAGAACACGAGCCCGGCGGCGGCGCCGGTGAACGCGGCGAGCCGCCGGTCGAGCTCGGTGTGCAGCTCGGTGGTGCCGGTGACCAGCCGCGACCCGGTGGAGCAGGTGCCGAAGGCGCGGGCCGCGGCGGCGGCGCCGGCGGCGAGGCGGGGGTCGTCGCACAGCCCGAGGTAGTCGTTGGACGCCAGGTCGATCAGGCCGCGGGTGCGGGGGCGGAGCGTGCGGCGGAGCCCGGGCCGCGTGCCGCCACGCGGCCGCGTCCCGGAGCCGGGCGAGGGGGTCCGCCGGCCGCGGCCCCGCGCGCCCCGGCACGGCCGTCCGCTCGTCCTCGCTCAGCTCGGTCATGCCGGGCATACTGCCAGGCCCGCGTGGGAGGGGGACGCGCGGGCCGCACCAAAACCGATGGGCGATGATGGTCGGGTGCCTACCTTGACCGACCTCGTCCGCGATCACACCGACCTGACCGAGACGGACGTGGAGTGGCTGCACGCCCTCGTGTCGGACTGGCAGCTCCTCGCCGACCTGTCGTTCGCCGACCTGCTGCTCTGGGTGCCGCTGCGGCTCGGCGACGCCCCGCCCGCGGACCCGCGCGGCCGGGTCCTCGACACGGGCGCGGCCGTCCCCGGCTGGGTGGCGATCGCGCAGATGCGGCCGACGACCGGCCCCACCGCGTACCCGGAGGACCTGGTCGGCAAGGTGGTCCGGACGGGACGCCGCAAGCTGATCGACATCGCGTGGCGGGAGCGCCGGATCGTCCGGGAGGGCGACCCGGAGTGGGGGAGCGGCATCCCGGTGCGGGAGGAGTCGATCCCGGTGCGGCGCGGCGCGAAGATCCTCGGGGTGATCCAGCGCAGCACCAACCTGAGTTCGGCGCGGACGCCGAGCCGGCTGGAGCTGACGTACCTGCAGTCCGCCAGCGACCTCGCGAAGATGATCTCCGAGGGGCGGTTCCCGGTGCCGGGCGAGGAGCCGAACCTGCTGCGCTCCCCTCGGGTGGGGGACGGGCTCATGCGGCTCGACCGGTCGGGACGCGTGATGTACGCGAGCCCGAACGCGCAGTCGGCGTACCGGCGGCTCGGCTACCCGACGGACCTGGTCGGGGAGAACCTCGGGGAGATCACCGCGGAGCTGTGCGACACCGGGGAACCGCTGGAGGAGGCGCTGAGCGTGCTGCTCAGCGGGCGGGCGCCGCGCGAGGTCGAGGTGGAGGCGCACGGGCCGATCATGCAGCTGCGGACGATCCCGCTGGTCGTCGGCGGCACCCGGATCGGCGCGATCGTGCTGTGCCGGGACGTCACGGAGCTGCGGTGGCGCGACCGGGAGCTGATGACGAAGGACGCGACGATCCGGGAGATCCACCACCGGGTGAAGAACAACCTGCAGACGGTCGCGGCGCTGCTGCGGCTGCAGGCGCGGCGGCTGCGGATCCCGGAGGGACGGGCCGCGCTGGACGAGGCGGTCCGGCGGGTGGGGTCGATCGCGATCGTGCACGAGACGCTGTCGCTCACCCCGGACGAGCTGATCGACTTCGACGACATCGCCGACCGGGTCATCACGATGGCGGGGGAGGTGTCGACGCCGGAGACCAAGGTCACGCCGAAGCGGTCCGGGAACTTCGGGGTGCTGCCCGCGGAGGTCGCGACGCCGCTGGCGATGGCGCTGACCGAGCTGCTGCAGAACGCGCTGGAGCACGGCCTGGCGAACCGGTTCGGGACGCTGGAGGTCATCGCGCACCGGACGGGCGGGGCCCGCGAGCGGGCGGGCCGCGACGAGCCGTCGGACCTGCGGCGCACGGCGGAGCGGCAGCCGGTGTGGGGCGAGCTGTCGGAGGCGGGCGAACCGGAGCCGCGTCCCGCCCGTCCGGACGGCCGGGACGCCGCGGCGGCCGAGCGGCGCCTGGTCATCGTGGTCGCCGACGACGGGGTGGGGCTCCCGGCGGACTTCGACGTCGAGAGCAGCAACAGCCTCGGGCTGCAGATCGTCCGCACGCTGATCGTGGGGGAGCTGGGCGGCAACCTGGACTTCCGGCCGCGGGAGGGCGGCGGCACCGAGGTCGTCGTCGACGTCCCGCTGGACCACGACCACCGCGGCGGGCCGCCCCGCCCGTAACGGCGCCCGCCGGTAACGGCGAAGTGCCCGTGACCTGTGGTCACGGGCACTTCGGAAGGCTTCTCGCGCGGGCGGCGCCGGTGGGCTCTCCGGCAATCGGCTCGGAGGCTGCGCCGCCGTGCGGGAGTCTCGCTAGAGGCTCACGTTGGCGCGGGTGCGGGCGCGGGCCGCGCGGCGCTTGAGGGCGCGGCGCTCGTCCTCGCCCATGGCGCCCCAGACGCCCGAGTCCTGGCCGGACTCCAGCGCCCAGCGCAGGCAGGCGTCGGATACGTCGCAGCGCCGGCATACTTGCTTGGCCTCTTCGATCTGCAGGATCGCGGGCCCGGTGTTGCCGATCGGGAAGAACAGCTCGGGGTCCACGTCACGGCAGGCTGCGCGGTGGCGCCAGTCCATGCGGTCCACTCCTTCGTCAGGTGGTGGAGACACTCCACCCAATTGTGAACGGTTTCACATGTCGCGAACTCCCGGGGCGGCGGTGGCCGGATCCAGGGTCGGTTGTTCGACGGCGCCCCGGCCAGGCGGTCGGCGTCATCGGGACCCCTGTCGGCGGGCGCACTTTGAGCGTGTCAGGGGCGTACTACCAGGCGCAAGACCTTTGAGAAAGGATTCTCAAAGTATGGGTGTCGCATGTGTCACATCAGTGGGTCGATCGTGTTACTTGGATCTCAACACATCGCCGGGGTGCCCTCATATGACGATCCGGATGGCCTTCGGCACCGAACGGAACGTCACACTGCGGTGTTCGCCAAGGTAGTCGCCGTCGAGCTGAAAGGCGACGGGACGCTCCGCGCGCAGCGTGACCTCCGCCGCGTCGTGCACGTTCACGACGTCCCGTCCCTGCACAGGACGGGTGCGCGCCAGCAGCATCCCCGCCACGGCGGCCAGCGTCGCGCCCACCCGCAGCGAACGGATGCCGAACACGTCGAGGCCGCGCGCGAAGTGCGCGAGCGGGCTCGGATTCACCGGGACGCGGCCGACGAATGTCCACGGCGACGTATTAGAGATGAAGGCAAGGAACAGCCCCGATTTCGGCGGACGCCCCGGCTGTTCCAACGTGAGCGCCCCGCGGCGCCGATCAGTTCCCCGGAAGAAATGGCGAACGGCCGTTCGAACATAGAGCGACGGATCGGCCTTGCGTCCCGTTCCGCGATGCCGTTCGACCTCCCGCACGACCTCCGCGTCCAGCCCGACGCCCGCACAGAACGTGAAATACCTTTCGGGGCCGTCGCCCGGCCGGGCGACGCCCAGCCCGACCGTCCGGTACCGGCCCGCCCGCAGCGCCTCCAGGACGACACGGGTGGCACCGATCGGGTCGCCGGGCAGCCCGAGGGCCCGCGCGAACACGTTCGCGCTCCCGCACGGCAGCACCGCCAGTGCGGGCGGCACGGCGGCACCGGCGGACAGCAGGCCGTTGACGGCCTCGTTCACCGTGCCGTCCCCGCCGAGCGCGATCACCACGTCGTAACCGTCCGTGGCGGCGTCGCGGGCCAGTTCCATGGCATGGCCGCGGTGCCCCGTCTCGGCGATGACGAGGTCGAGGTCACCGGCGCAGGCCCGGACCAGCAGTTCGCGGGCCGCCGGGAGGTGGAGGTCGCCTTGGGGTTGGCGATGAGCATGGCGCGCACGGCGCCAGATTACCGAGAGTCGCACCGGGCGTTCTCCCGGCGTTCCCCCGGACGGCCATCGGACGTTCGCCCGCGCGTCCCGGCGGCGACCCGGGAGTGCGCACGGGGCGGGGCCGAGTAGGGTTTTCGGTGTGTCCAAGCGTCTGAGCGCCGCCCGCCCCATGACCGTGAACGCCGCCGCCGGCCTCGAAGCCGTCGAGGGCGTCGCCGCCGTCGTGTACGGCGCGTACGTCGGGGTGGAAACGGCCGTCGGCGACCCCGTCGACCCGGTCAGCGCGATCGGCGTGACCGTCCTCGCCCTCGCGGGCGGGATCGGCATGCTCGCCTGCGCCCGGGGCCTGCTGCGCGCCGACCAGTGGAGCCGCGCCCCCACGGTGCTCACCCAGCTTTTCGCGCTGCCCGTCGCGTGGTCGCTGTGGCAGGGCGAGCAGTACGCGATCGGCGTGCCGCTCGGCGTCGCCGCCGTCCTCACCCTGATCGCCGTGCTCGCCCCGGCCAGCACCGCCTGGCTGGTCACCGACCACGACGACGAGGACGACCGGGACGGCCGGGACGAACCGGCCGGCGATCCCGCGGGGAAGACCACCGACGGAAAGTGACGGGCCCGGCGGCCGAAGCCACCGGGCCCGCACGGGTCACTCGTCCGCCGTCAGGCCCTCGCGGAGCTGCGCCAGCGTCCGCGCCAGCAGCCGCGACACGTGCATCTGCGAGATGCCGAGCTCGGCCGCGATCTGCGACTGCGTCATGTTGCCGAAGAACCGCAGCAGCAGGATCTTCTTCTCCCGCGCGGCAGCTTCTCCAGCAGCGGCTTGAGGGACTCGCGGTACTCCACGCCCTCCAGCGACTCGTCCACCATGCCGAGCGAGTCGGCCACCGCGGGCGCGTCCTCGTCGCCGGAGTCGGGCGCGTCCAGGGACACCGTGGAGTAGGCGTTCGCCGACTCCAGGCCCTCCAGGACCTCTTCCTCGCTCATCTGCAGGTGCGCGGCCAGCTCGCTGACCGTCGGCGCGCGGCCCTCCCGCTGCGCCAGGTCGCTGATCGCCTTGGTGAGCGACAGCTTCAGCTCCTGCAGCCGGCGCGGCACCCGCACCGCCCAGCCCTTGTCGCGGAAGTGCCGCTTGATCTCGCCGACGATCGTGGGCGTCGCGTACGTGGAGAACTCCACGCCGCGCTCCAGGTCGAACCGGTCGATCGACTTGATCAGCCCGATCGTGGCGACCTGGATGAGATCGTCCAGCCACTCGCCGCGGTTGCGGAACCGCCGGGCGAGGTACTCCACCAGCGGCAGATGCAGCTCCACCAGCTGGTCGCGGATGCGCTGGCGCTCCGGGTCGCCCTCGGGCAGCTCGGCGAGGCGCTCGAACAGGTTGCGCGCCCGGGCGCGGTCCGGGACCGCGCTGTCGGACCGCTCGTTGTCCTCGCCCGCCAAGGTCGTCTTCTCCGTCACTGGGACCCACCCGCACCGCGCCGCTTCTGCAGCGTCACGATGACCCGGTCGTCGGAGCCCACCCGCGCGTCCACCTCGCCCGCCAGCGACGACAGGACCGTCCAGGCGAACGTGTCACGGCTCGGCTCCACGCCGTCCACGGTCAGCACCGACACCGAGATGCGCATCGCCTCCCCGGTCAGCTCGAACTCGCACGCCAGGTCCGTCCCGGGGACGGCCTGGGCGAGCAACATCGCACACGCCTCGTCGACCGCGATGCGCAGGTCCTCGATCTCGTCCAGCGTGAAGTCCAGCCGCGCGG
Organism: Actinomadura sp. CNU-125; assembly: GCF_001942465.1. GTDB lineage: Bacteria > Actinomycetota > Actinomycetes > Streptosporangiales > Streptosporangiaceae > Spirillospora. The sequence continues at coordinate 27,852 of NZ_MKJY01000466.1, forward strand.
CGAGCCCCGCGGTGGCGGTCCGCAGAACGGACAGGTACGCGCTCGCGGCGGGCAGCTTCACCGTCACGACGTCGCGGACGGACAACTTCGTACTGGCCGGCATTGCAGCGGTTTCCTCTGTCACGTCACTCCCTCGCAGGATGGTCCCGCTGCCATCGAAACTACCGCCTACGAAGCACCACACGCGCATTCAACTCGCGCGTGTTTATTGCGGTGGAGGCGGTTCGAGGCCCCGGGGGGCCTTGAACCGCCTCCACCGCGTGCGATTGCTGCATCGCTCCGACTCGCCCAGGGGGCTCGCTGCGCGATCAAGTTCTCGCTTCGCTCGAACTCGGCTTCGCTCGCAATCGCAGTGGTCCAGGCCCGCTCTGGCTGGGGCGGGGCCGGGGTTGCCGCTTTGGCGATCGCATAGCCTGGCCGACGTGATTCGACGTGCGACACCCGATGACATCCCCGACATTCTGCGGCTGATCCGCGAGCTCGCCGACTACGAGCGCGCGCTCCACGAGGTGAAGGCCACCGAGGATCAGCTGCGCGCGAACCTGTTCGGCGACGAGCCGAAGGTGTTCGCGAACGTCGTCGAGCACGACGGCCGCGTCGTCGGGTTCGCACTGTGGTTCCTCACGTTCTCCACGTGGAACGGCACGCACGGCATCTACCTTGAGGACCTGTTCGTCGAACCGGACGTCCGCGGCCACGGCTACGGCAAGCTCCTGCTCACCGAGCTGGCCCGGATCGCCGACGAGCGCGGCTACGAGCGCGTCGAGTGGTCCGTCCTGACGTGGAACACCCCGGCGATCGAGTTCTACGAGGCGATGGGGGCCCGCCCCCAGGACGAGTGGATGGTCTACCGCCTCACCGGCGACGCCCTCACCAAGGCGCCCGGAGCTGAGGAGCGCGGGGCCGAGGCGCCCCGGAGCCGATGCGCCCGGAGCCGAGCCGGACACGACCAAGGCCCGGTCCCCGTCGGGACCGGGCCTCGGGGGCGAGCCTTAGCCCTGCTTGGTCTCCCAGAAGATCTTGTCGATCTCCGCGATGTTGGAGAGCAGTTCCTCGGCCTTCTTGACGTCCATGCTGCCCTTGGTGCCGGCGGCACCGGCCAGCTTGGTGGCGTTGTTGAACAGCTCGTGCAGCTGCGGGTACTTCTCGAAGTGCGGCGGCTTGAAGTAGTCCGTCCACAGGACCCAGAGGTGCTCCTTGACCAGGTTGGAGCGCTGCTCCTTGATCAGGATCGCCCGGGTGCGGAACTCCGGGTCCTCGTTGCCGGCGTACTTCTCGCAGATCGCCTTCACCGACTCGGCCTCGATCCGGGCCTGCGCCGGGTCGTAGACGCCACACGGCAGGTCGCAGTGCGCGGAGACCGTCGTCTTCGGGCGCAGAAGCTTGAACACCTGCGATTCCTTCCCTCGTTGCGGATCATGCTCAGGGCACCGACACTACCGTTGTGATCCCGGCCGCGTGCGGCCAGGGACTCGGTATTTCGGCCTAAGACCCGGGCGCCCCGGAACCCTTCCGCACGGAGTTGTGACCGCCTGCGGTCCGGATATGCGCGAGCCACGCGTCTTGAGGAGGAGCATGCGGTTCTGGCGGACGGCGGTGGTGGCGGGGGAGTCGATGCTGCCCGGGCTCCGGCCGGGAGACTGGCTGCTCGTCCGGGACGGTGCGGTGACGGCCGGGGACGTCGCCGTGGTGCGGCACCCCGAACGCGACCTGCTGATCGTCAAGCGGGCGGTGCGCCGGGACGGCACCGGATGGTGGGTGGAGAGCGACAACCAGCGCGCGGCCGGGCGGCAGGACAGCTGGGACTTCGGCGCCGTGCCGGACGAGCTGGTCGTGGGACGCGTCGTGGCCCGGTACTGGCCGCCGGCGCGGTGGGGGACGGTCGCGCGACGGCCCGTGCCCCGCGGGGGGGCACGGGCGTCCGCAGGATCAGACGCGGTTGACGCCTTCCTTGCGGGCCTGCTCGGCGACGGCGGCGGTGACCGCGGGCGCGACCCGGTCGTCGAACGGGCCGGGGATGACGTAGTCGGCGGTGAGGTCGCCGCCGACGATGTCGGCCAGCGCGTTCGCGGCGGCCAGCTTCATGCCCTCGGTGATCGAGTGGGCGCGGACGTCGAGGGCGCCGCGGAAGATGCCCGGGAACGCCAGCACGTTGTTGATCTGGTTGGGGAAGTCGCTGCGGCCGGTCGCGACGACCTTGGCGTGCCGGCGGGCGACCTCGGGGTGCACCTCGGGGGTGGGGTTGGACAGCGCGAACACGATCGCGTTGTCCGACATGGTGGCGACGCACGATTCCTGGACCGTGCTGCCGGACAGGCCGATGAACACGTCGGCGCCCTTCAGCGCCTCCTCGGTCGAGCCCTTGAGGCCCGTCCGGTTGGTGATCGCGGCGATCCGCTGCTTGATCGGGTTGAGCCCGTCGCGGCCCTCGTAGATGAGGCCCTTGCTGTCGGACAGGGCGATGTCGCCGATGCCGGCCTCGATGAGGATCTGCGAGACGGCGATGCCGGACGCGCCCGCGCCGGCCACGACGGCGCGCAGCTCCGACAGGGGCTTGCCGACGAAGCGGGCGGCGTTGGTGAGCGCGGCGAGCGCGACGATCGCGGTGCCGTGCTGGTCGTCGTGGAAGACGGGGATGTCGAGGGCGTCGCGGAGCCGTTCCTCGATCTCGAAGCAGCGGGGGGCGCTGATGTCCTCCAGGTTGATGCCGCCGAAGCTCGGCGCCATCCGGATCACCGTGTCGACGATCTCGTCCACGCCCGTGCAGCTGAGGGCGATGGGCACCGAGTCGACGTCGGCGAACTCCTTGAACAGCAGCGACTTGCCCTCCATCACGGGCATGGACGCGGCCGGGCCGATGTCGCCGAGGCCGAGCACGGCGGTGCCGTCGGTGACGACGGCGACGACCTTGGACGTCCACGTGTACTCGTGGGCGAGCTCGGGACGGTCGGCGATGGCGGTGCAGACGCGCGCGACGCCGGGCGTGTAGGCGAGGGAAAGATCTTCTTTGTTGCGCACCGGGATGGTCGAGCGCATTTCGAGCTTTCCGCCCCGGTGCAGCGGAAATGCCGGATCGTCGTCCAGGTTGCGCGGTTCGGTGGGATTGGACTGAGCAGCCACAGCGACCCCTGTCTGTGAAAGTTGGTCTGCTTTCGAGTGATGCCGCCGCGGTGGTGTGGTCTGGTTGCCGCCACCTTGGTGGTCATCTCGCGACGTACGGGGGTCACCCGTTGTCCGATTGTGCCACACGGCCCGCCGCCGACCCGGGGGCCGGGGCGGTGGCGACCGTCACGTGACGCCACCGAATCGTCACCGGACGGTCACCTTTCGTGACGATCGCGCGGGTCCGCGAGACGCAACCGGAGCCTCCTCGTTGTCCGATCGTTTCGCAGCCTTAACCGGCACCATGCCCGTTATGCGCCAAAATGTGCTCCTGACCTCCGGATCCGCGCGGATCCGCTGAACTTCGACTGGAGGGGGAACCCGTGATCACCGGTTCTCTGCGCCGCCGCGCCGTCGCCGCCGGCGCGCTCGTCCTGACGGGGGCCCTCGCCCTCTCCGCGTGCGGCGAGAAGGAAGACGACGGTGCCGCCGCACCGCAGATCACCTCGTCGGGCGGGGCGGACGCCGAGCTCGCCGCGATGGTGCCCGAGGAGATCAAGGCGGACGGCAAGATCATCGTCGGCGTGGACGCCTCCTACGCCCCGAACCAGTTCCTCGACGAGGACGGCAAGACCGTCGTCGGCTGGGACAAGGAGCTGTTCGACGCGGTCGCGTCCAAGCTCGGCCTCAAGACCGAGTGGGTCTCCAGCAAGTTCGAGGCGATCATCCCCGGCGTGCAGTCCGGCAAGTACGAGGCGGGCGCCTCCTCGTTCACCATCAACGACGAGCGCAAGGCCGCCGTCACGATGGTGAGCTACTTCAACGCGGGCACGCAGTGGGCGACGAAGAAGGGCAACCCCGCGGGGATCCAGCCCGACGACGCGTGCGGCAAGAAGATCGCCGTCCAGAAGGGCACCGTCCAGGTCCCCGACCTGGAGAAGAAGTCGGAAGCCTGCGAGGAGGCCGGCAAGCCCAAGATCACCATCGACCAGTACCAGGGCCAGGACCAGGCCACCGCGGCGGTCGTGTCCGGCAAGGACGACGCCGGGCTGGCCGACTCGCCGATCATCGCCTACGCGGTCAAGCAGACCAACGGCCAGCTCGAACTCCTCGGCGACATCTACGAGGCGGCGCCGTACGGTTACATCGTGCAGAAGGACCAGACGAAGTTCGCCGAGGCGATCGCCGCGGCGACCAAGGCGCTGATGGCCGACGGAACCTACAACAAGATCCTCGAGAAGTGGGGCGTGCAGGCCGGCGCGATCACCGACTCCACGGTGAACCCGTAAGCGTATGACGGAGCCGACCAAGGGGCCGCCGGACGGGGACCGGCCCGCGAACATCGAGGCCGTTCCCGTCCGGCACCCCGGCCGCTGGGTGGCGGTGGCCGTCATCGTGGTCCTCGCCGCGATGTTCGTCCACATGCTGCTGACGAACGACAAGTTCCAGTGGTCGTTCATCATCGACAACGCTTTCCGCCCGAACATCATCGAGGGCGTCCGCACGACGATCCTGCTCACCGTCCTGTCGATGGTGATCGGCGTCCTGCTCGGGATCGTCCTCGCGGTGATGCGGCTGTCGGACAACCCGATCCTCAGCGGCGTCGCCTGGCTCTACACCTGGTTCTTCCGGGCCGTGCCGAGGCTCGTGCTGGCGATCCTGTTCGGCAACATGGGCATCCTGTACGAGCACTACGACATCGGCGGGGTGCCCTTCGCCGGGCAGCTCGGCGACCTGATGGGCGTCGACATCGGCGGCACGCTGTTCTCCGTGGCGCCCGCACGCTGCTCACCGGGTTCATGGCGGGCCTGCTGGCGCTCGCGCTGTCGGAGGCCGCCTACATGGCCGAGATCGTCCGCGCGGGCATCCTGTCGGTCGACCCCGGCCAGGAGGAGGCCGCGAGCGCGCTCGGCATGTCGCGGATGCAGACGATGCGGCGGGTGGTCCTGCCGCAGGCGATGCGCGTGATCGTCCCGCCGACGGGCAACGAGACCATCGCGATGCTCAAGGACACCTCCCTGGTGGCGTTCGTGCCCGTCACCAACGAGCTGTTCTTCCAGCTCCAGGCCGTCGGCACGCGGACCTACCAGGTGTTCCCGATGCTGGTCGCGGCCTGCATCTGGTACCTGATCCTCAGCAGCGTCCTGCTGATCGCGCAGTACTTCATCGAGCGGCACTTCGCGCGCGGCTCGGGCAACTCCCGGACCTCCCCGGGACGGCTGCGCCTGCGGAGCATCGGCGGCGGCGGAAAGGGCGGGGCATGAGCGACACCACGAAGGTCCCCTCGGGCGACGTCCCGCCCCCGGCGTTCGCCGTCCGGGCCGAGCGCGTGCACAAGTCGTTCGGCCGCCTGGAGGTCCTCAAGGGGATCGACCTGGAGGTCAAGCCGGGCGAGGTGATGTGCGTCATCGGCCCGTCCGGGTCCGGGAAGTCGACGTTCCTGCGCTGCATCAACCACCTGGAGAAGATCAACGCCGGGCGGCTGTGGGTGAACGGCCACCTCGTCGGCTACCGCGAGGCGGGCGGCAAGCTGCACGAGCTGCGCGACAAGGAGGTCGCCGCGCAGCGCCGCGAGATCGGCATGGTGTTCCAGCGGTTCAACCTGTTCCCGCACATGACGGCGCTGGAGAACGTCATGGAGCGCCCGTCCGGGTCAAGAAGCGGCCCAAGGCGGAGGCCCGGGAGCGGGCGCTCGCCCTGCTGGAGCGGGTCGGGCTCGGCGACAAGGCGCGCAGCTACCCGGCGCAGCTGTCCGGCGGGCAGCAGCAGCGCGTGGCGATCGCCCGGGCGCTGGCCATGGAGCCCGCGCTGATGCTGTTCGACGAGCCCACGTCGGCGCTCGACCCCGAGCTCGTCGGCGAGGTCCTGGAGGTCATGAAGCAGCTCGCCCTGGACGGCATGACGATGATCGTCGTCACGCACGAGATGGGCTTCGCCCGCGAGGTCGGCGACTCCCTCGTGTTCATGGACGGCGGCGTCGTCGTCGAGGAGGGCGCGCCCCGCGAGGTGCTGGCGAACCCGCAGCACCCGCGCACCCAGGACTTCCTGTCGAAGGTGCTCTGAACGGAGTCCGCTCCGACGGACGTGACGCGCGGCCCGTCCCCGTTACGGGGGCGGGCCGCCGCGCGTCCGGGCCGGGCCGTTAGTGTGCGTTCATGTTCGCTGTCACCGCCACGAAGACCGACGCAGACGACCCGCTGGCCGGGCTGACGACCGGGGAACGCCCCGAACCCGAGGTGCCGGACGGCTGGACGACCGTCACCGTCAAGGCCGCGGCCCTCAACCACCACGACCTGTGGTCCCTCAAGGGGGTCGGGCTGCCCGCCGACCGGCTCCCGATGATCCTCGGCTGCGACGCGTCCGGGATCGACGCGGACGGCAACGAGGTGATCGTCCACTCGGTGATCGGCGACCCCGACCGGGGCGGCGGCGACGAGACCCTCGACCCCAAGCGCTCCCTGCTGTCGGAAGCGCACCCCGGCACGCTGGCCGAGAAGGTCGCGGTGCCGCGCCGCAACCTCGTCCCCAAGCCCGCCGGGCTGTCGTTCGATGAGGCCGCCTGCCTCCCCACCGCGTGGCTGACCGCCTACCGGATGCTGTTCGACAAGGCGGCCCTCGAACCCGGTTCGAGCGTCCTGGTGCAGGCGCGGGCGGCGGCGTCGCCACGGCCGCGATCGCGCTGGCGTCCGCCGCCGGGTTCCGCGTCTACGCGACCAGCCGCAGCGAGGACAAGCGCCGCCGCGCGCAGGAACTGGGCGCGGACGCGGCGCTGGAGACGGGCGCGCGGCTGCCCGAGCGGGTCGACGCGGTGATCGAGACGGTCGGGCAGGCGACCTGGGCGCACTCGCTGAAGTCGCTGCGGCCCGGCGGACGCGTCGTGGTGTCGGGCGCGACGAGCGGCCAGGTGCCCCCGGCCGAGCTGAACCGGGTGTTCTTCCTGCAGCTCCAGGTGATCGGCTCGACGATGGGCACCCGCGGGCAGTTGGAGCGGCTCGCGCGGTTCCTGGACAAGACGGGCGTCCGCCCGCCCATCGACCGCGTGCTGCCGCTGCGCGACGCCCGCGAGGGGTTCGCCGCGATGGCCGACGGCGACCTCTTCGGCAAGATCGTCTTCACGCCCTGACGCCGACCGGCGAGGCCGTGACCGGCGGGACGGCCGCCCCGCGCGGCCGCCCGGTCACGGCTTCGCGTCGCCGTCCCGGTCGCCGAAGACCTCCCGGCGCAGCCGCTCGTGCGTCTCGTCCAGCAGGGTGCGGACGGCGGCGAGCGCGTCGTCGTCGAGCCGCGCGTCCCCGGCGGCCGCGCGGACGTCCTCCACGAACCGCCGCAGGTGCCGCTCCAGCTTGAGGCGCGCGACGTCCTCCTTGGAGCCCGTCGCGGTCTTCCAGGCGTCCTCCCAGGTCTGGCGCCACTCCTCCTTCCACACCTGCGTCTGGTCGCGCCAGAAGTCCTTCTGCCGCCGCCACTCGTCCTTCTGCCGGTCGGTGGTCTCCCGCCACGCGTCCTTCTGCCGCCCGGACGTGTCGCGCCACGCGTCCTGCGACGCCGTGCGGCCCTGGTCGCGCATCGTCTTCGCCGCCTGGCTCAGCTCCTCGCGCAGCGTCCGGACCGTCTGCCGGACGTCCTGCTGGACGCCGCGCGCGAACTCCTGCGCCGACGCGGAGATCTCCTCCTCCAGGTCGGCGAGCTCGTCCATCCGGTGCTCCAGCTCCTCGCGGCCCTTGTCGGTCAGCGAGTACACCTTCTTGCCCTTGATCACCTCGTGGGTGACGAGCCCCTCCGACTCCAGCCGGGCCAGCCGCGGGTAGATCGTGCCGGGGGACGGGGAGTAGACGCCGAGGAAGCGGTCCTGCAGCAGCCGGATCATCTCGTAGCCGTGGCGCGGGCTCTCCTGCAGCAGTTTCAGCAGGTAGAGGCGGAGGCGGCCGTGGCCGAAAACGGGGCTCAACTCACTTCTCCATTCCGGGGGCGTCGATCCCCGGCGCGTCGTCCGCGGCGCGCCCGAGGAGGACGACGGCGCCGGACACGGTGTTGACCGTGACGTGCCCGGAGCCGTCGCCGATCTTGCCGGTGACGCTGCGCGAGACGGTCCGGTTCTGGTGGTCGAGTTCGGGGAACGACGTCTCGATGCGCCCGGCGGCCGAGGTCAGCGAGACGTGCGCGTCCGCGGCCTCGGGGATCCGCAGCGCCACCTCCCCGGACACGCTGTTGGCGTCGATCCGGCACCGCCCGGCCAGGTCGACGTCCGCGGCGATGCGGCCGCTGACCGTGCGGGCCGCGAGCCGTTCGATGGACGCGCCGGCCAGCGCGAGGTCGCCGGACACGGACGTGAACGAGACCGTGCCGTCCAGGCCCTGCGCCTCGATCGCCCCGGAGACGGTGTTGGCGTCGATCGCGCCCGCCACCCCGTCGAGCGTCACGTCGCCGGACGCGCTCTTGATGGACGTCCGGACGGTCATCCCCGTGACGACCGCGTCCGCCGACACGAGGTTGAGGCTCACGGGGCAGTCGTGCGGGACCGTCACGGTGATGACCGCCCGCGCCTTCTGCGTGCGCAGCCAGGTCAGGACGCCCTCCCACAGCTTCTCGTGGCTGATCGTCAGCATCCCGGCCTCGTGCGACACCACCAGCGGCGGCCCCTCCACGTCGCCGATCGTGATCGACGGCCGCTCGTCGGAGGCCAGCACGGAGATGCTCCCCGCGATCAGCGTCGCCCGCAGCGCGACCACTCCGTCGAACCCGAGGCTGGTCGGTTCGTCGACCGTCCAACGCGACATATCGCCCGCCCTTCTCACCGAGGACCCGTTCCCTGACACGATATGTCGCGACCGCCGAAAGTCAAGACATATCGCGTTACTCGTCCTCGTCGTCGTCGAGGCGGGCCAGCCACGTCGCCAGCCGCTCGACCGGGGTCTCGAACTCGGGGTTGAGGTCGACGAACTCGCGCAGGCGCTCGGCGAGCCAGCCGAGGCTGACCTCCTCCTCGCCGCGCCGGTCCGTCAGCTCCTCGATGCCGCGGTCGGTGAAGTACATCCGGAAAGTCCTCTATGTCCAGGGACGCCGAGGGCTCCGGCGCATGCGCCGGAGCCCTCGGGTCACGCCTTCGGTTACTTCGGCTCGCCGAACAGGCGGGCCATCAGCGCGTCCTGCTCGGCCTGGTGCAGCTTGGCCGAGCCCACCGCGGGGGACGACGCCGCGCGGCGCGACACCCGCGACATCTTCAGCCCCTCGATGTGGTGCGGCAGCTTCAGCGCCATGAACGGCCACGCGCCCATGTTCGCCGGCTCGTCCTGCACCCACACGACCTCGGTGTGCCCCGGGTACTTCGCGAGCTCCGCCTTGATCTCGTCCACCGGCGGCGGGTACAGCCGCTCGACCCGGACGATCGCGGTGTCGGTGACGCCGGCGGCCGCCCGCGCCTTCACCGTCTCGTAGTAGATCTTGCCGGTGGTCAGCAGCACCCGCCGGACGTTCTTCGCCTCGATCGCCGGGTCGCTCTCCGGGATGACCGGCTGGAACGCGCCCTCGGTGATGTCGGCGACCTTCGACGTCGCCGCCTTCAGCCGCAGCAGCTGCTTCGGCGTGAACACCACGAGCGGCTTGCCGCGGCCCGACAGGACCTGCCAGCGCAGCAGGTGGAAGTAGTTCGCCGGCGTCGTCGGGTAGACCACCGTCATGTTGTCCTGCGCGCACAGCTGCAGGTAGCGCTCGATGCGCGCGGACGAGTGGTCCGGCCCCTGGCCCTCGTAGCCGTGCGGCAGCAGCAGGACCACGCTGGAGTGCTGGCCCCACTTCTGCTCACCGGACGAGATGTACTCGTCGACGATGCTCTGGGCACCGTTCGCGAAGTCGCCGAACTGCGCCTCCCACGCCACGAGCGCGTCCGGGCGGGTCATCGAGTAGCCGTACTCGAAGCCCATCGCCGCGTACTCGCTGAGCAGCGAGTCGTGCACGTAGAACTTCGACACGCCCTGGTCGAACTGCTTGAGCGGCGTGTGCTCCTCGCCCGACTTGCGGTCCACCAGCACCGCGTGCCGCTGGCCGAACGTGCCGCGGCGGGTGTCCTGCCCGACGAGCCGCACCGGACGGCCGTCGATCAGCAGCGACCCCATCGCCAGCAGCTCGCCGGTCGCCCAGTCGAACGCGTCGTCGTCCATCGCCTGGACGCGCCGCTGCAGGATCGGCTGCAGGCGCGGATGCACCGTGAAGCCGTCCGGCAGCGTGACCTGCGTCTCGATGATCCGCTTGACGGTCTCCACCGGGATCGCCGTGCCCGCCGACCCGTGGTCGATCGGGATGCGCTCCTCGACGTCCGGCTTGACCACCGAACCCGGTTCGAGCGGCTTCTTCACGGCCTCGCGGGTCTCGGTGAACGCCCGCTCCAGCTGCTCCTGGTAGTCGCGGAGCGCCTGCTCGGCCTCCTCGACCGTGATGTCGCCGCGGCCGATCAGCGCCTCGGTGTACAGCTTGCGCACCGACCGCTTCGCGTCGATCAGGTCGTACATCAGCGGCTGGGTGAACGAGGGGTTCTCGCCCTCGTTGTGGCCCCGCCGCCGGTAGCAGACCATGTCGATGACGACGTCCTTCTTGAACGTCTGCCGGTACTCGAACGCCAGCCGCGCCACCCGCGCGCACGCCTCCGGGTCGTCCCCGTTCACGTGGAAGATCGGCGCCTGGATCATCCGGGCGACGTCCGTGGAGTACACGCTGGACCGCGAGTACTCGGGCGCCGTGGTGAACCCGACCTGGTTGTTGATGATCACGTGGACGGTGCCGCCCGTCCGGTAGCCGCGCAGCTGCGACAGGTTCAGCGTCTCGGCGACGACGCCCTGCCCCGCGAACGCCGCGTCCCCGTGCACGAGGACCGGCAGCACGCTGAAGCCCGCCTCGCCGACGTCCAGCAGGTCCTGCTTGGCGCGGACGACGCCCTCCAGCACCGGGTCGACCGTCTCCAGGTGGGACGGGTTCGCGACCAGCTCGGTGTGGATCTTGGAGCCGTCGGCGGCGACGAAGTCGCCGGACGCGCCCAGGTGGTACTTGACGTCCCCGGAACCCTGCGCGCTGCGCGGGTCGAGGTTGCCCTCGAACTCGCCGAAGATCTGCCCGTAGGACTTGCCGACGATGTTGGCGAGGACGTTCAGCCGGCCGCGGTGCGCCATGCCGATGATGACCTCGTCCAGGCTGTCCTTCGCCGCCGCCGAGATCACCGAGTCCAGCAGCGGGATGACGGACTCGCCGCCCTCCAGCGAGAACCGCTTCTGCCCGACGAACTTCGTCTGCAGGAACGTCTCGAACGCCTCGGCGTTGTTCAGCCGCCGCAGCACGTGCAGCTGCTCATCGCGCGACGGCTTGTCGTGCGGGACCTCCACGCGCTCCTGGATCCAGGCGCGCTCCTCCGGGTCCTGGATGTGCATGTACTCGATGCCGACGGTCCGGCAGTACGCCATCCGCAGCACGCCCAGGATGTCGCGCAGCTTCATCGTCGGCTTGCCGCCGAACCCGCCCGTCGCGAACTCCCGCTCCAGGTCCCACAGGGTGAGCCCGTGCTTCAGGATGTCGAGGTCGGGGTGGCGGCGCTGCTTGTACTCCAGCGGGTCCGTGTCGGCCATCAGGTGGCCCCGGACCCGGTAGGCGTGGATCAGCTCGTGGACGCGCGCGACCTTGGCGACGTCGTCCTCGTGCGTCGCCGAGATGTCCTTGACCCAGCGCACCGGCTCGTACGGGATCCGCAGCGCCTCGAAGATGTCGTCCCAGAAGCCGTCCTCGCCGAGGAGCAGCTCGTGGATCCGGCGCAGGAAGTCGCCGGACTGCGCGCCCTGGATGATCCGGTGGTCGTAGGTGGAGGTCAGCGTCATGACCTTGCTGATCCCCATGCGCGACAGCGTCTCGCCGGACGCGCCCGCGAACTCCGCCGGGTACTCCATCGCGCCCACGCCGATGATCGTGCCCTGGCCGGGCATCAGCCGCGGCACCGAGTGCACCGTGCCGATGGTGCCCGGGTTCGTCAGGCTGATCGTCGTCCCCTGGAAGTCGTCCAGGGTCAGCTTGTTCCCGCGGGCCTTGCGGACGATCTCCTCGTAGGCGGCCCAGAACTGGCGGAAGTCCAGCGTCTCGGCGGCCTTGATGCTCGGCACCACCAGCTGCCGCGACCCGTCCGGCTTCTGCAGGTCGATCGCCAGGCCGAAGTTCACGTGCTCCGGCCGGACCAGCACCGGCTTGCCGTCCACCTCGGTGAACGCCGAGTTCATCTCCGGCATCGCCACGAGCGCCTTGACGATCGCGTACCCGATCAGGTGCGTGAAGGAGACCTTCCCGCCGCGCCCGCGCTTCAGGTGGTTGTTGATGACGATGCGGTTGTCGATCAGCAGCTTCGCCGGGACGGCGCGCACGCTCGTCGCCGTCGGCACCGCCAGGCTGGCCTCCATGTTGGTGGCCGTCCGGGCCGCGACCCCGCGGAGCTTGACCTCCTCCGCACCGGCCGGCACCGGCGGCGGCGCGGCCTGCTTCTTCTCGGCCTTCGGCGCCGGCTTCGCGGGGGGCTGCTGCTTCGGTGTCGGCGGCGCGGCCGTGCCGTTCGCGCCCTTGGGGGCCTGGGACGTCCCGGTGGTCGCGGCCGGCCGGCTGTCCGGCTGGTAGTCCGCGAAGAAGTTCCACCAGGCTTCGTCAACCGAGTTCGGGTCTTCGAGGTACTTCTGGTACAGCTCGTCGACCAACCACTCGTTGGCACCGAAATCTGTCAGCTTCGGGTCGGCACTAGGTTGCGACGACTCTGTCGACACGGCGGAGATCGCCCTCTTCCGCAGCTCGCAGGTAAGTAGTAAGACCAGTCAAGGCTATCGCGTGTTTCTTTGCGATGCCCTCGGCGTCAGGCCCGGGGGGCCTTCCTCCAACGGGCACCGCGGTGCGATTGCTGCATCGCTCCGACTCGCCCAGGGGCTCGCTGCGCGATCGGATTCTCGCTTCGCTCGAATCCGGCTTCGCTCGCAATCGCAGTGGCACCGGTCCGCTCTGGCTTAGGAGAGGGCTTGGGAACGTGCCATGCCTTCCCCGGTGGCGGAGCGGGTTCGTTGCCTCGGCCTAGGCTGCCACAATGTGCCCAAGGTCACAGTTTGAAACGCCGAAAATGTGGCCTGATGCCCCCCGACGGGCCCGTCCGCGGTCCCCGGTGCGGGGACCGCGTCCGTTGAATTTCAACCCCGTGGGCGCGCCCCAGTCAGGGCGGGCCTGGACGAAGAATCGTGCGTCACTCAGTGGGTGTGCGGCGCGACGGTGGGGCCTTCGCTGGCCTGGACGAGGACGAAGCCCTGGCCCTGGTAGGCGAGCTGCATGGCTTCGCCGCTGCCGCGGCCGATGAGGGCGCCGGCCTTGAAGGTCTTGTTGACGCCGACCTGGAGGCTGGTGCTCCAGGCGACGGCGGACTGGCCGTCGGCGAAGGTGGGGGCGCGGCCGCAGTCGAGCATGACGGGCGTGCCGTGGGTGGTGAGGGCGACCCAGCCGGAGCCCTGGAGGGTGGTGTTGAACAGGCCGCCGGCGGCGATGCCCGCGCCCTGGACGCGCTGGATGTCGGACTGGAGCTGGGAGTCGTAGGCGAGGATGTTCGCGCCGTTGACGGTGAGGCCCTCGTTCTCCAGGTAGAAGAGGTGGATGTCGTCGGCGTCGTTGGCGACGAACAGCAGGCCCTGGCCGCGGACGCGCATCAGGGGCACGCCCTCGCCGGTGAGGGCCTTCTTGAGGAACTTGCCCATGCCGCCGGAGCCTTCGTAGTCGAACTCCATCTGCCCCTGGAAGGCGACCATGGAGCCCTGCCGGGCCAGGACGTCGCCGTTGAGGTGGATCCGGAGCATCTTGGAGTTCTGGAGGGCGAAGTGGCCGGGGAGCTGCTGTCCCTGGTCCATGTTTCCGAAGAACTGGCTGCGCATGGTGGGGGCCTCTCGGTACTGGGATATATCGGTTCCGCAGCATAACGATGGGTCGGGACGGTTGGTGCCCGGGTTGTGATCACTCGTCCCAGTCGATCGCGGGCCCCTTGGGAACGACGCCGGACGGGTTGATGTTGCGCTGCGTCACGTAGTAGTGGCGTTTGATGTGATCGAAGTTCGTCGTCTCGCCGAACGCGGGGATCGAGTACAGGTCGCGTGCGTACGCCCAGAGGTTCGGGTAGTCGGTGAGACGCCGCAGGTTGCACTTGAAGTGCGAGTAGTAGACGGCGTCGAAGCGCGCGAGGGTGGGGTAGAGGCGGACGTCCGCCTCGGTGATGTCGTCGCCGAAGAGGTAGCGGCGGTCGGCGAGGCGCTCTTCGAGGCGGCCCAGGGTGTCGAAGAGGGCGTCGAAGGCGTCCTCGTAGGCGTCCTGGGAGGTCGCGAAGCCCGCCTTGTAGACGCCGTTGTTCACGGTGCGGTAGACGAGCTCGTTCAGCTCGTCGATCTCGGGGCGGAGGGCCTCGGGGTAGAGGTCGGGCGCGCCGGGCTTGTGGAACGCGGTGAACTCGGTCTCGAACGTGGTGGTGATGTTCGGGAAGTCGTTGGTGACGAGGCGTTCCGTGCGGGCGTCCCAGATGCAGGGCACCGTGTAGCGGCCGTCGAAGGACGGGTCGCGCGCCAGGTAGAGCTCGGAGAGGAACTCGGCGCCGGAGACCGGGTCGCGCTCGGGGAACCGCCAGCCGCGCTCGTCGCGGATGGGGTCGACGACGTTGAGGTCGATGACGTCCTCCAGGCCGAGGAGGCGGCGGACGATCAGCGAGCGGTGGGCCCACGGGCAGGCGTAGGAGACGAACAGCCGGTAGCGGCCGGGTTCGGCGGGGTATCCGGACGAGCGGTCGGCGGTGATGCGGTCGGTGAAGCGGTTCGGCTGCCGGACGAACCGACCGCCCTCGACCTCCTGCACGGACATGCCGATTCCTCTCTCGAAGACGACCTCGCTCGCCACGATAGTCCGCTCAGGTCTGCATCCGTCCGGAGAAGGCCGGGAGGTCCAGGTACGTGCGGACGCCGGGGGCGGCGGCGCACACGGCGGGGATCGAGTTCAGCGCGTGCGCGGCGGCCGCGGAGACGTCGTCGGACACCCAGGCGTCGTCGGTGGTCAGGGCGAGGGAGGGGCGGCCGTCGACGCGGACCGAGTGGCCCGGGTCGCCCCAGTCGGGGACGCTCGCGGCGTCGGCCTTGTAGATGACCTCGGCGGTGATCGCGGGGCGGGCGCCGGTGAGGCCGCTGAAGGTCCAGCGGACGGCCGCGACGGTGCCGCGCGGGACGCGGCCCGCGGCGATCTCCAGGTCGGTCCGGGCGAGCCGGTGGTCGACGTCCACGTCGATCTCGTCGAGGTCGACGCCGAGCCCCGCGGCGACGAGGTGGAGGCATTCGGAGTACATGTTGCGCATGCTGGTGCGGGCGGGCCGGAGGGTGCGCAGGAAGGCGTCCTCGTCGCGGCCGAGTCCGAGCGCGTGGTGGACCATCCCCCAGGACGGGTGCCCGGAGAGGTCGGAGCAGTCGCGGGAGTACACGTGGGTGATGCGGCGGGCCAGCCGGGCGAGGACGAGGGGGAGCACGTCGGCCATGAAGCCGCCGTTGAAGCCGGTGCCGTGGACGGACGTGCCGCCCTGCTTGCACGCCCGCTCCAGTTCCTCGACGAGCCGGGCGCCGTGCGCCTCCGGGTAGACGAGCCCGTTGGTGCAGATGACGTTCTTGCCGGAGGCGAGGAGGGCGCAGACGGTGTCGATGTCGTCGAGGACGGGCCGTCCGGGCGCGTAGACGACGCAGTCGGCGTCCAGGGCGAGGACGGCGGCGCGGTCGCGGGTGGCGCGGACGCCCGCGGGCGGCCGTCCGGCGATGGTGCCCGCGTCGACGCCGTCCTTGGCGAGGGTGTGGACCCAGGCGCCGGCCAGTTCCATGTCGGGACGGTCGAGGACGCCGCGGATGACGCTCCGGCCGAGCGCGCCGGTGGCCCACTGCACGACGCGGTGGCGGCGGGGCTCGTGGTCGGATGGGGTCATGGAGGGACCTCCGTGCTCCTCGCGGCGTCGAACGGGCGAGCCGATGGGGGAGGAGACTACGCCTGGCGTCCGGCGGAATACGGCAATTGACGCAACATTCCCTCTTGTCCCATCGTACGCGGGACTGGGGTCCCGTGCGGGCGGGAAGGAACCACGGGGGCCGCTACCGAGCGGGATTCGGTTGGGTGGTACCACTTGGTAACCCCCGGGTGATTATCTGGGGGGCGTAGTCGGTGCTCGATGTGAGGAGACACAGATGGCGGAACTGCGCTACGACGGCCGCGTCGCGGTCGTGACCGGTGCGGGGCACGGGCTCGGCCGGCAGCACGCGCTGGAGCTGGCCTCCCGCGGCGCCAAGGTCGTCGTGAACGACCTGGGCGGCGACCGCTCCGGCGTCGGCTCCGACGCCGGCCCGGCGCAGCAGGTCGTCGACGAGATCAAGAAGAACGGCGGCGAGGCCGTCGCCAACCCCGACAACGTGGCCACCCCCGAGGGCGCGCAGGCGATCGTCCAGACCGCGCTGGACACCTTCGGCAAGGTCGACATCATCATCAACAACGCCGGGATCCTGCGCGACAAGTCGTTCAAGAACATGACGCCGGAGGAGTTCGACGCGGTCATCGCCGTGCACCTGCGCGGCTCGTTCCTGGTCACCAGCGCCGCCTGGGCGCACCTGCGCGAGCAGGGCTACGGACGGATCGTCAACACCTCGTCGCCCGCGGGCCTGTTCGGCAACTTCGGCCAGGCCAACTACTCGACGGCCAAGATGGGCCTCGTCGGGTTCACCAAGACCCTCGCGCAGGAGGGCGGCAAGTACAACATCAAGGCCAACGCGATCGCCCCCGTCGCCTGGACCCGCATGACCGAGGACCTCCTGCCCGCCGACTTCGCCGACAAGCTGGGCGTCGACCAGGTCACGCCGCTCGTGGCCTACCTGGTGCACGACAGCGTCGAGCACACCGGCGAGGTGTACACGGTCGGCGGCGGCCGCATCGCCCGGATCTTCGTGGCGGAGGGCCCCGGCTACGGGCAGAAGACGACGCTGTCGGTGGAGGACGTCCGCGACAACTGGGAGGAGATCAACTCCCGCGAGCCGCTCACGATCTTCAAGAACGTGGGCGACCAGATGGGCCCGCTCATCCAGCAGCTCGGCTCCTGAGCCGTTGGGCGGGCTGAAGCTCGACCGGCGGGACGGGGTCCTCACGATCACCCTGTCCCGCCCGGACCGCCTCAACGCCGTCGACGGCGCGCTGACCGAGGAGATGCTCGACGTCCTCAACGGACTGATGCGCGACCCCGCGACCCGGGTCGTCGTGCTCACCGGCGAGGGCCGCGGGTTCTGCTCCGGGATGGACATCCAGGGCGACGGCGTCGACGGCGCCGCGGACGGACCCGCCGAGGGACGCGTCCAGCGGCTCTACCGGGGCATCGCGAACGGCGGCGAGGTCACCGCCCGGCTCCGGGAGATCCCGCAGCCGGTGATCGCGGCGCTGCGCGGCCCGGTCGCCGGGATGGGCGTGTCGTGGGCGCTGGCCTGCGACCTGCGCGTCGCCGACCCCACCACCCGCTTCGTCGTCCCGTTCACCGACCTCGGCCTGTCCGCCGGGGACTGCGGGCTGTCCTGGCTGCTGCCCCGGCTCGTCGGCCCCGCGAAGGCCGCCGAGATCGCCTACCGGGCGCAGCGGCTGGACGCGGCGCGCGCGCTGGACCTCGGGCTGCTGACGGAGATCGTCGACGATCCGGGCGGCGACCTCGCCGCCGCGCACGCGCTCGCCGACGAGCTGCTCACAAAGTCGCCCTACGGGCTGCGGCGCACGAAGGAGCTGCTCAACATGGCGCTGGACGCCCCCGGGCTCCGGCGCCAGCTCGCCGCGGAGACGGGCGTCCAGACGCTGGCGTTCTTCACCGAGGACCTCGCCGAGGGCATGACCGCGACGCTGCAGAAGCGCCGTCCGGAGTTCGAGAACCGCTGACGAGCCGCGGGGGCCGCGGCGGGACGACGTCCCGCCGCGGCCCCCGCGTCGTGCGTGCGAGGCCCTG
>NZ_MKJY01000467.1 GCF_001942465.1 Actinomadura sp. CNU-125
GATGATGATGTACGGCGCGCACGCCGCGCTGGAGCATCTGCTGCCGCAGGGCTCGGGGAAGATCATCAACATCGGGGCGGTCGGCGGCCGGATCCAGCAGCGCGGCCTGGTGGTCTACAACTCGTGCAAGGCGGGCGTCGTCGGCTTCACCCGCAACCTCGCCCACGAGATGGCGCCGCGCGGCGTCAACGTGCTGGGCGTGGCGCCCGGAATCATGATCAAACCCGATCTGCAGCGGCGCATCCTCGATCCGCGGAGCGATCAGGACCGCGCCGCGCTCGGCGCGGTCGCCGAGGCCATCACCACCCAGGTCCAGCTCGGCCGGGTCTGCCTGCCCGAAGAGGTCGCCAACATGGTCGCCTACCTGGCCTCCGAGGCCGCCGGCTACATGTGCGGCCAGACCATCGACGTCGCCGGCGGGCAGTGGATGAACTGACCCGCGCCCGACTTTCCGGACGATCGGGGCGAATTTCGAGCGGAGGCCGAATGCCGACCATCGATGAAATGACGAGAGCCGCCGTCGAGGAGACCGGGCTGGACGATTTCGGCGACGATTCCTTCCGGGACGGGCTCGCCGTCCTCCTGACCGCGCTGGCGGACGAGGCGCGGTTGAACGCCGCGGGCGCGGAGTTCTTCCGCGACCGGATCGTCCGGCATCTCGCGCAGCGGTTGCGGGTGGAGGACTGGTACCGGCGGCACCCGGAGATCGACGACGTGCCGATCGTCGCGCCGCTGATCGGGCTCGGGCTGCCCCGCACCGGTTCGACCGCGCTGTCGCTGCTGCTGGCGCAGGACCCGGACGTCCGGTACCTGCGGCGCTGGGAGTCGTCGCAGCCGTGCCCGCCGCCCTCGACCGTGCGGGGCCCCGATCCGCGCATTCCGACGGGCAAGGGGGAGATGGTCGGCACCCGGCACCACGTCCCCGTCCACGCGCACGGGCCGATGGAATGCCACGAGCTGATGGCGCTGGACTTCAAGTCCTACATGTTCGTCTCGTTCGCCCGTATGCCGACGTACGCGGCGTGGCTGGTCGAGGAGGCCGACCTCACCACGACGTTCGAGTACCAGCGCCGGGTGATGAAGCTGCTCCAGTGGGGCGAGCCGGAACGGCCGTGGCGGTTGAAGTGCCCGACGCACGTCCTGTTCCTGGAACACCTGGACAGGGTCTTCCCGGACGCGCGGTTCGTCATGACCCACCGGGACCCGACCGACGTGCTGCTGTCGGTGGCCGACCTGTACGCCGACATCATCGGGAACTTCACCGACCGGATCGACCGGCCCTACATCGGCCGCGTCAACGTCGACCACTGGACGCTCGGCATGGAACGGGCGCTGCGCTTCCGCGCGGACGGCGCCGACGACCGGTTCTACGACATCGACTTCCGCGCGATGCAGGCCGACCCCATCGGCGAGGTGGCGGGCCTGTACTCGTGGCTGGGCGAGCCCGTCGGCGGCGAGTTCGAGCGGCGGATGCGCGACTGGTGGGCGGAGGCGGCGGCCGAACGCGAGCCGGGCACGCGCGCCGACCCGGTCGCCTTCGGGATCGACCTCGACCGTGCGCGCCTGTCGTTCGCCCGCTACGTCGAGGCCGCGGACCGCTGGACGAGCCGCCACGACCCCATCGGAAAGTGAGGCAGCAGATGACCGTCGACCTGACCGGAGGCATCGACCCGTCCCGCGAACTCGTGTTCGCGCGGCGTCCGGACGACCCGCAGATGCGCGATTCGGTGAGTTTCTGGGTCGTGGACGATCGCGGCGAGGTGGGGCTCCCGCGCATCGGCGTCGAGGCGATCGCCGCGAACTGGGACGCCCACGACTTCCAGATCAACGTCGCCTTCGGGGACGGGCGCGCGTACCGCCTCCGCGACGGCGGCCCGGCGCGACCGGCCGAAGGCCCCGACGGGCGTCCGACGGTGCTCGGCGCGGGCGGGCTGGAGTTCCGGTGCGTCGAGCCGTTCGGCACCTGGACGATGACCTACGCGGGCGAAGCCGTCCGGACCTCCTCCGCCGACCTCGCCGCGGGCAGGACGGACGGCCCGGTCGTCGACGTCCGCTTCCACGTGGAGGCGCGGATGGCGGTCCCGCCGTGGGTGCAGGGCGCGCTGCGCGCGGACGCGGGGGCACGGCTGAAGGACTCGGTGGAGGGTGGCCTCATGGGCGGGCCGCGCTACGAGCAGCTGTTCCGCGCGACCGGATCGGTGACCGTCGACGGCGGCCCCGAGCACCGCTTCACCGGCAGCGGCCTGCGCATCCGCCGCCAGGGCGTCCGCAAGCTCGCCGACTTCTGGGGCCACTGCTGGCAGTCGGC
>NZ_MKJY01000468.1 GCF_001942465.1 Actinomadura sp. CNU-125
GGCTATGACAAGCACAACCCGGCGGGGAACAACTCGGGCAACTCGCGCAACGGGCGGGGCAAGGGCAAGACGGTGCAGACCGGGGTCGGTCCCGTCCGGCTGTCGGTTCCGCGGGACCGGGCCGGGACGTTCGAGCCGGTGCTGGTGCCCAAGCGGGCCGGGCGCATCACCGGCGGCCTGGACGACATGATCATCTCGTTGTACGCGCACGGCATGTCGGTGCGCGACATCCTGCACCACCTCAAGCAGGTGTACGGCACCGAGTTGTCGCACGAGCAGGTCTCCCGCATCACCGACCAGGTGATGGACGAGGTCAAAGCCTGGCAGACCCGCCCGCTCGACCCGACCTACGCCGTGGTGTTCCTGGACGCGCTCGTGGTGAAGGTGCGCGACAACCACGTCGTGCAGAACAAGCCCGCCTACATCGCGGTCGGGATCGACACCGACGGAGAGAAACACGTGCTGGGCATCTGGCTCGCGCGGACCCCGGCCGAGTCCGCGACCGCCGGGGAGAGCGCCCGGTTCTGGACGTCGGTGACGACCGACCTGCGCAACCGCGGCGTCCGCGACGTCCTCATCGCCTGCTGCGACGGATTGAAGGGGTTCGAGGACGCCATCGGCGCCGCGTTCCCCGCCACGGTGGTGCAAACTTCATCCGTGCACACTCGTCGGTGGCGAGAGCGTCTCGCCGGTCACCTGCGCCGCCCCGGGCACGACCTATGCAGACGCGCACCTTCGAGGTCCTCATGCAGACCTGCCGGTCCGGGGCGGTGGCGGGCTTCACATCGGTCAGCGGGAGTCGCGCTTCGAGCGCCGAGATGAGGTTCCGAGGAAGCCGGCCTGCACAGGTGGCCCACCCCTCCGCGAAGGAGCGCAATGGCCACTTCCACCGACGGCCTGTCCGCCGAGCCCGTGTTCGCCGGGATCGACTGGGGCGGCACCTGTCATCAGCTGTGCATCGTCGACGCCACCGGCCAAGTCCTGGTTCAGCGTCGTGTCCGCCATGATGTGGCGGGCTTGGCCGAGCTCGACGAGCAGCTCGCCGGCCGGGCCGATGTCAAAGTCGCGATCGAACGAGGCGAAGGGCTGCTGGTCGAGCACCTGCAGCAGCGTGGCCTGCCGGTCTACTGCGTCTCCCCGAAGGTGTCCGCCCGGGCCCGGGAACGTTACCGGCTCGCCGCGACCAAGTCCGACGCCTTCGACGCGTTCGTCCTGGCCGACACCCTGCGCCATGAGCACCCCCATTGGCGGCCCTTGTCGGTGCCCGCGGCGCTGACGGCCGAACTGGCCGCCGTCACCCGCGACCGCGAGCGCATCGTCGTCTCCCAGCGCAGCGTGGAGTCCCGGCTGCGCGCCATCCTGGAGAGCTATCACCCGGCGCCCCTGCACCTGTTCTCCTCCCTGGACCGCGACATCGCCCTGGCGTTCATCGGCGACTACCCCACTCCCGCCCAGGCGGGCCGAGTCGGCGAGGCCAGGATGGAGGGATTCTGCCGGCGGCACGGCTACTCCGGCCGCGTCGAACCCGCCGTCCTGGTCGAGCGGATGCGCCCGCATCTGCTGACGGCCGCTCCGGGCACCACCGCCGGCAAGCAGTTCACCGCCGGTCTGTTCGTCGACCAGCTACGGCTGTTCAACGGCCAGGTCCGGGCCTGCGACAAGCGCCTGGCCGAACTACTGGACGCCCACCCCGACGCCCCCATCTTCCGCAGCTTCCCCGGCATCGGGCCCGTCACCGCCGCCGTGCTCATCTCCGAGATGGGCGACGACCGCGCCCGTTACCCCCACCCGGCCGTGCTACTGGCCGAGACCGGCCTGGCCCCGGTGACCCGAGCGTCCGGCCGGATGCATCAGGTCCGCTTCCGCTACGCCGCCAACAAGCGCATGCGCCACGCCATCGACTGGTGGGCCTTCACCTCCACCCGCGAAACCGACTGGGCCCGACAGGCCTACGAGGACGCACGCGCCCGCGGCCACGGCAAATACCGCGCCCTGCGCGGCCTGGGCGCCCGCTGGACCCGCATCCTCTGGCGCTGCTGGACCGACCACGTCCCCTACGACGCCGCCAAACACCCGGCCGCCCAGCAGGACAACACCGCGGCCTAACCGCGTTCCCGAAGAACACCCGCACGGCGCGCCGCCCTGCGGGCCCTCGGCCTGCCAAAACAGGAACCCTGTCCGACCGGGTTTCTATAGCCGCCCAGGTTGACAGCGGGAGTCTGCGTGGTTCACCTGATCCGAAATGCGCTGAGGCCGGTCGCCCGCAAGGACGCCGGGGCGGTGGCCAAACAGCTGAA
>NZ_MKJY01000469.1 GCF_001942465.1 Actinomadura sp. CNU-125
CCAGCTTGGCCCGCAGTTCCTCGTTCTCTTGGATGAGGCGGTCGAGCTCGCTCTCGACCTCGTCGAGGAAGGCGTCCACCTCCTCCTCGTCGTACCCCGGCCTCAGCCTGGTGGTACTGAACTGCTTGTTCCGCACATCGGCGGGTGTCAGCGGCGGCATGTTCGTCTCCTTGGCGCGCTTGGAGTCTGTCCCAAAGGACGGTATCCGATCAGAGCCCCGGTACGAAGATGATCAAGACCCAGACCACAAGGAAGAGGACAGTGAAGCTGAGGTCCAGCGACACGTTACCCAGCCGCACGGGCCGAATGTAACGCCTGAGGAACTTCAGCGGCGGATCGGTGACGGTGTACACCGCTTCGGCGATCACCAGCACCACTCCCGTCGGCCGCCACTGGCGGGCGAACGACTGCAGGACCTCCAGGATCAACCTCCCGATCAGGAGCAGGAGGAAGATGATGAGGACGGCCTCGATTACGGACCAAACGATGTTCACGGATACTCTCGCATGTGGATCTCAGCTCTGGTTGAAGAACCCTCGTTCTGCCATCCGGGCCTTGTCCTCCGCCGTCACCTCCACGTTGGCGGGTGACAGCAGGAACACCTTGTTCGTAACACGCTCGATGCTCCCGTGCAGGCCGAACACGAGACCCGCCGCGAAATCGACGAGACGCTTGGCGTCGCTGTCGACCATCTCGGTCAGGTTCATGATCACCGGGGTGCCCTCACGGAAGTGCTCCCCGATGGTCCTCGCCTCGTTGTAGGTCCTCGGGTGCAGCGTAGTGATGCGGGCGAGGTCCGTGGTACCACTCTCGTAGAGAGCCACGGAACGTCGCTCGACGGTGGACGCGGCGTGATGCTCTCGATCACGGTCCGGTTCGTCCTCGGCTCGGGTAAGCTGACCGCCGGATTCGTCCTCGCGGCGGCGCTCGTCGCCGGGGTCGGTCTCATCGCCGTAGAGGTAGTCGTCGTCGTACCTGTCGTCGTCGTAACGGTCGTCCTCCACCAGGCCGAGGTAGACCGCCATCTTGCGCATCGCGCTGGCCATACGCCCCTCCGTGTCCTGTGGCCGCGGCTCCGGCGCCGCGGGTGACCGACCGTTTGCGTGGACCGCGTTCCGGCAGGTCCCACTCGGGGGACATTACCTGACGATTGCCCGTCGGCCGCCGAGCAACGCCGTACCGATCCTGAGGTGTGTCGCGCCACACGCGATCGCCTGTTCCAGATCTCCGCTCATACCCGCGGAAACGATCGGCGCGCCCGGATGGTTTCGGCGGATCTCGGCCGCCGTGTCGGCGAGCCGGGCGAACGCGGGCAGCGGGTCGCCGTTCAGGGGCGCGACAGCCATCACACCGCCGAGTTCGAGCCCGGCGGCCGCCGCGATCTCGTCGGCGAGGGCGGGGGCGTCCTCGGGGGCCGCGCCGCCGCGCCCCTCCCGCCGTTCGGTCTCGTCCAGGGAGACCTGCACCAGGCAGCGCAGCGTCCGCCCCGCGCGGTCGGCGCGTCCGACAGCCGCCCGGACGAGCCGGGGCCGGTCGACCGAGTGGACGACGTCGGCGTAGCCCGCGACGGCGCGGGCCTTGTTCGTCTGCAGGCGGCCCACGAAATGCCAGGTGAGGGGAAGGTCCGCGCAGTCGGCGGCCTTCGGGCGGGCCTCCTGGTCGCGGTTCTCGCCGACTTCGGTGAGGCCGAGTCCGGCCAGCAGCCGCACATCGGACGCGGGGAAGGTCTTGGTGACCGCGATCAGCGTGATCTCGCGCTCCTCGCGGCCCGCGGCCGCGCAGGCGGCGGCGATCCGCGCGCGGACGGCGGCGAGGCCCTCGGCCAGTTCGGCGCGGCGTTCCTCGGGGGTCACTACGGGCGTTCCTCGCGTTCGGTGAGCCAGACGTAGCCGGCGAAGCGGCCGGTGCGCCCGTCGCGGCGGTAGGAGAAGAGGTCCGGGTCCTCGATCGTGCAGCGCGGGTCGGTCCGCACGTCGGTGACGCCCCCGGCGGCGAGCTGCGCGGCGACGCCCGCACGATGTCGAGGCCGGGGGTGCCGCGGGACGTGGTGGCGTGCGCGGCGGGCACGGCGGCGGCGACGTCGTCGCGCATCGCGGCCGGGACCTCGTAGCAGCCGCCGCACGCGGCGGGGCCGATCGCGGCGGTCGTCCGGACGGGTCGCGCCGTGCTCGCGCATCCGGGCCAGCAGCGCGGGGACGACTCCGGCGGCGGTACCGGGACGGCCCGAGTGCGCGCGCGACGACGCCCGCGACGGGGTCGGCCAGCAGGACGGGC
>NZ_MKJY01000470.1 GCF_001942465.1 Actinomadura sp. CNU-125
ACCCGGAACAACCCGGACGGCGCCACCACGTGCGTCACCCCATGCCCCGCGATCAACGCCCCGCGCTCGGCCGCGTCGATGTCGCCCGGAGGAGCGATCACCAGACGTCCGCCGCGCAGCAGCGGCGCCCAGATCTCGTACGTCGAGGCGTCGAAGGCGTGGTTGGCCTGCACAAGGACGCTCTCCAGGACGTCGTCCCGCCAGGCCGTATCGAGGACGAACGCAACGACGTTCTCGTGCGTGACCGCGACACCCTTCGGCGTCCCGGTCGAACCCGACGTGTACATCACGTACGCGAGGTTCCCGGGCGAGACGGCGGTCGTTTCCGGGTTCTCCTCGACGGGCTCGAACGCGTCGTCGTCGGTCAGGACGACCGACACCCCGGCCTCCGCCACGATCGACGCCAGCCGCTCCGGCGGGTGCGAGGCGTCCAACGGGACGTACGCGGCCCCCGCCTTCAACACCCCCAGCAGCGTCGCGACCAGCCCCGCCGACCGCTCCATCCGGACTCCGACCGGGCATTCCCGGCCGACGCCCCGGCCGATCAGTTCGTGCGCGACGCCGTTCGCGCGCGCGTTCAGCTCCGCGTACGTCCACTCCCCGCCGTCCGCGACCACCGCGACCGCGTCCGGCGTACGCGCCGCCCGCTCCTCGAACAGCCCGGCGATCGACGCGTCCGGCACCGGACGGGACGTGTCGTTGCGCTCCTCGATCACCAGCCGGCGTTCGTCTGCCGACACGACCTCGACGTCGCCGAGCCGCACGTCCGGGTCGGCGGCGACCTGCTCCAGCACCCGCACCAACCGGTCCGACAGCGCGCGCGCCGTCGACTCGTCGAACAGGTCGGCCGCGTACTGGATCTCGCCGCCGAAGCCCGCCGGGGCGCCGTCCGCGCGACGGTGCTCGGTGAGCGTCACCGACAGGTCGAACCGCGCCACCGCCGTGTCCTGCGGAGGCAGCGGCACCGCGCGCAGGCCGGGAACGTCCCATTCGTCCCCGAGTTCGGCCGCGTTCTGCACCGCGAGGATCACCTGGAACAGCGGATGCCGCGCCAGCGACCGCACCGGGTTGAGGTCCTCGACGAGTCGCTCGAACGGGACGTCCTGATGCGCGAACGCCGCCAGGTCCGCCTCCCGGACGCGGGCGAGCAGTTCGGCGAACGTCGGATCGCCGCCCACGTCCGTCCGCAGCACCAGCGTGTTGAGGAACAGGCCAACCAGGTCTTCGACGGCAGCGTCGTCGCGCCCCGCGACGGCGGTGCCCAAGGGGATGTCGGTGCCCGCGCCCATCCGGGTCAGCAGTACCGACAGCGCGGCCTGCGCCACCATGAACATCGTCACGCCGTGCCGCCGCGCCACCTCCGCGAGCCGGGCGTGGACCTCGGCGTCCCCCCGGATCGGCACCACACCGGCGCGGAACGAGGAGTCCGGCGGACGGTGCCGGTCGACCGGCAGGGCGAGCTCCTCGGGGAGCCCGGCGAGCGCGTCGCGCCAGTACCGAAGTTGATCCGCGAGAACGCTTCCCGGATCTTCCGGTTCGCCGAGCACGTCGTGCTGCCACAGCGCGTGGTCCGCGTACTGCACCGGCAGCGGCGCCCAGTCCGGCGCCTCGCCCCGGCGGCGGGCCCCGTAGGCCGCGCCGAGATCGCGCGTGAGGACGCCCACGGACCAGCCGTCCACCGCGATGTGGTGCGCCACCGCCACGAGCACCGACTCGTCCGGTGCCACCGCCAGCAGCCGCGCCCGCCACGGCAGTTCGCGGGACAGGTCGAACCCGCGCCGGACCTCGGCGGCCACCGCCTCCCCCACGGCCGCTTCGCCGATCGCGTCGACGGTCAGGCCGGGCCGCCCGTCCGCGCCGTCCAGTACGCGCTGCCGGGGGCTCCCGCCGGTGTCGGGGTAGACGGTGCGGAGGCTCTCGTGCCGGTCCGCGACATCCCCGAGCGCCGCCTCCAGCGCGGGAACGTCCACGTCCCCGGACAGCCGCAGCACGATCGGCACGTTGTAGCCCGCGCCCGCCCCGGCGTCCTCCAGCCGGTTCAGGAACCACATGCGCCGCTGCGCATGCGACAGCGGCACCACGTCCGGACGGTCCCGGGCCGCGAGGGGCGGCCGGGCTTCGCCGCCGGCCCGCGCCAGCCCCTCGACGGTCGGCGAGGCGAACAGGTCGCGGATGCTCACCTCGACGGCCAGCACCGATCGGATCCGGGCGATGAGGCG
>NZ_MKJY01000471.1 GCF_001942465.1 Actinomadura sp. CNU-125
CGCACCGCCGGACAGGTCGCCGACGGGCGTCCACTGCCGGTCGCCGGGGAAACCGAGCCGTTCGAGGAGCTGACTGGCGGTCCATTCGCGTTTGCCGACGGTGATGCGGCGCCGGATCTCCTCGACCGATTCCAGGACGCGGCGGGACGGGTCGAGCTCTTCGAGGTTCTGCGACAGGTGCGCGAGCTGGACGGTCTTGCCGCGCACCATCGTCCCGGCGGTCGGGGCGACCGTGCCGTCCAGCAGGCGCAGCAGGGTGCTCTTGCCGCTGCCGTTGACGCCGACGAGGCCGACTCGCTCGCCGGGCCCGAGCCGCCAGGTGAGGTGCTCGAAGATGTCGCGGTCGCCGAGCCGGACGGTGACGTCCTCGGCGTCGATCACCGTCTTGCCGAGCCGGGCGGTGGCGAACCGGGTCAGTTCGACCGAGTCGCGGGCCGGGGGCTCGTCGGCGATGAGGGCCTGCGCGGCGTCGACCCGGAACTTGGGCTTGGACGTGCGGGCCTGCGGGCCGCGCCGCAGCCATGCCAGTTCCTTGCGCAGCAGGTTCTGCCGTTTGGCTTCGGTGGCGGCGGCGATGCGCGACCGTTCGGCTTGGCCAGGACGTACGCGGAGTAGCCGCCCTCGTAGCGTTCGACGCGGCCGTCGACGACTTCCCAGGTGCGGTCGGTGACGGTGTCGAGGAACCAGCGGTCGTGGGTGACGATGAGCAGGGCGCCCCTGCGGCCGCGCAGGTGCCGGGCGAGCCAGTCGATCGCCTCGATGTCGAGGTGGTTGGTGGGCTCGTCCAGCAGGATCAGGTCGGACTCGGGGACGAGCAGGCGGGCGAGGGCGATCCGGCGCCGCTCGCCGCCCGACATGCCGGCGATGGGGGCGTCGAGGTCGAGGCCGGGCAGCAGGCCCGCCAGGACGTCGCGGACGCGCGTGTCGCCGGCCCATTCGTGTTCGGCGCGGTCGCCGATCACGACGGACCGGACGGTCGCGCCGTCGGGGAACACGTCGCGCTGCACGAGGTGGCCGAGCCGCAGCCCGCGCGCGTGCGTGACGCGCCCGGCGTCGGGCTCGGTCTCCTTCGCGAGGACGGACACGAGGGTGCTCTTGCCGCCGCCGTTGCGTCCGACGACGCCGATGCGGTCTCCCTCGTCGAGGCCGAGGGAGACGGCGTCCAGCAGCGGCTTGGGCCCGTAGGACTTGGCGACGTTCTCAAGATTGATCAGATTCACGACGCTTCCCAGCCTATTGCCCGGCGCAAACCGGACGCACGCTCAGTCCCCGCCGTCTCAGTCCCCGCCGCCGCCTCCACCGCCTCCGCCGCCGTCGCCTCCGCCGCCGCCGCCGGAGTCTCCCCCGAAGCCGCCGCCGGCGTCTCCGCCGTGCCCTCCGCTGGAGTGGCCGCCCTGCCACTCGCCGCCGTAGCCCGCGTCGCCGCCGTAGGACGGCCCCGGGTGGTGGGGCGCGGCCCCGTACGGGCCGGGGTCGTGGCCGGGCTGGCCGTAGTAGCCTGGGCGGGGCCGGGCACGCCGGGCGGAGGCCCGTACTGGCCGTACTGGCCGTACTGGCCCGGCGCGATGCCGCCGGGCCGCTGCTTCTTCGATTTCGCCGCGACCGCGACGACGGCCGCGACCACGCCGACGATCACGGCGAGGACGACGAGCACGAGGACGATGAGGGCACTTGCCATGGGGGTCCTCACTCTCCGGGCGGGGCCCGGGAGGAACGGTCGGGGGCTACGGCACGCGGGCGGGCGGGCCCGCCTGGCCGCCGTCCCGGCGCCCGCGCGGCCCCGGCCCGGAGGCGGCCGCCGCTTGCGGGGCGTTCCGCCGGAGGGCGCGGTCCCTGCGCACGGCCAGCACGACGAGCGCCACCATCATGGCGACGGCGACGAGCCCCAGCAACCCGGAAAGGTACGTCATCGATACACCCGTCCCCGGAATCGGCGTCACGGGACATGACGCCCATCCGGGGCGCGAAGTTCGCTTGTGTGCGGTGCGCAACTAAAGCGGCGGCGCTACAGGATCGTGGCTCCGGGGACGGGGCCGTGCGCGGCGAGCGTCTGCGCGGCGACGCCCGCGCGGTCGAGCGCGGCGGCGAGTTCGGCGGCACCGGAGGCGTCCTCGGCGAGGAACGCGCAGGTAGGACCGGATCCGGATGACGAGCGCGCCGACGGCGCCGAGGTCGCCGTCCGGCGGCCAGGGCGGCGCGCAGGGA
>NZ_MKJY01000472.1 GCF_001942465.1 Actinomadura sp. CNU-125
TGCCCGTGGCGGTCGTGGGGCGGGGCGCCTGGGCGGCGGGGACGGCGACGGCCGTGGCGCGGTCGCGGCGACGGTCGCGGCGACGGCGGTCGCAGCGCGGCGCGGCGGATGCGGAACATGTGGCCTCCTGAGCCGATCGGTTCGACATGATCGACTCTTCCGGCGCGCCCCCCTGCCCGCACTGGCCCCAGCCCCCGTCCCGGGGGTGTACCTGACGACACCCACGCGGAAGTTGTCGTCCGGCGACAATTTCCCGGGAAAGGCGCCGAGGTCATCACTTGAAGGTGGAACGCGGCGGTTTTCTTCGTCGTGAACTCGATTTATCCGGTGGTTCGCTGCTCGTTACGGTCGTCAATTCCCGGCCGGGTCGCGCCCCGGCCGGGAACACGGCGAAAGGTGGGCGACGTGACCGCCTCGGCAGCGCTGGAGGAGACCGAACCCGCGGCGGGCGAACCGCCGCGGGGCCGCGGTCTCCCCTGGGCGTGGCTCGGCCCGCTGCTCGTCGCGGCCGCCGCCGGGGCGCTGGTGTTCCACCGGCTCGGTGAACCGCACGCGCTCGTCTGGGACGAGACGTACTACGCCAAGGACGCGTGGTCGCTGCTGCACTTCGGCGTCGAGCACGGCTGGAACGCCGACCGGGAGGGGAACCCGGCGAACGGGATGTTCCTCGCGGGACACCCGGAGTCGGGGCTGTCGAACGGCCCGGAGTGGGCGGCGCACCCGCCGCTCGGCAAGTGGCTCATCGCGGCGGGCATCGCGCTGTTCGGCCCCGGCCCGTTCGGGTTCCGGGCGGCGGCCGCGCTCGCGGGCGTCCTGACCGTGCTGGTCCTCGCCCGCACCGCGCGCCGGATGACCGGGTCGACCGTCCTCGGCTGCGCGGCGGGCCTGCTCCTCGCGCTGGACGGTTCGTGGCTCGTGTCGAGCCGGCTCGCGATGCTCGACGTGTTCCTGCTGCTGTGGCTCGTCGCCGGGTTCGCGTGCCTGGTCGCCGACCGCGACCGGACGCGCGCCGCCCTCGCCGGCGGCGCCGCGCGGTTCCTCGGACGGCGGTGGCGGTTCGCCGCCGGGATCTGCTTCGGCCTCGCGTGCGCGACGAAGTGGTCCGCCGTCTACGCGGTCGCGTTCCTGTGGGTGCTGGTCCTGCTGTGGGACCGGAAGGCCCGCGCGGACGCGGGCGCGGACCGTCCGTGGCGGACGACGGCGAAGCTCGACGCTCCGCTGTCGTTCGTCCAGTTCTGGGTGGTCGCGGGCGCGGTCTACCTGGCGAGCTGGTGGGGGTGGTTCGCGTCCGGGACGGGCCTGCAGCGGGCGGTCTTCGGGCGGCGGGTCGCCGGGTTCCAGCGGGACTGGGCCGCCCACCACCCGAGCGAGGTGTGGCCGTCGTTCCTCGACCCGATCCGGTCGCTGTGGCACTACCACGCGATGAACCTCGACTTCCACGCGAACGTCACCGAGCCGAACCCCGCGCAGTCGTGGCCGTGGGAGTGGCCGTGGCTCGGGCGTCCGGCGGTGATGTTCCGGTCGAGCGGGGGCGAATGCGGCGCCGCGGACTGCGCCGCCGAGATCGCGCACGTCGGGACGCCCGCGATCTGGTGGGCGTCGCTCGCCGCGCTGGTCGCCGTCGCCGCGTTCGTCCGGGGCCGGTGGGCGGCGGCCGTCGTCGGCGGCTACCTGGCGTGCTGGCTGCCGTGGTTCCCCGCCGCGCTCGACGACCGCACGATGTACTCCACGTACACGCTGCCGATGCTCCCGTTCGCCGTGCTGGCGCTCGTCCTGCTCGCGCGGCGCGTCCACGCGGCCCTGCCCGTCACCGCGCGCGCCGTCGGCGTCGTGTACCTGCTGGTCGTGGCGGCGAACCTGTACTTCCTGCACCCGATCCTGACGGCCGAACCGCTCCCCGAGCCCGCGCGGCAGGCGCGCCTGTGGCTCCCCGGGTGGAGCTGACCGATGCGAGGTGACCGCAGTTGACGATCCGGGTTCGCGGGACGGCCGCGCTGGCGGCCGCGACGGTGGTCGCGGCGGCCGCGCTGGCGACCGGTGGCGGCGCGCGCCGCGCGGGCGCAGGCGGCGGACGCGGCGCTCCGCTACGCGTGCGCGCTCCCGGACGGGACGTCGCAGGTCGTGGACGTCCGCGTCCGCGCGGAGTTCCCGGCGGGCGGGACGGCCGGGACACCCGTCCGGGCCCGGCCGCGCGACGGTGAC
>NZ_MKJY01000473.1 GCF_001942465.1 Actinomadura sp. CNU-125
GGCGGGGTCCCGGGCGGCGTCCCGGGCGGTGTCGCGGGCGGCGGATTCGCGGGCGGGGAAGCGGTCGTCGGGGGTCGGGCCAGCGGGCGGCCTACGGGGAGCCGTCGGCGCGGGCGTCGTCCAGCCGCGCGGCGAGGTCGGCGAGGAAGTAGCCGCAGCGCTCCCCCACCGCGCCGAACGCGGCGCCGTCGCGGCGCAGCTCCAGGGTGATCTCGAAGGGCGCGCCGCCGCGGTCGACGGCGGCCACGGGCACGACCGTGAGGACCGATCCGTCCAGGCAGCGCAGCACCCTCACCGGCCGTCCCCTTTCGATCACGCGACGTTATCCCCGCACCTTAGGTGAGGTCGTCCCCATGATCACATCCATCGCGCCCCGCAATCGGGCAATGGAACGCGCCCGGCGGGTCGGCCCGCCGGGCGCGGGTCACGGCCTGGGTCCGGCGGCGCGGGCGCGCTCGACGTGCTCCAGCGCGGCGCGCAGCTCGGTGAGCCACTCGTCGGTGTTGCGGCCGACGAGCCGGACGCACCAGGCGAGCGCGTCGCTGCGGCTGCGGGCGACGCCGGCCTCGACGAGGGTGTCCAGGACGCGGCGTTCGGGCTGCCGCAGCCGGGTCATGACGGGGACGGACAGGGTGGTGAACATCTCGCGTTCGCCGCCGCACTCGACGCCCCACGACACCTTGTGCCCGAACCGCCCCTCGGCCTCGCGGGCGATGGCGATGCGCGCGTCGCGGGTGTCGGCCCGGAACCGCTGGACGTGCCCGGCGACGAGCGCCGCGCGTTCGGCCTCGGACGCGTCGGCGGCGGCTTCGGGTTCGGGGAGGCGGCCGACGACGCTGACCTCCTCGCGATCGAGGACGACCTCCACCCTCCCCTCGAACCAGTCCTCGGGGAGCCGTCCGGAGAACCAGCCCCGGAGCTCCTCTGCCGCGTTGTTCGTACTCATGTAATCAAAATTACAACGCAATCGCCGCCGTCGCCAGGTGCACGCGCCTTTCATTCCCGCACTCCGACGGCGTCGGCCGGGCGCGCGGCCATGGCGAGCCGGGCGGGCAGCGCGGTGGCGGCCAGGGCCAGGGCGCCGCCCAGCGCCAGGACGGCCAGGTGGGCGCCCGGCGGGACGTGCGGCGACCCGCCGGTCATGCCGGCCCCGAACGCGGTGAGGACGGCGAGGGAGATCGCGTGCCGAGCACGCCGCGACGCCGACGACCGCCCCGGTCTCCAGGCCGAGCATCCGCATGAGCTGGCGGCGGGTCGCCCCGGCGAGGCGCAGCGCGGCCAGCTCGCGGGCGCGGTCGGCGGTCGCCATCGCGAGCGTGTTCACCACCGCGATCGCGGTGAACGCGATGATCAGCACCATCGCGACATAGTTGACCTGCGCGTTCGTGTCGGCCCGCGCCTCGGCGACCGTCCCGGCGTCGGTGGCCGGGACGCCCGCCGGGAGCTTCCCGGCGACGAGCAGGGTGCCGCGCGGGTCGTCCACGTGCGCGGCGACGACCTCATGGGCGAGGGTGAGGTCGCCGAACCCGAGGCCGCGCCCGTAGACGGCGACGACCGTCGGCTCGATCGGGGTGCCGTCGCCGAGCGTGAGGCGCAGCCGGTCGCCGGGCGCCACGTCGAGGCGTCCGGCGGCGGTGGTGCTCACCGCGATCGTGGACGGTCCGAGGCCGGCGAGCGAACCGGCGCGGACGTCCAGGTCCACGGTGCGCTCCAGGCCGTCCGGCGTGACGCCCTGGACGCCGTAGTTCTCCAGGCCCACGCGGACCGTGCTCCGCACGACCTCGGTGACGGCGGTGACGCCGGGGGCCGCGCGGAGTTCGGCGGCCTTTGCGTGCGTAACGTCCGGTCCAACCACATGTGCGGCGATCGTCCCTTCCTTGGCCTGCCGGGTCGCCGCGTGGCCGAGGGTCGTCTGCGCGAACAGGATCGTGGCGGTCAGCCCGATCATGAGGGTGAGCGGGGTGACGACGGACGCGAGGCGCCGCGCGTCCATCGCGAGGTTCGCCGCGGCCAGCCGTCCGCCGACCGGGAACAGGCTCAGCGGGACGGCGAGGGCGGCGACGGCGGCGCGGGCGAGCGCGGGGCCGAGCAGCGCGACCGCGACCGTCCAGACGAGCGCGGTCAGGAACGTGACGGGGCTCGACGCGGCCTCGGTGTTCAGCTTCGACAGCACGATCATCAGCACGACGCCGCC
>NZ_MKJY01000474.1 GCF_001942465.1 Actinomadura sp. CNU-125
CCCACGTCCCGCGCACCCGCGGGCCCGCGGCGTCCCCGGCCGTCCCCGCGCCCGTCCGATCGCCGCCTCCGCCGCACGTCCGGCTCGTGGCGGCGTCCATGCCGCGGACCATCGACCACGCTCCGGCGGCCGACTTCCCTCCGGCCGCGGACGGCTCTCCCGAACATCACGCGGGTGTCGGCGCGGCGCCCGTCCTCGTCCCGCCGTCCGGGTCCGTTCGACCCGGCGGCCGTCCCGGGAAGGAGGTGAGCCGCCAGTTCCCATCCGAACCGGCCATGCGCCGGTGACCCGAAGGCGGCCGGTACTCCGTCCGACCCCCGTCTCGGCCGCCGCAACGCAGTAAGGGATCGCTGCGGAGCCAGGGCCCGTCGAGGTGCACGCACCTCGCGGGCCCTCGCTCATGCGCGCCGTGCGGCGGCGCGGGAAAGCGTCAGACGCCGGCTTCGGCGGGGCGCTCGCCGGACGCCTGCAGCGCGCGGGCGTCCCGGACGATCCTGCGCTCGACGAAGAACGTCATCAGCGGGACGATCCCGCCCAGCACGATGTGCACCATCCGGTTCAGCGGCCAGCCGGTGCGCCGCCACAGGTCGTAGGCGGCCGCCAGGTAGACCATGTAGAAGAAGCCGTGGATCGGGGACACGATGCCCGCCATCTCGGGCATGTCGGTCGGACCGTACTTCAGGACCATGCCGATCACCAGGAGCACCAGCAGGGTGCCGACCAGCATGGCGAGGATCCGGTACCGGGTCACCGCGCCTTCCACAATCACACCTTTCCTAGGCCACGGTCGGCCGCGTCTCGGACGCGCGCCCGGGCTCGTGCGGGGTCAGTCGCGCCGGTGGCTCTCGGAGTTGAGCCGCGCGAGATAGCGGTTGTAGGCCGCCAGCGTGGGGTCCTCTTCCTCCTGCTGCCGGATGATCTCCCGCTTGACCGCGGCCTCGGCGGGCTCCTCGATCACCTTCGGCGCGGGCGACTCGACGCCGTCCCGCTCGTCCCGGATCATCTTGATCCACATCACGACCACGAAGATCGCGAAGATCGGCCATTCGAAGGTGTAGGCCCAGCTGCGGTCGTTGCCGGCCTGGGCGCGGTCGTACTGCCACCAGCCGAAACCGAGGAACGCGCCGCACAGCACGATCGCCAGCGCATGCAGGCCGAGCCAGCCGGGAGTGAGGAACCGTCGCACGTCACCGAGACTACCCCGCGGTTTCCGGAGACCGCGCACACCCCCGTCACAGCGGCGGGCCGACGTAGACGGCGCGGGGACGCAGCGGGGCGCCCCGCCCGTACTCCTCGATGGCGTGCGCCAGCCACCCGGCGGTGCGCGCCACCGCGAAGACCGCCTCGCCCGCGCCCGGCACGAACCCGGCGACCGCGCCCAGCAGCACCAGCCACAGAAGTCGATGTTCATCGCGGGCAGGCGGCGGCGCGCGGCCTCGGCGGCGACGGCCCGCGCGACCGCGATCCGCTCGTGCCCCGGCGCCGCCGCCGCGACGAGGTCGAGCAGGACCGCGGCGCGGGCGTCGCCCGCCTTGTACACGCCGTGCCCGAACCCGGGGATCCGCTCCCCGCCGCGCAGCCGGTCCCCGACGACGCGCGGCACCGCGTCCGCGTCCGGGATCTCGGCGAGCATCCGCTCCACCCCGTAGGACGCGCCGCCGTGCAGGGACCCGCCGAGCACCCCCAGCCCGGCCGCGACGACCGCGTAGGGCCCCGCCGGACGGACGCGGCGACGCGCGCGGCGACCGTGGACGCGGCGAGCTCGTGGTCGGCGAGCAGGATCATCGCCGCCTCCAGCGCACGCAGCGGCCCGGGTGCGGGCGGGTGCGGGCACAACCGCCCCCACAGGCGTTCGGCGACGCGCGCGCCCGGCCCGTCCGGCCCGCCGGACAGCGGCGGCAACGCCTCGACCAGGCCCGCGACAAGGGCCCGCCCGGTCACGGCGACGCCCTCGGGGTCGAGGTGGTGCCGCAGCGGGTCGGTGACGGCGAGGGCGGTGACGATGAGCTGCAGCCGATCGAGCGGCAGCGTCCCGTCCGGCAGGCCCGACTGCGCCGCGACCGCCGCCGCGCCGTCCGGGTGCGCCGCCCACGCCGTCCCGTCCGCGCCGGGCGAGCGCTCGAAGGACGCGGCAGGCCGGGAAGCTCCGCCGGGCGCGGAGGACGGTGCGACGCGGAGCCGCCGGAGGCGCGG
>NZ_MKJY01000475.1 GCF_001942465.1 Actinomadura sp. CNU-125
GACGGCCGACGAGACGTTCGCCGACCTCGCGCACGACCCCGCCGCCGCCGCGCGTCCCGCCGCTCGGCGCCGCACGACCCGGGCGGCCGGGTGATCACCATCGGGTCGCGTCGAAGCTGCTGTGGGGCGGGCTGCGGATCGGGTGGATCCGGGCGGGCGCCCCGCTCGTCCGCCGCCTGATCGTGGCGCGCGAGCCGTTCGACATGGCCAGCCCCGTGCTGGACCAGCTGATCGTGCGGGAGCTGCTGGAGCGGGTGGAGACGGTCCGCGCCGAACGGGCCGCGCACCTGCGGGCGAGCCGGGACGCGCTCGCCGCGGCGCTGCGGGAGCGGCTGCCGGACTGGGAGTTTCGGCTCCCGGAGGGCGGCATGTCGCTGTGGGCGCGGCTCGGCGCGCCGGTGGCGACGCAGCTCGCCGAGACGGCCGGCCGGTACGCGGTCCGGGTCGTGCCGGGCCCGGTGTTCGCGGCCGACGGCGTCCTGGAGGACTACGTGCGCCTGCCCTACGTGCTGCCGCCGGACGCGCTGCGCACGGCCGTCGACCGGCTCGCCGCCGCCTACCGGGGCGTGCAGGGCGCGCCCGCCGCCCGTCCGCTGCCCGTCTACGTGTAGCCGGGCGTCAGGCGTTCTGGATGTAGTCGACGAGGTGCTCGCGCTCGCTCTCCAGCTTGTCGATGGCGCTCTTGACCACGTCGCCGATGCTGACGATCCCGGCGAGCCGCCCGTCCTCGACCACCGGCATGTGCCGGAAGCGGTGCTCGGTCATCGTCCGCCGCAGGTCCTCCACCAGGTCGCCGGGCGCGCAGCTGCGGACCTCGGCGGTCATGATGTCGGACACGGGACGGCCGAGGAGGTCGGCGCCGTGCTCGTGCAGCCGCCGCACCACGTCGCGTTCGGACGCGATGCCGGCGATGGTCTCCCCGTCGGCGGACACCACCGCCGCACCGACGTTGTGCTCGGCCAGGACGGCCAGCAACTCCCGGACGGTGTCGTCGGGCGGCACGGTGACCACCGTCCCGCCCTTCCTGCGCAGGATGTCGCGAATCCGCATGTGCTCACGCTCCGGTGCCTGGGTTCCGGTCCAGCAAAGGTCGCATGTTCCGGCGCCCATGGGAACCCCGCCGGACCGCCGATCGTCCCGCGCCGGCGCGCCCCGGACCCGGCCGTCAGCCCGTCAGGGCGCGGCGCAGCGCCCCCAGCGCGGGCGTCAGGACGAGCCGTCCCGCGGGCTACGCGTGCGCGAGCGCCGCGCGGGCCGCGTTCGTCCCGCACCCGCCGTGCACGCCGCCGCCCGATGCGCCGACGCCGACGCCAGGAACAGCCCCGCGACCGGCGTCTCCGCGCGCCCGAGGCCCGGCACGGGACGGAAGACGAGCTGCTGGTGCGGCAGCGACGTCCCGCCGTTCAGCGCCGCCGCCCGGCAGGTTCGCGTTGCGGTCGGCGAAGTCGGGCGGGGCGACGATCCGGCGCGCGGCGATCCGGTCCCGGAAGCCGGGCGCGAGCCGCTCGACGGCCCCCTCCAGCCGCTCGGCGAACGCGACCCGCTCCCGCTCGTCCCACGCGCCGGTGATGCCGTCGGGGCCCGCGTCGCCCCGCACCCGGTGCGGGACGTGCGTGTACGCCCACACCGACTCGGTCCCGGCGGGGGAGCGGGCGGGGTCGGCCGTCGTCATCTGGCCGAGCAGCGCGAACGGCTCGGCGGGCACCCGCCCGGTGGCGAGGTCGGCGTTGTATCGGGTGAGGGCGTCCAGGTCCGGCGCGAGATGGACGGTGCCCGCCCGCGCGGCGCCCGGGGACGCCCACGGGATCGGGCCGGTCAGCGCCCAGTCGACCTTGAAC
This sequence comes from Actinomadura sp. CNU-125, assembly GCF_001942465.1. GTDB lineage: Bacteria > Actinomycetota > Actinomycetes > Streptosporangiales > Streptosporangiaceae > Spirillospora. The sequence goes on from NZ_MKJY01000475.1 coordinate 1,839, forward strand.
GTCGCGGGGTCCAGGTCGAACCGCCGCATCTGCTCGCGCAGCCGCCCCGGGAGGTGCTCCCACCCGACGAGCCCCCCGTACAGCGCGGGCGCCGACACGTCCGCGAGCACCGCCCGCACGGCCCGGACGGCCCCGCCGTCCGCCGTCCGGACGCCGAGCGCCCGCCCGTCCCGCACGATCACCGACGTCACCGGGGTGCCGCAGCGGACCCGTCCGCCCGCCGCCTCCAGCCGCCGGCACCAGCGCCGCCGTCAGCTCCCCGGCGCCGCCCGCGGGGACCGGCCAGCCGTACCGCTGCCCGACCATCGACAGCAGCCACCCGAACGCGGCCCCGCCCGCGGCCTCCGGCG
>NZ_MKJY01000476.1 GCF_001942465.1 Actinomadura sp. CNU-125
GGCGGCCAGCACGTTCGGGACGGCGTGCGGGCCAAGGCAGGCGCAGCGCGACCGGCGCCGCCCCCTCGGGGGTCACGAGGGTGAACCGGGCGCGGCCCCGCTCGTCCAGCGTCTCGTCCGCGGCCCGGACGGTCGCGTCCGCGGACCGCCCGAACGTGACGACGGACGCGTCGGTGCGGGACGCCATCGCGGCGACGAGGGGATCGTCGGCGTTGAGGACCGCGGTGCCGCCGGGCGCGAGCGCCTCCACCATCTCGCCCTTGGCCTTGGCGATCATCTCGCGGCTGCCGAACTCGCCGACGTGCGCCGTCCCGACGTTCAGGACGACGCCGACGTCGGGCCGCGCGATGCCGGTGAGGTAGGCGATGTGGCCGACGCCGCGGGCGCCCATCTCCAGCACCAGGTGCCGGGTGCCGGCGTCGGCGCGCAGCACGGTCAGCGGCAGCCCGATCTCGTTGTTGAACGATCCGGGCGGGAACACCGTCGGCCCCGCGCGGCCGACGACCTGCGCGATGAGGTCCTTGGTGGAGGTTTTGCCGGCGGACCCGGTGACCGCGGCCACGGTCGTGTCCGGGAGCCGGTCCAGGACGCCGCGGGCGAGCCGCCCGAGCGCCTCCCGCACGTCGCGGACCAGCACGGCGGGTCCGTCCACGGGGTGCCGCGCGAGCACCCCGGCGGCCCCGGCCGCGAGCGCGGCGGGGGCGAAGTCGTGCCCGTCGGCGCGTTCGCCCGGCAGCGCCGCGAACAGCGCCCCGGGCTCGGCCGCTCGGGAGTCGACGATCACGGGGCCGCGCACCACGGCGTCCGGGGGCCCGCCGTGCACGGTCCCCTCCGTGATCTCCGCGATCGTCGACAGCGGAAGTGGGATCACGCCTGCGTCCCCGCCCCTCTCATCTCGTCCAGGTGGCGCCGCAGTGCGGCGCGGACGACCTCGCGGTCGTCGAACGGATGCACCTCGCCGGCCACGTTCTGACCCTGCTCGTGCCCTTTACCCGCGATGACCAGGACGTCGCCGCGACGGGCCCGGCCGACGGCCAGCGCGATGGCGGCGGCACGGTCGGGTTCCACCACGACGTGCGCCCGCTGCGGCTGCGGCACCTTGAGCCCGCCCTCGACCATAGCGGTGAGGATGGCGAGTGGATCTTCCGACCGGGGATTGTCGTTCGTGAAATACGCCATGTCGGACAGCCGCAGCGCCGCCTCCCCCATGAGCGGGCGCTTGCCGCGGTCGCGGTCGCCGCCGCAGCCCAGCACGAGCCCGAGTCGTCCCTCGGTCACCGGGCGCAGCGCGTTCAGCACGGCCTCCACCGCGCCGGGCTTGTGCGAGTAGTCGACGAGGGCGACGAAGTCCTGCCCCTCGTCGACCCGCTCCAGCCGCCCGGGGACGCCCGGGCAGGACGCGACGCCCCGCACCGCGGCCTGCAGCGTGATCCCGGCCTCCACCAGCGCGACGATCGCGGCGAGCGCGTTCGCGACGTTGAACGGGCCGGCGAGCAGCACGCTCGCGTCGGCCTCGACGCCGCCGGGCCCGACGACCCGGAACGTCGCGCCGTCCGCGCCGAGCCGCACGTCGTCGGCGCGCCAGTCGGCGCCCGGGTCGCCCGACGCGGAGAACGTCGTGGTGGGGACGGTCGCGATCTCCAGCAGCTCGCGGCCGTAGTGGTCGTCGAGGTTGACCACGCCGACGCGGGAGTACTCCGGGGTGAACAGCCGGGCCTTCGCGAGGAAGTAGTCCTGCATGGTCGGGTGGTAGTCCAGGTGGTCCTGGGACAGGTTCGTGAACACCGCGACCTCGAACCGGGCGCCGCCGACGCGGCCCTGGACGAGCGCGTGGCTGGACACCTCCATCGCGGCGGCGCCGACGCCGCGCTCGCGCATCATCGCCAGCAGGGCGTGCAGGTCGGTGGCCTCCGGCGTGGTCAGCGCGCTCGGCACCGTGTCGCCGCCCGCGCGGATCTCGACGCCGCCGACCAGGCCCGTCGCGAGCCCGGCGGCGCGCAGCCCCGCCTCGGCGAGGAACACCGTGGTGGTCTTGCCGCTGGTGCCGGTGACGCCGATGAGCGTGATGTCGCGGCCGGGCTCCCCGTACACCCACGCCGCCGCGTCGCCGAGCCGGGCGCGGACGTCCGGGACGACCAGGACCGGCAGGCCGGACGCGGCGG
>NZ_MKJY01000477.1 GCF_001942465.1 Actinomadura sp. CNU-125
CCCGCGCCGCCCGAACCCCCCGAACCGCCTCCCGGACGGCCTCCCGGACGGCGGCCGGGCCGCGTCCTGCGGGCGCTGTCGCTCGCCGAGGCGGTCCTCGCCGCTCTCCTGCTCACGCTGATCGGCGCGCTGATGCTGCTCCAGGCCGCGCAGCGCTACCTGCCCGGCGGCGGCTGGGTCTGGACGGGCGAGCTCGCGCGGTTCTCGTTCGTCTGGCTCACCTTCGCCATGGCGGGCTACCTGATGGCGCGCGACGGCCACGTCGCCCTGAAGGTGGTCGACATCGTGGCCGGGCCCCGGCTGCTGCGCGTCATCGGCATCGCCGCCAACGTCACCGTCACGATCGTGTGCCTCAACCTGCTCTACGAGGCGTGGGTCCTGGTGACGACCGACGACGCGCAGTCCTCGCCCGCGCTCGGCATGCCGATGCGCCTCTTCTACGTGATCCCGCTCATCGGGCTGGCCCTCACGGCCGTCCGTTCGACCGTCGCCGTCTTCCGCCCGGAACCCGAGACGGACGGGACGGACGAGCCGGACGAAACGGGCGGGACGCCCGAGCCGGCCGGTCCCGACAACCGAGAGGAGGGGTAGCCGACATGGACATGGTGCTGCTCGCCGTCGCCATCGCCGCGCTCCTGCTGCTGCGCGTTCCCGTGGCGTTCGCGCTGCTCGGCCCCTGCCTGACCTACGTCTCCCTGGAGGGCTACTCGGCGGGACTGAGCGTCCGGCAGACCACCGAGGCGCTCAACAGCTTCCCGCTGCTGGCCGTCCCGCTCTTCATCCTCGTCGGCGTCGTCGCGAACCGCGCGGGCATCGGCGACCGGCTGTTCGAGTTCGCGCTCGCCGCCGCCGGCCGCGTCCGGGGCAGCCTCGGCTACGTCAACGTCGGGGTGAGCCTGGGGTTCTCCTGGATGAGCGGGTCGGCCCTCGCCGACGCCGCCGGTCTCGGCAAGGTCGAGATCCCGCACATGATCCGCAAGGGGTACCCGCCGCGGTTCGCCGTCGGCCTCAGCGCGTCGTCCGCGCTGCTCGGGCCGATCATGCCGCCGAGCATCCCCGCGGTCGTCTACGCGGGCATCGCCGGGGTCTCGACGGGCGCGCTGTTCGCGGCGTCGATCGGTCCCGCGTTCCTCATGGCGGCGGGCATGGCGATCATGGTGTACGTCGTGATGCGCAAGCGGGACGACCTGCGCGGCGAGGCGTTCTCGTGGCAGCGGCTCCGGGCCAGCGGGGTGCGCGTCCTCGGCCCGCTGGGCGCCCCGGTGATCATCCTCGGCGGCATCCTCGGCGGCGTGTTCACGCCGACCGAGGCCGCGGCGGCGGCCGCCGCCTACGTGCTCGTGCTCGGCGCCGTCTACCGCAGCATCGGCTGGCGGGACCTGTTCGGCATCGCCCGGGAGACCGCCGAGACCACGGCGTCCATCACCCTGATCATCGGCGCGTCCGGGCTGCTCGGCTGGATCCTCGCCCGGGAGCGGGTGCCGCAGGCGGTCGCCGACGCCATGCTGGGCTTCACCGACAACACCATCGTGTTCCTGCTCCTGGTCAACCTCCTGATGATCGTGCTCGGCGCCATCCTGGAGGGGCTCTCCGTCCTGGTGATCACGGTGCCGATCCTGCTCCCGATCGCCACCGAGTTCGGCGTCGACCCGATGCACTTCGGCGTGATCCTCATCCTGAACCTGATGATCGGGCTGCTCACGCCGCCGATCGGCGCGGTGCTCTACGTCATGAGCCCGGTCTCGGGAGTGCCGGTCCACGAGGTCTTCCGCGGCACCCTGCCGTTCCTGATCCCGCTGCTGGCCGTCCTGATGCTGATCACGTTCGTCCCCGCGACGGTCACCTTCCTGCCCGCGCTGTTCGGCTTGTAGCGCGCCCCGACCCCCGACCCCGCCCCACCCCCACCCCCGTTGAGGAGCAAGGCACATGCGCAAGACCCCCGGAAAGGCCCCCGGCAAGGCGCTGACGGCGCTGGCCGCCGCGGCCGTCCTGACGGCCGGTTGCAGTGCGATGAACAGCGGAGACGACGGCGGGACCGTCAAGCTGTCCTTCGCCAACAGCCACGCCGCCGACCATCCGCACACCCGCTGCGGGATCGAGGCGGTAGCCGACAAGATCAACGGCCAGGACCTCGGCATGGAGATCGAGACCTTCGCCAACAGCCAGCTCGGCGACGACGCCGCGCGCTTCACGTCCGTCAAGACCGGCGACCTCGACATGGACGTGCAGGGCTCGTCCGCGCTCGCCGCGAGCTACGCGCCCATCGGCGTCCTCGACATGGCCTACGCGTTCGACGGCCCGGACCACCTGTTCGGCTTCTTCGACGGCACGCGCGGCACCGAGCTGAAGAAGGACTTCGCCACGGCGACCGGCGCCCAGGTCCTGGGCGTCTGGTTCTTCGGCATGCGGCACTTCAGCGCCAACTCCCCGATCCGCGAGCCCGCCGACTTCAAGGGCCTGCGGATGCGGTTCCCCGACTCCGAGATCTACCTGGAGAACGCCAAGGCGATCGGCGCGGAGGCCACCGCGGTCGCGTTCGAGGAGCTGTACCTCAGCCTGCAGCGCGGGATCATCGACGGGCAGGAGAACCCGATCCCGACGATCGCGGCGAAGAGCCTCGAAGAGGTCCAGAGCCACGTCAGCCTCACCGGCCACCAGACCGGCTCCCAGCTCATCGTCATCAACGGCGACCGCTGGAAGGAGCTCTCGCCCGAGCAGCAGCAGGCGCTGCGGAAGGCGGTCTCGGACACCCGCGCCGAGAACCGCAAGTGCATCGAGGAGGCGGAGACGAAGGTCCTCGCCGAGTGGCGGAGCAAGGGCAAGCCCACGATCGTCGAGGACGTCGACCGCACCGCGTTCGCCGAGAAGGCCGGGAAGTACTTCGGCGAGCACCTCAAGGGCGAGCAGGCCGAGCTGTACAAGGCGATCCGCTCGTCCGCCCCCGGCAAGTCCTGACCGCCCCCGACCGCCGAACGCCCGAACGGCCGGACGGCCGGACGCAGGTCCGGCCGTCCGGCACCCGCTGAACCACGGAAGGACCGACTCGTGCAGGTTCGCGTGCTGAACGGACCCAACCTCGGCAGGCTCGGGGTAAGGGAACCGGAGAAGTACGGCACCGCCACCTACGCCCAGCTCGTCGAGACCTGCCGGGCGGCGGCCGACGAGCTGGGCGTGGAGGCGACGATCCGGCAGACCGACGCCGAGCACGAGATGCTCGGCTGGATCCACGAGGCCGCCGACGACGGCGCGGCCGTGGTGCTCAACCCGGCGGCGTGGACGCACACGTCCGTCGCGCTGCGCGACGCCTGCGCGATGCTGACGGCGCCGCTCGTCGAGGTGCACCTGACGAACGTGCACGCCCGCGAGGAGTTCCGGCGCCACTCGTACATCTCGCCGGTCGCCGCCGCGGTGATCGCCGGCTGCGGCATCGACGGGTACGTCCTCGCACTGCGATGGCTCGCGGCCCGCGCCCGGCCGGGCGGATCGTGAACCGGGCGGCCCCGGGAACGGAAGGAGGACCGGCCTTGCGACGATCGATCGCGACGGTGTGCCTGTCCGGCACGCTGGAGGACAAACTGGACGCGGCCGCGGCGGCCGGGTTCGACGGCGTCGAGATCTTCGAGAACGACCTGCTCGGCTGCCCGCTGGAACCCGAGCGGGTCGCGGAACGGTGCGCCGATCTGGGGCTGACCGTCGAGCTCTACCAGCCGTTCCGCGACTTCGAGGCCGTCCCGGCGGACCTGCACCGGCGGAACCTGCGCCGCGCCGGGCGCAAGTTCGACCTGGCGCGGCGGCTCGGCGCCCGCACCGTCCTGGTGTGCTCGTCGGTCGCGGCCGAGGCCGTCGACGACGACGCGCTGGCCGCGCGGCAGCTGCACGCCCTCGCCGACGTCGCCGCCGAGCACGGGGTCCGCGTCGCCTACGAGGCCCTGGCCTGGGGGAAGCACGTCCGGACGTGGGAGCGTTCGGCGGACCTCGTCCTGCGCGGCGACCATCCCGCGCTCGGACTGTGCCTCGACAGCTTCCACGTCCTGTCGGTGGGCGGCGACATCGCGGGCATCGCGGGGTTCCCCGCCGAGAAGCTCTTCTTCCTCCAGCTCGCCGACGCGCCGCACATGCGCATGGACGTCCTGCAGTGGAGCCGCCACCACCGGCTCTTCCCCGGGCAGGGGTCCTTCGACCTCACCGGCTTCACCTCGCGGGTGCTCGCGGCGGGCTACCAGGGGCCGCTGTCGCTGGAGGTCTTCAACGACGTCTTCCGGCAGGCGCCGCCCGGCCGCGCGGCCGTCGACGCGATGCGCTCGCTGATCGTGCTGGAGGAGTCGCTCGTCCACGCCGAAGCAGCCGACGGCGACCGTCCCGCGCCGCTCCCGGCCGCGCCCGCGCCGGAGGGGTTCGCGTTCGTGGAGCTGGCGGTCGACGCCGAGGCCGAGGCCGAGTGGCCCGGACGCTCGCCGCGACGGGGTTCGCGCACGTCGGGCAGCATCGGTCCAAGCCGGTGCAGCTGTGGCGGCAGGGCGACGCCCGCGTCCTGCTCAACGCCGCGGCCCCGGCGGCGGCCGCGGGCGCGGCCATCGGCGCGTTCGCCGTCGAGACCGCCGACCCCGGACGCGCGGCGAGCGCGCCACCGCGCTGCTCGCCCCCGTCCTGCCGCGCAGCCGCAGCGCCGCCGAGGCCGACCTGACCTCGGTGGCCGCCCCGGACGGCACCGCCGTCTTCTTCTGCCGAACGGGCGCGCCGGACGGCTGGCGCGGCGACTTCATCCTCTCCGGATCGCCCGGGGAGACCCGCACCGGCGTCACCGCGATCGACCACCTCGCGCTGTCGCAGCCGTTCGACGCGTTCGACGAGGCGACCCTGTTCTACCGGTCGCTGTTCGGCCTCGCGCCCGAGCACGACGCCGAGCTCGCCGCGCCGTTCGGGCTCGTCCGCAGCCGGGCGGTCACCGACCCGGACCGCCGGCTGCGCCTGCTCCTCGACGGGACGCTGCTGCGCCGCGGCGCCTGGGCCCCGGCCGTCCCCGATCCGCAGCACGTCGCGTTCGCCACCGACGACATCTTCCGCACCGCGCGGGCGCTGCGCGAGCGCGGCGCCCCGCTCCTGGCCGTCCCGGGCAACTACTACGACGACCTGGACGCCCGGCTGCCGCTCGCCCCGGACCTGCTCCGCGCCCTCCGCGAGAACGACGTCATGTACGACCGGGACGGCGACGCCGAGTACTTCCACCTGTGCACGGAGATCCTCGGGTCGCGGGTGTTCTTCGAGTTCGTGCAGCGGACGTCCGGCTACACCGGGTACGGCACCGTCAACGCGCCCGTCCGCATGGCCGCCCACCGGGCCGCGCACTCCCGCGGGCGGTGATCAACGGCCCGCCGTCCGGGGTATGAGTACCCCCGTTCGGGGGTGGCGTGGGTCACGCTGGTTGGCCAACGATGCTCCGGAGGTGTCCGTCCGGCCACGAGGAGAGTGCAATGCCGGCAGTCGAGTTCCGCGGGGCGCGCGACTTCCTGCTCGCGAACCGCGACGACTACGCGGTGGCGTACGAGCGGTTCCGCTGGCCGGTGCTGACCGGCTTCAACTGGGCGATCGACTGGTTCGACCGGATCGCGGAGGACAACGACGCGCCCGCGCTGTGGATCGTCGAGGAGGACGGGACGGAGGCGAAGTTCTCCTTCGCGGAGCTGTCCCGGCGGTCGAACCAGGTCGCGAACCTGCTGCGCGGGCACGGGGTGCGGCGCGGCGACCGGGTCGTCCTGATGCTCGGCAACCAGGTCGAGCTGTGGGAGACGGTGCTCGCGGCGATGAAGCTCGGCGCGGTGCTGATCCCGTGCACGCCGCTGCTCGGGCCCGCCGACCTCCAGGATCGGCTGACCCGGGGCGCGGCCGGGCACGTGGTGACGGGCGCCGAGCACGCCGGGAAGTTCGACGGCCTGAAGGGCGACTTCACGCGGATCGCGGTGGGCGGGCCCGTCGCGGGGTGGGTCGGGTACGCCGACGCGTACGGCCTGTCCGAGGAGTTCGTCCCGTACGGGCAGACGATGTCGAGCGACACGCTGCTGCTGTACTTCACGTCGGGGACGACCGCGCAGCCGAAGCTCGTCGAGCACACGCACGCGTCGTATCCGGCGGGGCACCTGTCGACGATGTACTGGATCGGGCTCCGGCCGGGCGACGTCCACCTCAACATCTCGTCGCCCGGGTGGGCGAAGCACGCGTGGAGCAACGTCTTCGCCCCGTGGGACGCCGAGGCGTGCGTGTTCATCTTCAACTACACGCGGTTCGACGCGGACCGGCTGCTCGACACGATCGAGCGGTGCGGCGTGACGAGTTTCTGCGCGCCGCCGACGGTGTGGCGGATGCTGATCCAGGCCGACCTCGGCCGGCTGAGCACGCCGCCACGCGAGGTGGTGGCGGCGGGCGAGCCGCTGAACCCCGAGGTGATCCAGCGGGTGAAGGACGCCTGGGGCCGCACGATCCGGGACGGCTTCGGACAGACCGAGACGACCGTGCAGATCGCGAACACGCCGGGCCAGCCGGTGAAGCCGGGGTCGATGGGACGGCCGGTGCCGGGCTACCGGGTCGCGCTGATCGATCCGGTGACGGGCAAGCCGGGCGACGAGGGCGAGATCTGCCTGGAGCTGGAGGACCGGCCGCTCGGGCTGATGGTCGGGTACCACGGCGACGAGGCCCGGACGGCCGAGGCGATGGCGGACGGCTTCTACCACACGGGCGACATCGGCTCCCGCGACGAAGACGGGTACATCACCTATGTCGGGCGGGCGGACGACGTGTTCAAGGCGTCCGACTACAAGATCTCCCCGTTCGAGCTGGAGAGCGTGCTGATCGAGCACGAGGCGGTGGCGGAGGCGGCCGTGGTGCCGTCGCCCGACCCGGTGCGGCTCGCGGTGCCGAAGGCGTACGTGACGCTGGCCGCCGGGTGGGAGCCGGACGCGGCGACCGCGAAGGCGATCTTCGCGCACAGCCGGGCGCAGCTGTCCCCGTACAAGCGGGTCCGGCTGCTGGAATTCGGTGAGCTTCCGAAGACGATCTCCGGCAAGATCCGTCGGGTGGAACTGCGGACGAGCGAGATCGGCAAGCATCCGGGGGCCGGCGACCGGCCCGAAGGCGAGTTCCGTGAGGAGGACCTGCGATGACGCTCTCGTACGCCTCCGGTGTGTCGAAGGCGCCGCTGCTCGGCGACACGATCGGCGCGAACCTGGACCGGACGGTCGAGCTGCACCCCGACCGGGACGCGGTGGTGGAGTACGCGACGGACCGCCGCTGGACGTACGCGCGGTTCGCCGCCGACGTCGACGCGGTCGCGCTCGGCCTGCACGGGCGCGGGGTCGGCAAGGGCGACCGGGTCGCGATCTGGGCGCCGAACTGCGCCGAGTGGATGCTCGTGCAGTACGCGACGGCGAAGCTCGGCGCGATCCTCGTGAACATCAACCCGTCGTACCGGGTGCACGAACTCGAATTCGTCCTGAACCAGGCGGGCGTCCGCACGCTCGTCGCGGCGCCGGTGTTCAAGACGTCCGACTACGCCGGGATGATCGAGCAGGTGCGGCCGCGCTGCCCGGCGCTGACGGACGTGCTGCTGATCGGCACCCCGGTGTGGGACGAGCTGCTCGCGGCCGGTCGGGCGGGCGACCCGGCGGTGCTGGCGGAGATCGGGGCGGGGCTGAGCGCCGACGACCCGATCAACATCCAGTACACGTCGGGGACGACCGGGTTCCCGAAGGGCGCGACGCTCTCGCACCACAACATCCTGAACAACGGCTACTTCGTCGGCGAGCTGTGCGGCTACGACGAGGAGGACCGCATCTGCGTGCCGGTGCCCTTCTACCACTGCTTCGGCATGGTGATGGGGAACCTGGCGGCGACGAGCCACGGCGCGTGCGTCGTGATCCCGTCGCCGGGGTTCGACGCGCGCGCGACGCTGCAGGCGGCGGCGTCCGAGCGCTGCACGTCGCTCTACGGGGTGCCGACGATGTTCATCGCGGTGCTGAACGAGCCGTCGCTGGGCTCGGCGGACCTGTCGAGCCTGCGCACCGGGATCATGGCGGGGTCGCCGTGCCCGGTGGAGGTGATGAAGCAGGTCATCGACCGGCTCGGCATGGGCGAGGTCACGATCTGCTACGGCATGACGGAAACGTCGCCCGTGTCCACGCAGACGCGGGCGGACGACACGCTGGACCGCCGCGTGTCCACGGTCGGGGCCGTCCACCCGCACCTGGAGGTGAAGGTCGTCGACCCGGCCACCGGCGTGACGGTCCCGCGCGGCACGGCCGGCGAGCTGTGCACGCGCGGCTACTCGGTCATGCTCGGCTACTGGGAGGAGCCGGAGAAGACGGCCGAGGTGATCGACGCGGCGCGCTGGATGCACACCGGCGACCTCGCGGTGATGGACGCCGACGGCTACGTCAACATCACCGGCCGGATCAAGGACATGGTGATCCGGGGCGGCGAGAACGTCTACCCGAGGGAGATCGAGGAGTTCCTCTACACCCATCCCGACATCGTGGACGCGCAGGTCATCGGCGTCCCCGACGAGCGGTACGGGGAGGAGCTGATGGCGTGGGTGCGGCTGCGGGACGGTGCGGAGCCGCTGACCGCCGAGGCGCTGCGGGCGTTCTGCGACGGCAAGCTCGCGCGCTACAAGATCCCCCGGTACGTGCACATCGTGGACGAGTTCCCCATGACGGTCACCGGAAAGGTCCGGAAGGTCCAGATGCGGCAGGAGGCCGTGGACATCCTCGGCCTCGCGGACGCCGCCACCGCGAAGCACGCCTGACCCGTCCGGACGACCGTCCGGGACGAACGCGGCGGGGCATCGGGTTACGGGACGGCCGCTTCCGGTGCATGCTGGTCACATGGACGCGCTGTCTTCGGAAGGGCGCCCGGCGGCCCCGGCCCCCGGGCCGGGCGGCGACGCGGGCGCGGTGCGGGCGGCGGTGCTGGCGCTGCACCGCTCGACGGGCCTGCCGATGGTGTTCGGCGGCGCACTGACCGGCCGCGACCGGCTGCGCATCACCGAGCTGGTCGGCGGCCGCACCGACTCGCTGAACGGGCTCGTCGTGCGGCACGGCAACGGGCTGGGCGGCAAGGCGATGGCGCTGGGCCGCCCGGCGTGGGTGAGCGACTACCCGCGCGCGGCGACGATCAGCCACGACTACGACCGTCCGGTCGGACGCGAGGGGCTGCTGTCGATCGTGGCGGTGCCGATCGTCGTGCGGCGCCGCGTCCGGGGCGTCCTGTACGGGGCGCTGCGGGAGCCGCTGGGGCTGGCCGACCGGGTGGTCGGCGCGGCGATGCAGGCGGCGCGCGACATCGAGCAGGACCTCGCCGTCCGGGATCGGGCGGACGAGGCGCTCACCCGGGCGCGGCCGGAGGAGTCGTCGGCGGCGGCGCGGTGGGAGGAGGTCCGGGCGGTGCACGCGGAGCTGCGCGCGCTGGCCGAGCGGGTCGACGATCCGGTGACCCGCGACCGGCTGCTGGAGGCGACGCTGCGGCTGGCCGCGGCGGGCCTGCCCGACGGGCCGGACGGCGGCGCGCCGCGCCCGGTGCTGACGCCGCGCGAGCTGGACGTCCTGTCGTACGTGGCGATGGGCTGCACGAACGCGGAGGCGGCGGCGCGGCTCGGGCTGGTGCCGGAGACGGTGAAGAGCTACCTGCGGTCGGCGATGCGCAAGCTCGACAGCCACACCCGCCTGGAGGCGGTGACGGCGGCACGGCGCGCGGGGCTGCTGCCGTAGGAGCGCGGTCGGGGATTTCGACCGGCCCGGCGACGGGGTCAGGACGCGCGGGCGCACGTCCACCGGCGCAGTTCGGCCCCCGCGAGTCGTCCTGTCCGGGCGGATCGTCACCGCGCGGCTGCGCCGGGCCGTGATCGCTCGGCCGTCCCGCCGCGCGCGGCGTGGACGTCCGGCCCCCGATGCGTTCGCAACGGTAACACCACCATGACCGGGCGTGTCCGGTAAACGCCCGGATTCGCGGGCGGCCAAGGGCCCCGGGCCGGGACGCGGGGTCAGCGGGTCGAGCCGTCCGGGGCACGGCGCAGCGACCGTCCGGGGAGCGCGCCGGTGCGGGTCCCGTCGTCGATGACGGCCGTGCCGCCGACGAACACGTACGGGACGCCGTCGGGCGGCCGTCGCGGGTCGTCGAACGTGGCGGTGTCGCGCACCGTCGCCGGGTCGAACAGCACGAGGTCGGCGTGGTACCCGGGCCGGACGAACCCGCGTTCGGCGAGCCGGAGCCGCCGCGCCGCACGTCCGGTGAGGTGCGCGACGCACTCCTCCAGCGACAGGACGCCCAGCTCGCGGACGTAGCGGCCGAGGTAGCGGGGGAACGTGCCCCACGCGCGCGGGTGCGGCTTCGCGGGGGCGAGCAGCCCGTCCGACCCGCCCGTGTGGCACGGATGCCGCATGATCGCCCGGACGTTCTCCTCGTGCCCCACGTGCTGCAGGATCGTCGTCGCGAGGTCGTCGGCGAGGAGCCGCTCGCGGTAGACGTCGAACGCGTCGCGTCCGGTATCGGCGGCGAGGCCGGCGATCGTCCGTCCGACGACCGCGGGGTCCGGGGAGCCGGAGATCTCGATCGTGTCCCACTCGGCCGGGACGCCGTGGCAGCCGTCGGCCCCCTCGGCCTCCATCGCGTGCCGGATCCGGGCGCGTTCGCCCGGGTCGGCGAGGCGGGCGCGGAGCGCGTCGGGGCCGCCCGCCGACGCCCACGACGGCAGCAGCGCGGCGAGCGTCGTGGAGCCGGGCAGGTACGGGTAGGTGTCGAGGCTGATGTCGCAGCCGTCGGCGACGGCGGCGTCGAGCAGGGCCAGCAGCTCCGGCGCGCGGCCCTTGTTCACCCCGAAGTTCATTGTGGCGTGGGCGAGGTGCAGGGGGCAGCCGGTGCGGCGCGACAGCCCGACCATCTCCGCGTACGCGTCCAGGGCGCCCGCCCCGTACGAGCGGTGGTGCGGGGCGTAGAACCCGCCGAGGGACGCCACGACGCGCAGCAGCTCGGCGAGTTCGTCGCCGTCCGCGTACATGCCGGGCGTGTAGGTGAGGCCGCTGGACATCCCGACGGCGCCGTCGCGCATGCCGTCCGCGACCAGCTCGCGCTGCCGGTCGAGTTCGGCGGGCGTCGGCGCGCGGTCGTCCCAGCCCATCGCCAGCATCCGGACGGCGCCCTGCGGCACGAGGTAGCACGCGTTGACGGCGATGCCCGCGTCGAGCCGGTCGAGGTACTCGCCGACGCTCCGCCACGACCAGTCGAACCCGTCCGGGTCGCCGTTCCATCCGGCGATGGCGCGGCGGAGCCACGCGAGGGTCGTGTCGTCGGCGGGCGCGTACGACAGGCCGTCCTGCCCGAGCACTTCGAGGGTCACGCCCTGGCTCGTCTTGGCGAGGTGGTCCGGGTCGGTGAGCAGCGCCAGGTCGGAGTGGGCGTGCATGTCGATGAAGCCGGGCGCGAGGACGAGCCCGGCGGCGTCGATCGTCCGGCCGGGGCCGGTCGGCCGATCGCCCGTCTCGGCGATCTCGGCGATGCGGCCGTCCGCGAGCCGCACGTCGGCGACGCGTCCGGGCCCGCCCGTCCCGTCGACGACCGTCGCGCCCCGGACGACCGTCATCAGAACCAGGTCCGGACGAAGTCGACGACGCGCGGGCGGTCGGCGTCGGCGTCGTCCACGACGGGGATCAGCGTCCACTTGTCGAGCGCGGTGCACGGGTGCGAGAGGCCGAGCCGGACGACGTCGCCGACCTCGACCGACGCGTCCCGCAGATACCCGTGCTGGTCGTTGACGGCGGTGATGCGGGCGCCGTCCACGGGCGCGGCGCCCTTGCCGCGGACGAGCTGCGGCACGGGCAGGCCGTCGTCGAACGGGACGTCGCGCTTGCCCGTGTCGACGAGGGCGAGCGCGGGCTCCGGGCGGGACACCACGCGCGTCCAGCCGTGCATCGCCGACCGCAGCCGCGCCCCGGACGTTCCGCGCACGAAGGGCGAGATGCCCCGGTAGAAGCCGTCGTCGTGGACCACGTACGCGCCCGACCGCAGGACCGTCCGTCCGGGCAGGTCGCCGAGCGCGTCCACGACCTGGTCGAAGTAGGCGCTGCCGCCCGCCGTCACGACCGGTTCGTCCGTCTCGTGGTCGAGGGCGCGGTGCAGGTCGGCGACGCGGCGCAGGTAGGCGTCCACGGCGGCGCGGCTCTCGGCGGACGCGTCGTGCGCGAAGGCCCCCTCGTAGCCCCCGGTCCCGGCGAGGCGGAGCGTGGGCGCGCGGCGGACGGCGGCCGCGACCGTCCGCGCTTCCGCGTCGTCGCGCACGCCCGTCCGTCCGTGCGGGCCGCCCAGCTCGACGCACACGTGCACCGGACGGTCGGTGCGTGCGGCCCGGAGCGCGTCGTCCATCAGCTCGACCGTCCGGACCGAGTCGACCCACGACAGGAACTCGAACCCCGGATCGGCGTCGAGCTGCGCGCCCAGCCACGCGAGCCCGGCCGGGTCGACGAGCGCGTTCGCGAGGATCAGCCGCCGGACGCCGAACGCCCGCGCCACCCGCAGCTGCGGGAGGTTCGCGAGCGTGATGCCCCACGCGCCCGCGTCGAGCTGCCGCCGCCACAGCGCCGGGGCCATCGTCGTCTTGCCGTGCGGGGCGAGGTCCACGCCCGCGTCGCGCGTCCAGGCCGCCATCGCGGCGATGTTGTGGTCGAGGGCGGCGGCGTCGAGGGTCAGCAGCGGCGTGCCGAACGCGTCGAGCGGCAGCGGATCGGCGCGGACGTCCGCGACCGACATGCCGTCCGCGGCCGCGGGTACGGCCTTGAAGCGCCAGTCGAGCCGCTCGTCCGCGAGCGCGTCCACCGCCGCACCGTCGATGCTCTCCACCACGACCTCCTATGTTGCACCACATGCAACGAACGTTGCATCATGCGCTTCTGCGGTTGTAACATCGCGGCCCGGAACCGGTCAACGGCGGAGAGGGCGGATGGAACCGACGGTCGTCTGCGTGGGCGAGACGATGGCGGTGCTGCTGCCCGAACGGCCCGGCCCGCTGGAGGACGTCCCGTCCTTCCGCCACTCGTGCGGCGGCGCGGAGTCCAACGTCGCGCGGGGGCTCGCCGCCCTCGGCGTCCCCGCCGCCTGGGCCGGGCGGGTCGGCGCCGACGGGTTCGGCCGCCGCGTCCTGCGCGAACTCGCGGCGGGCGGCGTCGACGTCCGCGCCGCCACGATCGACCCCGACCGCCCCACCGGCCTGTACGTCAAGGAGACCGGGCCGTCCGGCAGCGTCCTGCACTACTACCGGGACGGCTCGGCGGGCTCGGCGATCGGCCCCGAACTGCTCGACGACCCGACGCTCGCCGCCGCCCCGCTCGTCCACCTGTCCGGGATCACCGCCGCCCTGTCGGACTCCGCCCTCGCCCTTACCCGCGCCCTCCTCGCCCGCCCCCGCGACCGGGTGGTCAGCTTCGATCTGAACTGGCGGCCCGCGCTGTGGCGGCGCCGCGACCCGTCCGTCCTGCGGCCGCTCCTCGACGCCGCCGACATCGTCCTGCTCGGCGCCGACGAGGCCGCCGCCGTCCTCGGCACCGCCGAACCGGACGCGCTGCGCGCACTGCTGCCCGGCCCGTCCGTGCTGGTCCTCAAGGAGGCGCACCGGGCGACGGCCGTCACCCGCGACGGGACCGTCACCGAGCCCGCGCCGCGCGTCGACGTCGTCGAACCGATCGGCGCGGGGGACGCCTTCGCCGCCGGATACCTGGCCGGAACGCTGCGCGGCCACACCCCGCAACGCCGCCTGCGGCTCGGCCACCTCGCCGCGGCCGCCACCCTCGTCGTCCCCGGCGACCACGGCCCGCCGCCCCCGCCGCACATGGTGGACGCCCTCCTCTCCGCGTCACCGGACGCCTGGGCGGGCACCACCGTGCGCGCGTCGGGCATCGTCATGGAGGACTCATGAGCCAGAGCCTCGCGCGCGCGCTCGGCATCCTGATCGAACTAGGCGAGGGCCCAAGAAACCTGGACGAACTCGCCGGTTCGGCAGGCGTCCACAAAACGACCGTGCTCCGGCTCCTGCGAACGCTCGAAGCCGAACGGTTCGTCCACCGCGACGGCGACCACCGGTTCCACCTCGGCTCGCGCATGTTCGCGCTCGCCCGCGCGTCCCTCGAACGGCACGGCATCCGCGACGTCGCCGCACCCCACCTCGCGAAGCTCAACGAGACCACCGGCCAGACGATCCACCTCGGCGTGTTCGACGGCGACGACGTCGTCTACCTCGACAAATACGACGCCCGGCACGCGATCCGCATGTACTCCCGCGTCGGGCTGCCGATGCCCCGGCACGCCACCGCGATCGCGAAGGTCCTCCTCGCCGACCTCCCGGACGCCCGCCGCCGCCGCATCGCCGAATCCATCGAGTACACCCGGTTCACCGACCGCACGATCCCCGGCCCCCACGAACTCCTCGCCGAACTCGACCGCGTCGCCGACCGGGGCCACGCGATGGACGACGCCGAACACGAGACGTTCATCCGCTGCGTCGCCGCGCCCGTCCGCGACGCCTCGGACCGCGTCGTCGCGGCCGTCTCGATCTCGGTGCCCGAGGTCGTCCTCGACCGCGACGCCGTCGTCGGCCTGCTCCCCGGCCTCCTCGCCACCGCCCGCGCCATCTCCACCGACTACGGACACACGGAAGGAACCACCAAATGAGCGACAAAACCGAGATCACCACGAAGGACGCCCCGGCCTCCCCGTACGCGTTCTCCCAGGGCGTCCGCAAGGGCCCGCTGCTGCAGGTCTCCGGACAGGGCCCGCAGGACCCCGAAACCGGCGACTTCGTCCACGAAGGCGACGTGAAGGCCCAGACCACGCGCGTCCTGGAGAACGTCAAGGCCATCCTCGAAGCCGGCGGCGCGACCGTCGAGGACGTCCTCATGTTCCGCGTCTACCTCAAGACCCGCGACGACTTCCCCGCGATGAACGAGGCGTACAGCGAGTTCGTCGAGGCGAACTGCCCGAGCGGCGTCCTCCCCTGCCGCACCACCGTCGCGGTCGAACTCCCCCACCCGTCCATGCTGGTGGAGATCGACGCCCTGGCCGCCCTCGGCTGACCGACCGGTGTCGGCCGGCCGAGGGCGGCCGACCCGGGGTTACTCGGAGCGGGGCGTGCGGGCCAGGACGGCGAAGCCGACGGCGGCCACGACGACGGCGACCAGCGCGTAGCGGAAGGCCGCCTGGAAGCCGGCCACCTGCGCGGCGAGGTCGCCGGGCGACCGCGCGGCGACGGCGGCCGCGGCCCGACCAGCACGGCGAGGCCGAGCGCCCCGCCGAGCTGGTCCACCGACCGCTGCACGCCGGAGGCGATCCCCGCGTCCCGTTCGGTGACGCCGTGCAGCGCGGCGTTCTGCAGCGCGATCAGCCCGAGCGCCATGCCCGCGGCCATCGCGATCGTCCCGGGCAGGACGTCCGGCCACAGGCCGCCGCCGACCGGCATCCGGGACAGCAGCCCGGCCCCGGCGGCGGTGGCCGCGGCGCCCGCGAGCGCGGTGCCCTTCGTACCCACGCGGGCGATCACCTTCCCGGTCAGCAGGAGGGCGGCGAGCAGCACCGCGCAGAACGGCAGCCACGACAGGCCGGTCTCGAGCGGGCTCAGGCCCAGCACGTCCTGCAGGTACAGGGTGACGATGAAGAAGGTCGTCGAGAACGCCGCGCTGAGCAGGACGGTCGCGGCGTTCGCGACCGTGCGGGTGCGGTCGGCGAAGAAGGACGGCGGGACGAGCGGACGCCGCGACCTCCGCTCGACCAGCGCGAACGCGGCGAGCGCCGCGAACCCGCCGAGGACCGGCGCCGCGACCGCGGGGTCGTCCCACGGACGGTGCGCGGCCCGCAGGACGCCGAAGACCAGCGCCAGCGGACCGGCGGTCAGCAGTACGGCGCCGGGCACGTCGAGCCCGCCGCCGCGTTCCGGCGCGCGGTCGCGCTCGACGAGCCGCGGGGTGAGCGCCAGCACCGCGATCGTGACGGGCAGGTTGACGAGGAAGATCCAGCGCCAGTGCAGCAGCTCGGTGAGCAGGCCGGACAGTACGACGCCGCCCGCCATGCCGAGGCCGGAGATCGCGCCCCACACGCCGAGCGCCCGCGCGCGCTCGTCCGGCTCGGTGAACAGCAGCGCGATCAGCGACATCGCGGCGGGCGCGGCGAGCGCCTCACCGGCGCCCTGCCCGAACCGGGCGGCGACGAGCGTGGGCAGGTCGGGCGCGGCCCCGGCGAGCAGGGACGACAGCCCGAACAGGGCCGCACCGGTCAGGAACGCGCGGCGCGTCCGAACAGGTCGGCGATCCGCCCGCCGAGCAGCAGCAGGCCGCCGCCGACCAGCGCGTATCCGGTGACCACCCAGGTCAGCTCGGCGGGGGCCGCGGCCAGATCGCCGCCGATGGACGGCAGCGCGACGTTGACGACCGTGACGTCCACGGCGATGAGGCACTGCAGGAGGGACAGGACGGTCAGGGCCTTCCAGCGGCTCGCCGTGCCCGCTTCGGGCAGGGCGCGGCGAGACGCCGAACGAGAGATGTTCAAGGGAACTCCAGGTAGGGCTCCCGCGGGCGTGCGGGAGCCGGGTGACGGATGTGCACCCGTGGCGCCGGCGTCGACGGGATCGGTGATCGACCGTCGGCGGCGCCGCTGGAGTTACTTGGTGAAAACGCCCATGACTCGATGGAACCTATCAAACGGCCGGGGCGACCCGTTCGGCGAAGGAGGTGATCGGGACGGTTTCGACGCGTTCGACGCCGTCGAGGGCGCCGATCCGGTCGCCGAGGCAGGCGTACAGGGCGTCGTCGTCCGAGTCCGGCGGCCGTTGACGACAAAGCGCTAGTCGACTAACAATTGCTACTCCACTAGCGCTTTGGAGGATGTCATGGCGGTGTCGCTGGCCCGGCTCGGGCGGTGGTGTTTCCGGCGGCGGTGGTTGGTGGCCGCCCTGTGGGCCGGGCTGCTCGCGGTGTGCGGCGTCGGCGCGGCCACGCTGTCCGCGCCGACGCAGGACGCGTTCGCGGTGCCGGGCACCGAGGCGCAGCGGGCGAACGACCTGGTCATGGAGCGGTTCCCGGACGCCGCGGGCGGCGGGGCGAGCGCCCGGGTCGTCCTCGCCGGGGCACCGGACGAGCGCGCGGTGCGGGCCGACCGCCGCGCGGATCGCGGCCGTGCCCGGGGTGGCCGGGGTCGCGGAACCGGTCGTCTCGCCGGACGGACGGGTCGCGGTGCTGGAGGTCGGGTACGGGGTCCCGGCGGACGAGCTGACGGACGCGGACCGCGCGGCGCTGCGGGCCGCGGCGGAGGGGCCGGGCCTGCGGGTCGAGCTGAGCGGCGACGCGTGCCGCCGCCGGAGGAGGGCGCCGGGGAGCTGGCGGGGGTCGCGGTTCGCGGCGGTCGTGCTGACGGTGACGCTCGGGTCGCTGACGGCGGCCGGGCTGCCGCTGCTGACGGCGATCGCCGGGATCGGCGTCGGGCTGTCGGCGATCGTGGCCGCGTCCGGGTTCCTGACGCTGAACTCCGACACCCCGGCGCTGGCGCTGATGCTCGGCCTCGCGGTCGCGATCGACTACGCACTGTTCATCATCTCCCGCTACCGGGACGAGGTGCTCGCCGGGCGGGAACCGGTGGAGGCGGCCGGGCGCGCGGTCGGGACGGCCGGGACGGCGGTGGTGTTCGCGGGCCTGACGGTCGTGATCGCGCTCGCGGGGCTCGCGGTCGTGGGCATCCCGGTGCTGACCGAACTCGGGCTCGCGGCGGCGCTGACCGTGGCGGTGTCGGTGCTGGTCGCGCTGACGCTGCTGCCCGCGCTGATCGGGTTCGTCGCCGGGCGCTGGGGGCGGCGGCCCGCGCGGGCCCGCACCGGCGGACGGTGGGGACGGTTCGTCACCGCGCGCCCGGTCCCGGTGCTGGCGTTCGCGGTCGCGGCGCTGGCGGTCGCGGCGGTCCCCGCGCTCGACCTGCGGCTCGGCCTGCCGGGCGACGGGACGGCGCCGCGCGACACCACGCAGCGGCGGGCGTACGACCTGGTCGCGGACGCGTTCGGCCCCGGGTTCAACGGGCCGCTGACGCTGGTCGTGCAGGACGCGGACGCCGCGGCGGCGGCCCGCCGCGTCACCGCCACGGTCGGGGCGCTGGACGGCGTCGCCGACGTGCGGACGGCCGCGGTCGACGACGCGGGCCGCACGGCGCTCGTCCGGGTGGTGCCGGACGGCGGGCCGACGAGCGAGGCGACCGAGGAGCTGATCGAGGAGATCCGGGACGCGACGGGCCCGGGGGTCGCGGTCACCGGGCGGACGGCGATCGACGTCGACACGTCCCGCAAGCTGGCGGGCGCGCTGACCGGGTACCTGCTGCTCATCGTGGGGCTCGCGTTCCTGCTGCTCATGCTGGTGTTCCGGTCGGTCCTGGTGCCGCTGAAGGCGACGGCCGGGTTCCTGCTCAGCATCGCCGCGACGTTCGGCGCGGTCGTCGCGGTGTTCCAGTGGGGCTGGCTGGACGGCGTCGGCGTGCACGCGTCCGGGATCATCGTGAACCTGCTGCCGGTGATGATGATCGGGATGGTGTTCGGGCTGGCGATGGACTACCAGGTCTTCCTCGTCACCCGGATGCGGGAGGAGCACGTGCGGGGCGCGGCGCCCGTCCCGTCCGTGGTCGCGGGGCTCGCGCACGGGTCCCGGGTGGTGACGGCGGCGGCGCTCATCATGATCAGCGTGTTCGCCGGGTTCGTCCTGTCGGACCTGCCGATGCTGCAGTCGTTCGGGTTCGCGCTGGCCGTCGCGGTGTTCTTCGACGCGTTCGTGGTGCGGATGACGATCGTCCCGGCGGTGCTGGCGCTGCTCGGGCGGGCGGGCTGGTGGCTGCCGCGGTGGCTGGACCGCGTCCTGCCGCGGGTGGACGTCGAGGGCCGGGGCCTCGTGGACGGTCCGGACGGTCGGTAGGGTCGACCGGAGGCACGTACGGGAGGTGCGCGGTGGCGTCTGGGCTACGGGAACGGAAGAAGGCCCGGACGCGGGCGCTGATCCAGGCGACCGCGCTGCGGCTGTTCCGGGAGCGCGGGTACGAGGCGACCACGGTCGAGCAGATCGCGCGGGAGGCCGAGGTCGCGCACACCACGGTGTTCCGCTACTTCCCCACGAAAGAGGACTTGGTGGTCAGCGACGACTACGACCCGGTCCTGTTCGAGGCGCTGCGCGGCAGCCCGCCGGACGTCCCGCCGCTGCGGGCGCTGCGCGACGCGATGCGCGCGACGCTCGACGGGCTCCCCCCGGCCGACGCCGCCGCCGCACGGGACCGGGCCGTCCTCATCCTGGACGTCCCGGCACTGCGCGGCGCGGCGTTCGGGAACCTCCTCGCGACGATGCGGACCCTCGGCGAGGTGTTCGCCGAGCGGACGGGCCGCGCCCCGGACGACCGCGCCGTCCGGACCCTCGCCGGTGCGGTCTTCGGCGTGTTCCTCGACCTGATGGTCCGCTGGACCGAGGACCCGTCGATGAACCTCCCGGACGCCGTCGACGAGGCCCTCGAAACGCTCCAGTCGGGCCTCGCGTCCTGGGCCTGACCGGGACCGCTCAGGGGATCGGCTCGACCCGGACGTCCGGGACGCCGGTGTACTCCTCGGGCGCGGCGGTCAGGATCGGCCAGCGGCGCCAGCGCGCCGACCAGGCGGCCTGCGCGATGTCGAGCCGCAGGTCGGGGGTCGCGGCGACGAGCCGTCCGGTCTGCTTGGCGATGACGTCGTCGAGGTCGTCGACCTGGACGACCTGCATCGCGGGGAGCCGGTCGAGGACGGTGCGGCCGCGGTCGGGGACGAGCTGCCAGGCGCGGGCGAGCGCGGCGGCGGGGATGACGACCGTGGCGTGCTGGGCGATCGACGCGCGCAGCCGGGCCCGCACGTAGATCGTCTTGCCGGTGGCCAGGTCCAGGAGGGCGGTCGCGTCGAAGACCTGACCGGTGATCACTGGGCGTGCCGGTCGTGCGGCGCGTTCTCGTCGACGAGATGGTCGATCATGGCCTGCTCGGCGGGGGTCGGCGGGCCGAACAGCTCGTCGACGGTCGCGGCGTCGCGCAGGTAGGACAGCTTGAGGCGGGCGCCGTCGGCGAGGAAACCGGACACCGAGGCGATCTTCTTGTCCTCGGCGAGCCCCTGGAGCGTGGCGGCCAGCTCATCGGGGAGCGTGATGTTGAGACGCGCCATGCCCACACGATACACACTCGTGACCGCCGGAGTGTGTATCGCCTCAGGACGCTTCTTCCCCCGCGGGGGCGTGCCGGGCGGCGGCGACGATCGCCTCCAGCGCCGCCGCGTGCCGCGCGAACGCCTCCCGTCCTCGCGGGGTGAGGCGCACGTGCGTGCGCCGCACACCGCCGTCGCGTCCCTTCTTCACGGTCACGTAGCCGGCGTTCGCCAGCGCGGTGATCTGCTTGGACAGGGCCGAGTCGCTCGTGCCGACGGCGTCGCGGACGAACGCGAACTCGGCCCAGTCGGCCGGCGCGAGCAGCGCGACGATCGACAGCCGCGCAGGCACGTGCAGGAACTCGTCGAACCCGGGCTCCATCAGGTGTTCCGGACGAGCGCGGTGTACAGGCGCCGGGAGGGTCCGGCGAGCGCCAGGAAGAGCAGCGCCAAGGCGGCCGCCGCGAAGATCCGGGGCGTGGGAAGCCCGAACGACAGGACGCCGAGCGACGCGACGACGTTGAAGGCGATGTAGCCCGCGAGCACCAGGAAGGCCCCGAGGAGCACGAACAGGCCGTCGCCGACGTTCGCCTTCATGCGGACGGCGGCCCGGCGGCGCTGCAGGATCACCGACCCGATGAGGACGCCCTCGCCCAGCAGGAAGGCCAGGGTGTCCCACGGCGCGGGCAGGTCGGTCGACCCGAAGGCGATGAAGATGCCGAGCGCCGTCGCGCACATGTAGGGCCAGGCGAACTGCTGACGCACGTGCTCGTCGCGCGTCCGTTCCTGGAGCCGGTGCGCGTCGGCGAGTGCGCTGCGGGCGTCGTCGGGGTTCATGGCAGCCCTCCCTCATCTACTTTCCTGTGAGGAAAGTAGCACGTACTTTCCTCACAGGAAAGTCGCGGCCGGGGCCACCGGGACACGCTTTCCTCTCGCCCGCCCGGTGAGGGCTTTACACTCGCCGGATGCGCCGACGAGATCGACCTGTCGACCGGACGGGCGCTGGCCTGCGGGCGGCCGTACGTGCGGCGGGCCCTCGGCGACGGCACCGTCCTGAAACGCCCCGGGACCGCGCTCGCGCGCACCCGCCCGCGCGACGGCGCGACGCTGTGGCGCCGTCCGCTGGCCTCGGCCGCCTCCGGCGGGCGGGTCTACGCCCGTTCCGCGACCGTCCCGGGCCGGCCGTGATCGCCCTCGCACGATGACCTCCTCCTCAGGGGGTGAACGCGGCGGCGTGGGCGCGGGCGAAGTCGGCGACGTCGCGCGGCGGACGGCCGAGCAGCTCGGCGACCGTCCCGGTGGTGTGGTCGCCCCAGCCGGACGCGTACGCCCGCGCGTACTCCTCCAGCATGTCGACGATCCAGGCCGGGACCCCGTACCCGAGGAGCGCCGCGCGCTTGGCGTCGTCGCCGACCGGCCGGTACCTCACCGGCCGGCCGAGGGCGGCGCCGAGCCGCTCGGCGACCTCGGCGAACGTCAGCGAACGCGGGCCGGTCAGGGTGTAGGTCCGGCCGTGGTGGCGGCCGGGGTCGTCGCGCAGGATCCGGGCGGCGCAGTCTGCGATGTCGCGGGCGTCGATCATGCCGATCCGCGCGTCCGCCATGTTCAGCGCGAACGTCCCGCGGGCGATGTCGGCCGCCTCGTTCAGCAGGTTCTGCATGAACCAGTGCGGCCGCAGGATCGTCCACCGCATTCCGGACGACTCGGTCTCCACGTCCGACAGGGCGTGCAGACGTCCGCTGCGGTTCGGCGCGTCGTGCGCCGCCCCGACGACCGACAGCCGCACGATCCGCTCGACGCCCGCGCGGCGCGCGGCCCACAGCGCGTTCATGTTGTGCTCGGGCGCCCGCGGCCCGTTCGGCACGAGCAGCCACACGTCCTGCACGCCCTCGAAGGCGGGCGGCAGCGACCGGGCGTCGTCGAGGTCGCCGACGCACGTCTCTGCGCCCGGCACGCCCCTCGACGCGTCCCGGACGAGGGCCCGCAGGCGCACGTCCGTCCCCTTGAGGGCGTCCATCAGCGCGGTGGACACGGTTCCGGTGGCTCCGGTGATCAGCACGGTTCGCGACACGGTCAATCTCCCTTGGCGGTGGCGAGGACGAGGTTCGGGGTGCGGGCGGCGGCGAGCCGTTCGAGGGCCCAGAGGACGACGGTCCCGGTGGAGAGCGCGGCGCCGAGGACGCACACGGCGGTCCAGCCGCCGTGCGCCCAGACCACCGCGGTCAGCGCGGAGCCCACGGCGCCGCCGACGAAGAACACGGTCATGAAGGCGGAGTTGATCCGGTTGCGGGCTTCGGGGCGCAGCGCGTAGACGACGTTCTGGCTGCTGTTGAGCACCGCCTGGTGCGCCAGGTCGAGCAGGACGACACCGGCGAACAGCCAGACCACCGAGCGTTCCCCGCCCGCGAGCAGCAGCCACGACGCCGCCAGCAGGACCGTCCCGGCCCCGCTCACGGCCTGGACGCGGCCGCGGTCGGCCAGCCGTCCCGCGACCGACGCGGTCAGCGCGCCCACGACCCCGACCAGGCCGAACAGCCCGATGGCCGACTCCGACCAGCCGTAGGGCGCCCGCGCCAGCAGCAGCGTCGCGGCCGTCCACAGCACGCTGAACGACGCCAGGCTCAGCGCGGCCATCGCGGCCCGCCACCGCAGCAGCGGCTCGTACTTGAGCATCGCCACCGTCGAGCGCAGCAACCCGCCGTACGAGAGACCCGCGGGCTCACCGTCGAGGCGCGGCAGCCGGACGCGCAGCAGCACGGCCATCAGCGCCATCAGGACCGCGCTCACCCAGTAGACCGTCCGCCACCCGCCCAGCTCGGCCAGCGTGCCGGACGCCGTCCGCGCCAGCAGCAACCCGAGCATCAGCCCGGTCATCACCGTGCCGACGACCTTCCCGCGCTCCTCGGGCGCCGCGAGCGTCGCCGCGAACGGCACCACGACCTGCGCTCCCACCGAGGTCAGCGCGGTCAGCGCGGTCCCGGCCAGCAGCACCGCGCCGCTGGTCGCGGTGGCCGACACCAGCAGGAACACCGCGGTCGCGGCGTAGAGGCACACGGCCAGCCGCCGCCGGTCCACCAGGTCGCCGAGCGGCACCAGCAGGATCAGCCCGAGCGCGTACCCGCACTGCGCGGCCGTCACCACCAGCGCCGCCGCCGACGCGGTCATCCCCAGCTCGCGTCCGATCAGATCGAGCAGCGGCTGGGCGAAGTAGTTGTTCGCGACCGCCAGTCCGGTCGCCGTCGACATCAGCAGGAGCAACCCGCGCGACACCTGAGGTCTCATGCCGTCAGCCTCGGCCAAGGATGATCGATGAGTCCAACACATGTTCGTCATCGGATCTATCGCGAAACGAGATAGATCCGTCGCGAACGAAGAGACGATCAACCTAACTTGTGCC
Source organism: Actinomadura sp. CNU-125 (assembly GCF_001942465.1). Taxonomy (GTDB): domain Bacteria; phylum Actinomycetota; class Actinomycetes; order Streptosporangiales; family Streptosporangiaceae; genus Spirillospora. Next base: position 23,595 of record NZ_MKJY01000477.1, read on the forward strand.
GAAATGTCGCAAATGAATCGCTCTGAAGAAACGTTCAGAATGCTTCAGCCTGGCCTCAGGAACGTCCGTCATGGTGAATCCATCGGAGGAACAACGCACCGAGACCAGGGAGGAATCCGATGGACCTTCACATGGGGAACACCGTCGTGGAAGAAGTGACCGTGCTTCCACAGCCTGAAGTCCGCCATCCCCATATGTGGTCCACGCTAGACGCAGATACGCGCACGCAGTGTCCAGTCGGGCACGCACACAATATCGCGACGGCCACCGAGAAATGGCGTTTCTACTGCCTGCACTGCCTGGTCGTGTGGGAGGACCTGTACGAGGCGCGGCACTGCGGCCACGGGATCGCCTGGCAATTGAGCGGGGTGCCCGCCCAACCGCCCTGGGTCGATCCGATCTGCCCGGAGTGTCACGACCTGCGGGTGAAGGCGCTCCCGATCGGCCTGGCGGCGCACTCCGCCGCGCACTGACGGACCGATCAGTCGTCGCCCCCGCCGGAGATGTTCGCGACGAGCGCGCCGGAGGCGGCGTCCACCTTCAGCTTGTGCGCCGTCCCGTTCTCGGCGGTGATGTCGATCTCCCAGACGTGCGCCGTACGGCGGTACTCGAAGTCCACCGAGACCATGGTGCCGGGCACCTCCTCCAGCGCGACCCGCGCGGCCCGGGACGCGCTGATCTTCGCCGATCGCAGCGCCGCGGACTGGGCCGCCGGACCCGCGACGCCCTCATCGGACTTGGGGTCGTCGCAGCCGTCGCCGTCCTCGGAAACCTCGGGCCGGTCGATCTGGTCGGCCAGGACGCGGCCGTCGTGGACGTCGAGGTGCAGCTCCCGCCAGGTGCCGTCGACGGCCAGCACGTCGGTCTCCCACACCAGCCTCCGGCCGTCGTAGTCCATCTCCAGGCCCTCGATGTGGCCGCCGGGGATCGTTTTCAGCGCGGCGTCGGCGGCCCGCAGGCCGGTGATGCGAGACGCCGACCGCCGATCGCCGCCGTCGCGGGCGGCGGCCACGGACGTGGTCACGGCCCCGATCAGCGCGCCCACCACGACCGCCGCCGCAAGCGACGCCCCCCGCCCCGACAACGCGTTTCTGGCAGCGAATTTCATGACCCTCTCCGGATATGTCCGCATTCCTCACGCACAAGGCAAGGAAGGAAACATCTCTGCCGCACATGCTAAGCGGCCGATCGGACCGCTTCCGCGGAATACCCGCCGGAAAGCCTATTTGAACCGCGACCGACCGAACGTTGACTCCACCTTTAGATAGACCTCTGACAGGCTAGGAAGATGCGCCTACTGATCGTCGAGGACGAGAAACGGCTGGCCAGATCGCTGGCGCAGGGGCTGGCCGCCGAGGGCTTCGCGGTCGACACGGCGCACGACGGCGCAACGGGCCTGAACAAGGCGCTGGAAAACGACTACGACCTGATTCTGCTCGACATCATGCTGCCCCGGATGAACGGCTACCGGGTCTGCTCGGCCCTGCGCTCGGCGGGCGACGACACCCCGATCCTGATGCTCACCGCCAAGGACGGCGAATACGACCAGGCCGAAGGGCTCGACACCGGCGCCGACGGCTACCTCACCAAACCGTTCTCCTACGTGGTGCTGCTCGCCCACATCCGGGCCTTGCTACGGCGCCGCACCCGGGGCGCCGCGCCCCTCATCGAACTCGGCGACCTCACCATCGACCACGCCGGCCGCGCGTCCTGCGCGCCGACGTACAGGTGGACCTGACCGCGAAAGAGTTCGCCGTCTTGGAGCATCTGGCGGCCAACGCCGGCCTCGTCGTGTCGAAGGCGCAGATCCTCGCGCACGTCTGGGACGGCGCCTTCGACGGCGACCCGAACATCGTCGAGGTCTACGTGAGCTCGCTGCGCCGCAAGCTCGACGCCCCCTTCGGCCGCAGATCGATCACCACGGTGCGCGGCGTCGGATACCGGCTGGCCGCCAACGGCGGCGCTCGTCCCGGCGGGGACGCCTAGATGCCGCGTCCGGTCGGCTCGGTGCGCGCCCGCACCACGGTGGGCGCGACCGCCGTGGTCGCCGCGGCACTGGCCGCCGCGGCGCTGATCATGGTGTCCCTGCTGCGGGCCAACCTCGCCGGACACACCGACCTGCGGGCCGAGATGACCGCCCGCGAGACCGCCGCCGAGCTCGCCACCGGCACCCCCTGCGACCGCCTGGAGCTGGACAACACCGACGAGCGCCCGATCCAGATCGTGGACGCTGCCGGCCGCGTCCGCGCGGCGAGCGAAGACCTGCAGGCCGTCAGCGGCACCGGCGATCCCGCGACGACGCACGGCCCGCGGGCCGCGCGGCTCCTGGCAGAAGAGGACGGCGACGACCTGGACGAGGAGGATCCCCGCTCGGGCCGGGTCTCCGAAGAGGCCCGGCACGCCACGGGCCGCGCCACCGTGGACGGCCGCACCGCCGACTACCGGTTCGCGGCGGTGGAGGCGACCACCCCCGACGGCGAGACCTTCACCGTGTACGCGGGCGCCTCCCTGACCACGTCGCGTGAGGCGGTCGCCACGGTGGACCGCGCGCTGCTCGTCGGCCTCCCCCTCCTGCTGGGCGTGGTGGCGGGCGGAACCTGGCTGGTCACCCGGCGCGCCCTGCGCCCGGTGGCGGCCATCCGCGGCGAACTGCTGGAGATCACGGGCTCCGGCGATCTGACCCGGCGCGTCCCGGTGCCCAGGTCGCGGGACGAGGTCGCGGAACTGGCGGACACGACGAACCAGACCCTGGCCGCGCTGGAACGCTCCGTCACGCGACAGCGCGAGTTCGTCGCCGACGCCGCGCACGAGCTGCGCACCCCGATCGCCTCACTGCGCACCCAGCTGGAGGTGGCGGCGGCGCACCCCCGGCTGCTGGACATGGCCGAACTGACCGACGACGTCGTCCGGCTCCAGCACCTGGCCGCCGACCTGCTGCTGCTCGCCCGCCTCGACGCCGGAGACCGGCCCGTCTCGCCGGAGCCGGTGGACCTGGCGGAACTCGTGCGCGACGAACTGCGGCGCCGTCCCGCGGGCGCACGCGCGCTCGTCATCGAGGCCGACGTCGCGGACGTGCCGACGGTCGCGGGCAGCCGCGTACGGCTGGCCCGCGTCCTGTGCAACCTGCTCGACAACGCCGAACGGCACGCGGCCGCCGTGATCCGCGTGCGGCTCGCCGCCCACGGCGGCGCGGCGGTACTCCGCGTCGCCGACGACGGCGACGGGGTGCCACCGGACGACCGCGCACGAATCTTCGAGCGGTTCGTCCGGCTGGACGAGGCCCGCAGCCGCGACGACGGCGGCGCCGGCCTCGGCCTGGCGATCACCCACGACCTGGTCCGCGCACACGGCGGGGAGATCACCGTCGGCGACGCACCCGAGGGCGGCGCACTGTTCGAAGTCCGCCTCCCCGCCCGCCGGTGGACGCCGTAGCCGCGCCCGTCTTCGCCGTCAGGCGGCCGCCCCGCGAAGGTCGAGGACGAGCGCGTCGGAGTGCGGCGGCTCGACGCGGAACTCCGCCGCCTTCCGACACCCCCGCCGCACGTACCAGCCGTAGGCGTCGGCACCGAGCACGGCGGCGAGCGTGGCGATCGGCTCCGGACGCTCGCACAGGAGAGCGTCCAGCAGCGCCCCGCCCAGGCCCGCCCCGCGTTCCGTCCGCTCGACGACCAGCTCGACCACCGCGAACTTCGGCGCGTCCAGGACGTCCGGGGGCGGTAGGGACGCGTTCGCCCACCAGCCACCGCGCCGCATCGAGAACCCGAACGCGAACCCCGCGAGTCGTTCGTCGCGGCGAACCTCGACGAGGGAGAAGCCCGACGCCCGCACCTGCCCGCGCGTCCGTTCCAGGAAGCGGGCCCGGGAGAACTTGGGCGCGGAGTCGTACGGCGGCTCCGCGTAAACCCGCCCATACAGGTCGGCCAGCTCCGCGAGCCCCCCAACACCTCGCCCCCACCAACCCGCCGCACTTCTGCACCGTTCACGGTCATCTCCCCTTCCGTGGCCATCCCCGTTCCGGCGGCCGGGCAGGGGCCTCGCGACTTACGCTGAGGATGTCTGATCCCTTGAGGAAGGTGCGAGGACGATGCGGGACGAGATCACCATAGGCGCCCGTCTGCGGGCACTTCGCCGATGGCGCGGGCTGACCCTTGAGGAACTCGCCGGGCTCGCGGGTTTGTCGAAGAGCTTCCTGTCCATGGCGGAGCGGGGCCAGCGCGCTTTGGACCGCCGCTCGCACATCTCCGCGCTGGCGTCCGCGCTCCGCGTCTCCGAAACCGAACTCGTCGGCGGCCCGCACCTCACCGCCGACCCCGTCCAGGCGGCGCCGCACGCCACGATCCCGGCCGTCCGGGCCGCGCTGATGACCAACACGCTCACCGCGCCGGCGGCCGACCGGGCCCGGCCGCTGGACGAACTCGTCACCGAGATCGGGCGCATCGAACGCAGCAAGTACAAGCATGAGACGGTCGGGGAGAAGCTGCCCGCCCTCATCGGCGAACTGCACGTTCACGCTTGTGCACCGGCGGACGAGGCGGCGCACCGGGCGGCGTTGCATGCTCTCATCGAGGCGTTCCAGACGGCCACGTTCGCGGCCAAGGACCTCGGCTACGGGTACCTGGCGGCGATCGCGGCCATGCGCGCCGCCGAGGCCGCCGCGCTGCTGGACGACCCGGTCGCCGCCGGGAAGGCCGCGACCCTGCGGATCCACACGATGCCGACCACCGCCCGGCACGAGACGCTCGCCGCCGCCGAACGCGCGGCGGACGCTCTGGAGCCGCACGTCCGGGACGACCTGGGCGTGCAGGTGCTCGGCATGACCACCCTCGCCGCCGCCTTGCAGGCCACGGTCGTCCACGAGCATGGACGGGCACGCGACTGGCTCGGCCGTGCCGCCGAACTGGCCGACCGCACGCCCGACACCCCGGGCGCCAACTGGGGAGCGTTCTCCGCCTCGAACGTCGGCGTCTGGAAGGTCGCGCTGGCCACCGAGCGCGGCGAGCGCGGCGGCACGCTGCTGGAACTCGCCCGGGACGTGGACGAGCGCGCCATCGCCCCGCGCCGCGGACGGCACGCCACGTTCGTGGCCGATGTGGGGCGCGGGCTCGCACGGGAGAAAAGGACCCGCGCCGAGGCCGAGCGCTGGCTGCTGCGCGCCGAGCGAATCGCGCCGCATAAGATTCGCAATTCAGGCCAAGTGGCCGAAACCGTAGCGGTTATGGTGCAGCAGAACAAGAGCACCGCCATAGGCCGTGAGCTGCGAGGACTCGCCGCACGGATGGGCATTCCGCACTGAGTTCACGCTTGTGACTTTCGGCATCCGCCCGAGTCCTACCGTTCCGGCCATGGAGACCACGAACGGTTCGGCGCCGCTCCAAGCCCTCGCCGACGAGTTGGCGCGGCGCGGCTGGCGCACGCGTCTGCACGGTGACGCCCTGACGGTCACCAATCCGGCGGCGCCGCGCCTGAACGACCGCATCGCCTGCGACGGCGTCGAGTTCCGCTGGGCCTGGGGGCAGTCGCTCGGCCGGGCCGACGACGTCACGGCGGCCGCAGACCGGATCGTCCACGTGCTGCGAGCCGTCGAGGACGAAGCGCCGGTGGTCCCTCCATTTCCGAACTAGGGCGGCCCGGCCTGGTGCTGGCACACCAGGGGCCGGGCCTTGGCCGGAGGGTGGTCCGACCTATGGCAGATCGTACTTTTCAACCCGACCCGCTCGCGGTGCTCGGCGCGCATCTGGGCGCGCGGCGACTCGACGTCGAACTCACCGCGCACGGCTTGCGCGTCTCGAACCCGGGCGTGGGCGGGTGCTGTGACGACGCGTCCGTCCTGGGCGACGTCATCACGTGCCGTCCGCGCCCCGACGACGGCGGACGCCACTGGTTCTGGACGTCCTGTAACGAACCGATCGCCGAAGCCGACCGAATCGTCGAAGCGACCACGTTCGTCCTCGCCTACCTCGCCCGACGCGACGGGACGGAACGGTGACCGCCGCCGAACTGCAGCGGCGCTATCCGGGCACGTGCGTATGGGCTGGGGCGTTCACGCGACGGTGGTGGGCGCTCATCCGCGACGGCGCGGGACACGACCGGCTCCTCGAAGCCGCGACCCTCGCGGAGTTGGCCCGGCGGCTGGACGAGCAGCGGCGGGTGCCGCCGGTGCATGCGCGGGCCGCCGCGCCGAGTCGTCCTCTCGCACCCCGGCATCGGCGACCGGCTCGGCGTGGCCTGTTCGCCTTCCTCGGCCGTCGTCCGTCGGCTGCAGCGATCGCCGAGCGGACGCGCCGGACGGCCTTACCTGCGGACGGTGTGTCCTGCGGCTTCGAGGGCGGTGACGGCATCGTCCAGTCTCGGTTCCGGGACCAGGAGCAGGTCGGCGTAGTAGGTGGACACGGCGAACACCGAGATCCCGACCTCGGCGAGCGGGTCCACGAGAGCGGCCAGCATGCCGGTCGCCTCCAGGTCGTGCGCGGTCTCGCCGCTGTAGAGGCCGACCCAGCGGTCGTTCCGGACGTCGTGCGGGGCCTCCCTGACCACGGTGAGACCGCCCCCGGGCGCACGCACGAGGGCGGTCCACTCGTCGTCCTGGGGACGGGTCGCGTCCGGCAGGTGCTCGACGAGGAACGGGGTGGGGAGAACGGCCAAGCTCTGCGCAACCGACATGTCGCTAAAACTAGCCGCGCTGGTGGTCAGAAGGGAGGCTCGTCGGTGTAGCCATCCATTGCAGCCGCCGCGAAGTCCTCCCAGGTCTGGGTCAGGTCCTCGCTGAGACACCGTTCGATCTCGTACTGCACCCAGGGGTCGGTCTCGACTTGCTGCAGCGTGCTGAGCCGAGGGCGGAAGTCGGCGAGACGGAAAAGGTGGATTGCGGCAACGCCGTGTGATCGAAGGCGCGGGTCCGCGTCGTCTATGAGTCCGCCGACCACGTCGACCAGCAGGCTTTGCGGAGGGTCTTCCTGTTGGAACGCGTACGGCCAGGCGAGCTGGTATGCCCCATGCCGTTGGCGTTCGAGGTCGTCGCACGCTAGTTCCGAACAGATGTCTATGAAGGTGAGTTTGCGCAGAATACTTAGTGCGTTGAGCCCGCGTGGAGTGCTCGACCTGGCGTGTTGCGCGATGTCGTCCGCGATCGCTTCGGCGTCGGACAGAGTGCGCCCGTGCTTGTGCCTTTCCCAACGCAGTTGGTCCCACAGTTCGCGCGGACGGTCGGGTCGGGGTCGCTCGTCATGGCGGCGAGCAGAGCGTTCCAGGCGGTGTCGCCGAGCGCCGGCTGTTGCAGCAGCGACTCTCCGGCGCGGGCACGCCGGGGTGGTGACGGGTCGTCGGTGAGGACGGCGAGGAGTTCGGGTTCGTCCAGCGGGAGCCGTTCGCCGAACCAGCCCACGTCGTAACCGGCGACGATTTCGTCCAGCCACCGTTCGTACCAGGCCAGGAAGTCGATGTCTTCGACGACGTACGGGCCGACCGGTCCTTCGCTGTCGAGGTTGAACAGCCGTCCGCGCGCCGGTCCCGTCACCACGAGGTGGGTCACGAGCGAACATCCGTGGGCGGCTATCGCCAGGGTGCCTCGCAAAAAGTTCCGGTCCGGCCTTGGCACATCCTCGTACCGCTGCTCCCAATCACCGAAGTATCGCGGGCCGGGCAGGTACGGGCTGGGCTGGGCTAGGTGGCCCGACCGGCGATACGTACAGCATGCGGTGTCGAGACGGCACAGCCGGTAGCCCGGGCCTGCGCCTTCGGCTCCCAGTTCGGTGATGAACAGGCGGTAGTCCGGGGGAAGCTCCACCTCGTGGCGTTCTTCGAACTCGGCCACGACGGCCTCGGGCAACGGCGGCTTGAGTTCGAACCGGTGTGTTTCCGCGCCGAAGGCGTCGACGGTATGGGGGCCGAGCGCGCTGCGGCGAGTTTGTCGGCTATTCGACCCAGACGAACGTGATCGGTGTCCACCACCGGCTCACCTTATGGCGCTGGGCGGCGCCCGGTGGAGGGATTCCCTCCGCCGGGCGCCGGGGTGGGTCAGTTGACGTTGTAGGCGCGGATGATCGTCTGGTCGATGGCGCTGCCGCCCTCGTCTTCCGCGCTGACGCGCAGAGAGACGGAGCCCTTGGACGGGAGCGGGGCGCTGAACTTGCCGTTGCCGAGGGGCTTCGTCTCGGCTTCGGTCCAGGTCGCGCCGTCGTCGGTCGACGTCCAGAAACGGAGGCCGGTGACCTTCGTGTCGCCGGTGCCCGCCATGCGCGACGCCGTGAAGACGGCCGGTTCGTCCGTCGGGCGGTTCGTCAGGTCGAGGTTGAGGTCGTAGTCGACGAGGAGGAGCGGGACGCCGGTGCTCTCGTCGCCGCGGGGGGCGCGGGAGTCGAAGGTCCAGGACGTCGACGTGCGCGTCGACACCGGGAGGATCGCCGACGAGTCGTTCTCGTACGTCAGCTTGTACTCGGTGTCGCCGGACGGGACGGTGAAGTCGCCGACCGGGCCGTCCGTCTCGCCGACCTTCTTCCCGTCGGCGGACAGTGCGAGCTTGCCGGTGATGCCTTCGACGCCGCAGTCGAACCCGTCCGGACGGGTCTGCAGGTCGACGAGCGCGACGTGCAGGTTGCCGCGGGTGCGGGTGGTGGGGGCCGGGACGCACGTGCTCGATGAGAAACCGGTGCCGGAGTACGGGCCGGGGCGGAGCGGCTGGCGTCCCCACGTGTGTTCGACGTGCTGGCCCGGCCGGAACTCGGTCACCGTGGACTGGTCGACCCAGCCGCCCGGGATGTCGCGGGGCGAGCCCCAGGCCGTCCAGCGGATGCCGTCGCCGGTCGACACGTGGTCGGTGCGGGTCGTCCCGGCGGGTGTGCCGTCGGCGTAGGCGTCGAAGAGCAGCAGGCCCTCGGGGGTGAGCCCGTAGCGCTTGTCGGCGAGGACTTCGGTCGCGTCGCCGTCGAACGCGGCGAACCGCGCGTCGACGCGGGCCAGCTTCGCGTGCTCGGCGGCGGTGATGACGTGGGACGGGTCCGCGGGGATCCCGTCGCCGAGCGGGCGCAGGACGTCGTAGAACCCGTCGGGGCCGCGGAGCCGGTGCGCGGCGTAGGCGCGGAGCGAGCCGGTCTGCGGGGCGTCCATCGGCTGGAGCATCATGGGCGCCGCCTCGGCGTCGCCGGAGGTGGTCGTCATCGACCACATGCCCTGGTCGGTGGACTGGACGACGTTCGCGTAGTTCGAGATCGCCTTCGTCTGGACGCCCTCGACCTGCACGGTGGCGGGGACGGCCTTCGCGCCGTCGAGCGTCACGGTCGTGTCGCCGTCGACGAGGACGTCGGGGTCACCGGCGACGGCGTAGTACCAGGCGTCACCGGTTCCGCCGCCCTGGACGGTGCCGAGGATCGAGTACCGCCCCTCGGGGACGCGGATCTTCGTCGCGCCGTCCGCGACCTCGACGGTCGTGGCCAGTTCCACGACGTCGGTCGTGTTGACGACGGTCGCCCAGGCGTACAGGTTCGCGGGGTCGGCGCCGGGGAGCGGGGTCGCGTCGATGGTGAGGGTGTGCGTCGGGGGTTCGACGTAGAGCGTGGCGACGGTCTGGACGGTCGCGCCGCCGCCCTTCGCCGTCACGACGGCGGTGTGCAGGCCGGGGTCGAGGCGCGATGCGTCGATCGTCAGCGGGGCCGTGGCCGTGCCGTTCGCCGGGACGTCCACGTGGGACGGGACGGTCGCGGCGCCGTCCGTCGTGCGGCCGTCGCGGTCGGTCACTTCGACGTCGAGCGTCAACCGGGCGGCTTTCCCCGACGACGACGTCCAGCCGAGCTTCGTCGACAGCTCGCCATGGCCGGGGTACGCGGAGGTGCCGAGGTCGACGACGCCCTGGTCGGCCAGGACGGGCGTGCGTGCGGCTTCGCCGACGTCGAGACGTCCGGCGCCCAGTTCGTACGGGTCGCCGCCGGTGGCGGGGTCGGCGGTGCCGACGAGGGCCGCCTTCAGGCGGGACGGCTTCCAGTCGGGGTGTGCGGCGGCGAGCAGGGCCGCGCCGCCCGCGACGTGCGGTGCCGCCATCGACGTGCCCGACAGCTTCGTGTAGTTCGCGTCGAGCGGGGTGCCGATCGCGGTGCCTTCGGAGCGGGCGGCGATGATGTCGACGCCGGGGGGCGACGACTTCGGGTTTGGCGGTGCGCCCGACCGGGCCTCGGCTGGAGAACTCGGCGAGGCGGTCGCGGCCGTCGACGGCGCCGACGGTGAGGGCGGCTTCGGCCGAGCCCGGTGCGCCGACCGTCTCGATCGCGCCGTCGTTGCCCGCGGCGACGACGAACAGGGTGCCGTGCTCGGCGGTGAGGCCGTTCAGCGCGAGGGAGACCGGGTCGGTGCCGTCGGTCGGGTAGCCGCCGAGGCTCATGTTGACGACGTCGGCGCGGGCCGCGGCCCATTCCATTCCGGCGATGACGGCGGAGTCGCTGCCGTAGCCGTCGTCGCCGAGGACCTTGCCGATCAGCAGGTCCGCGTCCGGGGCGACGCCCTTGCGTTCGCCGCCGGACGCCGCGCCGGTGCCGGCGATCGTCGCGGCGACGTGCGTCCCGTGGCCGAGGCGGTCGGCGGTGTCGGGGGATTCGGAGAAGTTCTCCGTCGCGGTGATGCGTCCTTCGAGGTCGGGGTGGCCGGCGTCGACGCCGCTGTCGAGGACGGCGACCTTCGCGCCCTCGCCGGTGTACCCGGCGCGCAGGCGGCGGGCGCGCCGACCTGGCGCAGGTTCCGGTCGAGGCGGTGGGCGGCGGGGGCGGAGGGCGCGAAGGTCGCCTCGACCTTGCCGTCCAGCCAGATGTGCTCGATGCCGGTCGACTTCGCGCTCTTCGTGCTGAGGGTCTCGCCGAGGCCGCGGGCTTCCTTCTTGGGCTGCCGGACGGCGACGGCGTCGATGCTCGGCAGGTCCTTCGTCTTGTCGAGGCCGCCGCCGAGCGCGGAGAGGGCGCGGGGGCCGCCGGACTGCCGCACGATCAGCGGGAGGTCCTTGCTGCGCGCGTCGTCGTAGCCCTGCTTGATCAGGGACGTGACGTCGAACAGTTCGGGGTCGATGACGCGGCCGACGAGCCCGGCGACGTCCATCGGGGTGACGACGACGTGGCCGTCCGGGCGGATCTCCTTGCGGAAGGCGCCCTTCTCGCGGCCGGGCGCGGGGGTCACCGAGACGAGCGGGGGCTCGCCCTCGGCCGTCCGGACCGACACGACGTCGCCGGTCAGCAGGGTGACCTTCCAGGCTTTGCCCGGGGTCAGGCCGCCGGTGGGCGGTGGGGCGGCGTCGGCGGGTGCGGATACCGCGGCCAGTGCGCCCGCGGCGAGCAGGGAGCCGAGCAGTGCCCGGCTCCAGCGTTGGGGACTCATGTGTCTCCTCTGGCGGATGGGTTCGCTAGGTCTCTGCCGGAGGAAGCCTCCGTGTTCGCCCCCATAGGTCGGTTTTCTCGTGCGGCGGGAACCGGAATAGGGGGCTCACACGTCCTGTTAGAGAGAACATCAGCAAAGTTGAGTCGGGGCGACTCAAGTGATTTGACAACGAGGAGCCGCCCGGGCAACCTTGCGAACTGGAGACCAACCGGCCGCACCCTGCCGCTTACGACCAGCGGGACGCGACCGGGTGCGATAACACCGGACGAACGACGGAGGAACGAGAACATGGCACGTGCGGTCGGCATCGACCTCGGGACGACCAACTCGGTCGTCGCGATCCTGGAGGGCGGCGAGCCCACCGTCATCGCCAACGCGGAGGGGTCGCGGACCACGCCGTCCGTCGTCGCCTTCGCCAAGAACGGCGAGGTCCTGGTCGGCGAGGTCGCCAAGCGCCAGGCGGTGACCAACGTCGACCGGACGATCCGGTCGGTCAAGCGCGAGATGGGCACCGACTGGAAGACCAAGATCGACGACAAGGACTTCAACCCGCAGCAGATGAGCGCGTTCGTGCTCCAGAAGCTGAAGCGGGACGCCGAGGCGTACCTGGGCGAGTCCGTCACCGACGCGGTCATCACCGTCCCGGCGTACTTCTCCGACCACCAGCGCCAGGCCACCAAGGAGGCCGGCCAGATCGCGGGTCTGAACGTCCTGCGGATCATCAACGAGCCGACGTCCGCGGCGCTGGCGTACCACCTGGAGAAGGAGAACGAGGCCACCATCCTGGTGTTCGACCTCGGCGGCGGCACGTTCGACGTGTCCCTGCTGGAGGTCGGCGACGGGGTCGTCGAGGTCAAGGCCACCAGCGGTGACAACCACCTCGGCGGCGACGACTGGGACCAGGCCGTCGTGAACTGGCTGGTCGAGAAGTTCAAGAACGCCAACGGCGTCGACCTGTCCAAGGACAAGATGGCGCTGCAGCGGCTCCGCGAGGCCGCCGAGAAGGCGAAGATCGAGCTGTCCGGTTCGTCCGAGACGCAGATCAACCTGCCCTACATCACCGCCTCGGCGGAGGGCCCGCTGCACCTGGACGAGAAGCTCACCCGGGCCGAGTTCCAGCGGCTGACCTCCGACCTCCTCGACCGGACCAAGGCGCCGTTCCAGTCGGTGCTGAAGGACGCGAACATCACGGTGAACGACATCGACCAGGTCGTCCTGGTCGGCGGTTCCACCCGGATGCCCGCGGTGTCCGACCTGGTCAAGGAGATGACCGGCAAGGAGCCGAACAAGGGCGTCAACCCGGACGAGGTCGTCGCGATCGGCGCGAGCCTGCAGGCGGGCGTGCTGAAGGGCGAGGTGAAGGACGTCCTGCTGCTGGACGTCACCCCGCTGAGCCTCGGCATCGAGACCAAGGGCGGCATCTTCACCAAGATCATCGAGCGGAACACGACGATCCCGACCAAGCGGTCGGAGACGTTCACCACCGCCGACGACAACCAGCCGTCCGTGGAGATCCAGGTCTACCAGGGCGAGCGCGAGATCGCCGCGTACAACAAGAAGCTCGGCACCTTCCAGCTCACCGGCCTGCCCCCGGCGCCGCGCGGCGTCCCGCAGATCGAGGTCACCTTCGACATCGACGCGAACGGCATCGTGAACGTCAGCGCGAAGGACCAGGGCACCGGCAAGGAGCAGTCGATGGTCATCACGGGCGGCAGCGCGCTGCCCAAGGACGACATCGAGCAGATGGTCAAGGACGCCGAGCAGTACGCCGAGGACGACAAGCGCCGCAAGGAGGAGGCCGAGGTCCGCAACCAGGCCGACACCCTCGCCTACTCGACCGAGAAGTTCCTGCGGGAGAACGACGAGAAGGTCCCCGCGGAGCTGAAGGGCGAGGTCGAGGAGGCCGTCGCCGAGGTCAAGAAGGCGCTGGAGGGCACCGACGTCGACGCCATCAAGGGCTCGACGGAGAAGCTCGCGCAGGTCAGCCAGAAGATGGGCGCCGCGATGTACGCCCAGAACCCCGAGGGCGCCCAGGCCGGCGCCGAGGAACCGGGGCCGACGGCGGACGCGCAGGGCGGCCAGGACGACGAGGTCGTCGACGCCGAGATCATCGACGACGACAAGCCGAAGGGTGACGCATCGTGAGTACCTCTCCCGATGAGGGCGAGGAGAAGGAGGGACCGGTGATCCGCGACAAGCGGCGCATCGACCCCGAGACGGGGAAAGTCCGGGAGAAGGCGGGCGAGAAGGACAAGCCCGCCGCCCCGGCGGCCCCGGCCGACGAGGCGGCGGGGGCCGCCGAGGCCGGGGCGGGCAACGGCGAGGCCGCGGCGCTGCAGGAGCAGCTCACCGAACGGCTCGACGACCTGCGGCGGCTGAAGGCCGAGTACGACAACTACCGCAAGCGCGTCGACCGGGACCGGGTCGCGGTCCGCGAGCAGGCGCTCGGGCAGGTGCTGTCGGAACTGCTGCCGGTGCTGGACGACATCGGCCGCGCCCGCGACCACGACGAGCTGACCGGCGGGTTCAAGTCCGTCGGGGAGGCGCTGGAGGCGGTCACCGGCAAGCTCGGGCTGGAGAGCTACGGGGAGAAGGGCGAGCCCTTCGACCCGACGGTGCACGAGGCGCTGATGCACTCCTACTCGCCGGACGTCACCGAGACGAGCGTCGTGGACGTCCTGCAGCCCGGGTACCGGATCGGCGAGCGGATCCTGCGCGCGGCGCGGGTCGCGGTGGCCGAGCCGGACCCGAACGCGGAACCGGCCGCGGGCGGCGACGCGGACGCGGCGGACGACACCGCCGATGCCGCCGCGGCGGACGAGTCGGCGGACAAGCCGTCGAACAAGTCGGACGACTCCGGCAAGTCCGACGAGTGACGCACGGACGGCCCGTCCCGTCCCCGCGCGGGGCGGGACGGGCCGGACGGCCGGGCGGCGAGACTGGACGTAGGCAGTTGGGCAGAGCAGAGAGCGGGGCGCCGTGAGCACCAAGGACTACCTGGAGAAGGACTACTACAAGGTCCTCGGTGTCTCCAAGACCGCCTCGCAGGAGGAGATCAAGAAGTCCTACCGGAAGCTGGCCCGCAAGTACCACCCGGACGCGAACCGGGGCGACGCCGACGCCGAGGACCGCTTCAAGGAGGTCTCCGAGGCCTACGACGTCCTGTCCGACGAGAAGCGCCGCAAGGAGTACGACTCGGTGCGGTCCATGCCGGGCGGGTTCCGCGGCCAGCAGGGCGGCGGCTTCCCCTTCGACCTGGGCGACATCTTCGGGCAGCAGGGCGGCGCCGGAACGCAGACCGGCGGCGCCGGGGAACGCATCGGCGACCTGTTCGGCGGCCTGTTCAACCGGGGCGGCGGCGCCGGCACCCGGACGGGCGGGACGCGGCGGGCCCGCCGCGGCGCCGACGTCGAGACGGACGTGACGCTGACGTTCGGCCGCGCGATGAACGGCGTGACCGTCCCGATCAAGCTGACGAGCGAGGCCGCGTGCGCGAACTGCCGCGGCACGGGCGCGAAGGCGGGGACCGTCCCGCGGGTGTGCCCGAACTGCGAGGGCACCGGGCACGAGACCCGCAACCTGGGCAACTTCGGGTTCCAGGAGCCGTGCAAGGAGTGCCGGGGCCGCGGCCTGGTCGTGGACGACCCGTGCCCGACCTGCCACGGCAGCGGCCGCGCCACCGGCACCCGGACGATCCAGGCGCGCGTCCCGGCGGGCGTGTCCGACGGGCAGAAGATCCGGCTGAAGGGCAAGGGCGCGCCGGGCGAGGCGGGCGGCCCGAACGGCGACCTGTACGTGAACATCAAGGTGAAGCCGCACGCGGTGTTCGGCCGCGACCGCGACAACCTGACGCTGTCGGTGCCGGTGACGTTCCCGGAGGCGGCGCTCGGCGGCGAGATCCGGGTGCCGACGTTCCAGGGGCAGCCGGTGACGCTGAAGCTGCCCGAGGGCACCCCGAACGGGCGGACGTTCCGCGTCCGGGGCCGCGGCGCGCCCCGCCGGGACGGCACCAAGGGCGACCTGCTCGTCACGGTGGACGTGCAGGTCCCGGCGAAGATCGACGACCAGACGCGCGAGGCCCTGACCCGGCTGCGGGAGGCGGGCGACGGCGACGACCTGCGCGCCGACCTGCTCAAGCAGGCCAGACAGGAGTGATCATGGACCCGTTCGGTGACGACACACCGGTCTACGTGATCTCCGTGGCGGCGCAGCTTTCCGGCCTGCACCCGCAGACGCTGCGGACCTACGACCGGATGGGGCTGGTGTGCCCCGGACGGACGGCGGGCCGGGGCCGCCGCTACTCGATGCGCGACATCGTCCTGCTCCGCGAGATCCAGCGGCTCTCGCAGGAGGAAGGCATCAACCTGTCGGGCATCAAGCACATCCTGGAGCTGCAGCGCGACAACGTGCGGCTCCGCGACGAGCTCGCCAAGGCGCACGCCGCCCTGGAGGAGCTCGCGAACGAACTCGAATCGACCCGTGCGGTCGCGGCGCGGCTGGCGCAGCAGCGGCGGCACGGCGACCCGGGCGCGCCCGGGTCCGACCTGGTGCCGATCCGGCGCACCAGCGTCGTCGTCTGGCAGCAGCGGCCCGAACACGAATAGGGCTCACCGGGCTTTCCAAGGTGACGCAGGGGGAGAGCGGATCATGGAAGACAAGCTGACGCAGAAGAGCCAGGAGGCGGTGTCGGTCGCGATCCGCCGGGCGGCGGCCGAAGGCAACCCCGAGGTGGAGCCGCAGCATCTGCTGGTGGCGCTGATCTCGCTGCAGGACGGCACGGCGGTGCCGCTGCTGGAGGCCGTCGGCGCCGACTGGCAGGCGATCCGGCGGCGCGCCGAGGAGCAGCTCGCCGCGCGGCCGAAGGCGGCCGGGTCGACGGTGTCGGCGCCGCGGCTGTCCGCGCAGCTCCACCGGGCGATCACGACGGCGGGCGCGCGCGCACGGCAACTGGAGGACGAGTACGTCTCCACCGAGCATCTCCTCGTGGGCCTCGCCGCGGACGGCGGCCCCGCCGCCGGGCTGCTGAAGGAGGCGGGCGCGACGCCGGACGCGCTGCTGGACGCGTTCGCGAAGGTGCGCGGGCACGCGCGCGTCACCAGCGAGAACCCCGAGGGCACGTACCAGTCGCTGGAGAAGTACGGCGTCGACCTGACCGCCGCGGCCCGGGACGGGCGCCTCGACCCGGTGATCGGACGCGACGCGGAGATCCGCCGGGTCGTCCAGGTGCTGTCGCGGCGCACGAAGAACAACCCGGTGCTGATCGGCGAGCCGGGCGTCGGCAAGACCGCCGTCGTGGAGGGGCTCGCGCAGCGGATCGTCGCCGGGGACGTGCCGGAGTCGCTGCGCGGCAAGACGCTCGTGTCGCTGGACCTGTCGGCGATGGTCGCGGGCGCGAAGTACCGCGGCGAGTTCGAGGAGCGGCTCAAGGCCGTCCTGCACGAGATCAAGGAGAGCGAAGGACGGATCGTCACGTTCATCGACGAGCTGCACACCGTCGTGGGGGCGGGCGCGGCCGAGGGCGCGATGGACGCGGGCAACATGCTGAAGCCGATGCTGGCGCGCGGCGAGCTGCGCATGATCGGCGCGACGACGCTGGACGAGTACCGCGAGCGCATCGAGAAGGACCCGGCGCTCGAACGCCGGTTCCAGCAGGTCCTCGTCGGGGAGCCGTCCGTCGCCGACACCGTCGCGATCCTGCGCGGGCTGAAGGGCCGGTACGAGGCGCACCACAAGGTGCAGATCAACGACTCGGCGCTGGTGGCGGCGGCGACGCTGTCCGACCGGTACATCACGTCGCGGTTCCTGCCGGACAAGGCGATCGACCTGGTGGACGAGGCCGCGTCCCGGCTCCGCATGGAGATCGACTCCCGCCCGGTCGAGATCGACGAGCTGCAGCGCGCCGTCGACCGGCTGCGGATGGAGGAGCTGAACCTGTCGAAGGAGACCGACGAGGCGTCCCGGCAGCGGCTCGACCGGCTCCGCAAGGACCTCGCCGACAAGCAGGAGCAGCTGTCCGGGCTGGTCGGCCGCTGGGAGCGGGAGAAGGCCGGGCTGAACCGGGTCGGCGAGATCAAGGAACGCATCGACCAGCTGCGCGGCGAGGCCGAACGGGCGCAGCGCGACGGCGACCTGGAGGTGTCGTCCCGCCTCACCTACGGCGAGATCCCCGAGCTGGAGAAGCAGCTTGAGGAGGCGTCGGAGGCCGCCGACACCACGGACGCGATGGTGAAGGAGGAGGTCGGGCCGGACGACGTCGCCGACGTCGTCGGGTCCTGGACCGGCATCCCCGCCGGGCGGCTGCTGGAGGGCGAGACCGCCAAGCTGCTGCGCATGGAGGACGAGCTGGGCCGCCGGCTGATCGGGCAGGCGTCGGCCGTCCGGACGGTGTCGGACGCGGTGCGGCGCGCCCGCGCGGGCATCAGCGACCCCGACCGGCCGACCGGGTCGTTCCTGTTCCTCGGCCCGACCGGCGTCGGCAAGACCGAGCTGGCGAAGGCGCTCGCGGAGTTCCTGTTCGACGACGAGCGGGCGATGACGCGCATCGACATGAGCGAGTACGGCGAGAAGCACAGCGTCGCGCGGCTCGTCGGCGCCCCGCCCGGATACGTCGGGTACGAGGAGGGCGGGCAGCTCACCGAGGCGGTGCGCCGCCGCCCCTACTCGGTCGTCCTGCTGGACGAGGTCGAGAAGGCCCACCCGGAGGTGTTCGACGTCCTGCTGCAGGTGCTCGACGACGGGCGGCTCACCGACGGGCAGGGCCGCACGGTCGACTTCCGCAACACGATCCTGATCCTGACGTCGAACATCGGGTCGCAGTTCCTCGTGGATCCGACGCTGGAGAACGGCGCGAAGCGCGAAGCCGTCTGGAACGCCGTCCGGAACTCGTTCAAGCCCGAGTTCCTGAACCGGCTCGACGACGTCATCCTGTTCGACGCGCTGTCGACGGCGGAACTGACGCGCATCGTGGATCTGCAGGTCGACAAGCTCGCCGAGCGGCTCGCGGAACGGCGGCTGACGCTGACGGTGTCGGACGCGGCCCGCGAGTGGCTGGCGCTGACCGGCTACGACCCGCTGTACGGGGCGCGGCCGCTGCGCCGGCTCGTCCAGACGGCGATCGGCGACCAGCTCGCCCGCGAGCTGCTGGCCGGGGACGTGCGGGACGGCGACGGGGTCGTCGTCGACCTCGACGAGGCCGCCGACCGGCTCACGGTCGAACCCGCCGGGGGGCTGACGCTCACGAAGTAGGGCGCGCCGGGCGTCCGGGCCGGGCGGCGGGCGGCTCAGCCGCCGGGGAGCACGAGCCGGAAGTGCGCGCCCTTCAGGACCGGATGCACGGCCTGCCGGGCCTCGACCGTCAGGTCGCCGTCGACGCGCTGGGCGAGGGTGCGGGCGCGGTTCAGCCCGTCGCCGCGCCCGTCCCCGCGCGTCGACGTCCCCTTGCGGAAGACGCGGTGGCCGATCGTCTCGTCGATCCCGGGGCCGCTGTCCTGGACGTCGACCACCAGGTCACCGGCGGACATCGTGGCCAGCACCTGGACCGAGCCGCCGCTCTCGCCCACGGCCTCGGCGGCGTTGCTCAGCAGTTCGTAGAGCAGCGTCTCCAGCAGCTCGGCCCGGACGGCGACGGGCGCCGCCGCCGGGCCGCGGACCGTGAGATCGATCCGCGGGTGGGCGGCGGCGAAGTCCGGCCGCAGGCGGGCGAGCACCTCGGCGAGGTCGCCGTCGCCTGCCGAGCGGGCACGTCGGCGGCCGTCAGGTTCGCGGTCTCCGCGACGAGCGCGCGCGCCGCGTCCGGGCCGGGCGCGGCGTCGTAGCCGGCACGGCCCGGCGCGAGCGAGTGCCGGTACAAATCGAAGGGGCGCAGGTCGGGTTCGGCGGCGGCGCGTCCCGGTTCGGCCGCCGCCTCCGACAGCCGCTCCACGGCGCCGGGGAGGTGCTCCTTCGCCTGCCCGGCCAGGCCGATCAGCGCACCGCACCGGCGGAACACGATGCCGTCGTCGCCGGCCCGGGCGGCTAGGGGAAGGGCGCCGAGCGCCTCGATGCCCGCGCGCACCGACGCCTCGTCCGCCTGGCCGCCCCGGCCCGCCCGATCTGCCCGGTCGGAGTTCAGCGCGATCTCGCGGACGATGTCGTTCACCCCGACCGGCACGCCCGGCATGGCGGCCGACAGCGCCGCCCAGAAGACGACCTCGGCCGCCGGGGAGCCCGCGACCGGCGCGAGCACCGCGTCGCGGACCGGCGCGGTCATCCGCGCGTCCTCCCCCCAGCGGGGCAGGCCCCCGGCGGCCGGGCGCCGGTCGGAGTCCCGCCGCAGGAAGTCGAGGAACAGCCGGACGAGCGCCGGGTCGAGCCCGCTCTCGGACTCCAGTGCGGCCGTGGTGGCGAGGTCGCCGAGCCCGGCGAGGTCCACGACCCACGACAGCGTCCGCAGGTTCACGGTTTCGTCGGGAGTGTCGAGGGCGTGGGTGAAGGCGGTGACCGGCCACTGCCGGCCCGCGACGCGCAGCAGCGCGACCGGACGCCGCGCGGGCGTCTTGACCAGCCGCAGCAGCGAGCGCAGGTCGAGGACGGCCGCGTCCGTCCGGTCCGCGTACCCGCGCGGGACGAGCCCGTGGCCGACGGCGAGGAACGGCGCGAGACCGGGCAGCGGCGGCACCGTCCGGGTTCCGGGGTCGGCGACGTAGAGGTCGACGTGCCCGGACGGGCGGAAGCCGCCGGTCTCGGGGTCGGCGAACAGCCCGGAGAGCTCGGTGAGGTGGCCGCCCTCGACGGGGTGCGCGGTCGTCTCGGGGGCGGTTTCGACGCCGAGGAACGCGTCGAGTGCGGCGGCGAAACCGGCGGCGATGTGCGGGCCGCCCGTCCGGCGCAGGGAGTCGTAGGCGTCGAGGAGCCGGTGCTCGGCGGACTCCTGCCGGACGGACCACAGCGCGAACGACGACGGCCGCGGCGTCGCCGGGTCCAGGTGCCAGCGCAGGACCTCCGCGGGCTCCGCCTTCCAGGGCCAGGCGGGGAGCGGCGGCGCGGCCGCGGGCCCGCCGGACAGCTCGTCCGGCCGGTCCAGCATGCCTTCGGCGGCCAGGATCAGGCCCTTGTCCGCCAGCGACCGGCAGGCGGCGTGCCACTCCTCGGCGCTGTCGGCGAGCGCGTCGATCCGCGCGATGACGGCGGCGCGCCGCTCGCCGATGCGATCTTCCAGCGCCTCCTCCAGCGTCGCGAGGTGCTCGGCCACGTCGGGCCACGACGTCTGGCAGAACTCGACGAGCAGTTCCCGGTCGGCGGTGAAGTCCGTGCCCGCGAGCCGCGCCTGTTCGGCCAGTTCCTCCAGCCGGACGGCCAGCCGGTTCTGCCTTCGGGCGCGCACCCGGTCGAGCCGCTGGGTGAGCTCGCCGACGCGCCCCTCCTCGATGGCGGCGCAGTCGGCGAGCATCGATTCGGCGAGCGCGAAGCGGCCCTCGGCGACCAGGCCGTCGAACACCGCGTACTCGTCCTGACCGGCGGCGATACCCGCAAGCAGGGCGTGCGCCAGGTCCGGCGGACCGGCCGCCTCGTCGAGCGCGACCAGCAGCCGCCGGTGCCGGAACCGCTGCGGCCACTCCTCGACGAGCTCGCCCAGCAGGGCGTCCAGTTCCTCGTTCACCGCCGTCGCCCCCGTCCCCCGCGCTGCCCGGCCCGGTACCAGTCGTAGAGCGGGCGGAGCCGTTCCAGCAGCGCGATCATCGGCAGCCCGTACGGGCCCGCGACGCGCCCGACCTCGGTGAACAGGTCGTCCCAGCGGTCGGCCAGCAGCTTGCCGAGGCGGCGGTAGCCGTCCAGTTCCTCGCCCATGCTCTCCAGGTCGGCGAGTTCCCCTTCCCGCGCCACCAGGTGCCGTGCCGTCCGGACGATCGACTCGACCCGGCGCAGCGAGGACGTCTGCACGCGCCCCGCGATCGGCGTGCCGCCCGCCTCGCGGACGAGCGCGTCCAGATGCCGCCGGACGCTCGCCGGAAGGTGCGGCTCCAGGTGGGGGCGCCGACGGGGGTCGAGGGCCGCCTCCCGGATCAGGGTGAGCAGGCCGCCGTCGGTGGTGAGCGCCTCGTGCATCGCGCCCCCGGCCTCGAAGATGAACCAGCCGCGCAACTCCTCGAAGTGGTCGATCTCCGCCGCCAGGCCGGCCCAGGTGTCCTCGGCCTCGGTGCGGTCCGCCGCCTGTTCGAGCGAGGACGCGAAGGTCCGCATCGGCAGCGGGCGGCGCGGCCCCCGCTCGACGGCCTCGACGGCGAGCCCGCGCCAGGCGTCCGGCAGCACGTCGGTCAGCATGTGGGCCACCTCGGCGCCGTGCTCGCCGCCGCCGAGCAGCGCGTCGGCCATCCCGCCGACCGCGCCGACCAGGCGCGCCGCGGACTCGGTCTCCAGCAGGAGCAGCGCCGCGCTGAGCAGCAGGTCGCCCATCGGGGCGCCCTCCAGTGGTCGGCGCGGCGCACGCGGCGAACGTCCTCCTGGTTCGACAGCAGCCGCCCGACGACCGCCGCCTCGATGAACGCGCGGCGCCGCCAGGCGTCGGCGACGAGCCAGCGGGCCCAGCGTTCCCGCTCGTCCGGACGGT
>NZ_MKJY01000478.1 GCF_001942465.1 Actinomadura sp. CNU-125
CGTTCCGGGCACCGCCGCCACGGGCGCCGCCGCCCGGGGCGCCGCCGCGGTTGTCGGGTGCGGGACGGGCGGGGGGACGGGCGCCGGTGATGCGGGCGAGCTCGGCGTCGCCGGGCCGCACGCTGGTGCTGTGCGGGCTGATGCCGGTCGCGGCCATCATCGCGTCCACGTCGCGGCGCTGGTCGGGGAGCACGAGGGTGACCACGGTGCCGCGCGCCCCGGCCCGCGCGGTGCGCCCGCTGCGGTGCAGGTAGTCCTTGTGGTCGGCGGGCGGGTCGATGTTGACGACGAGGTCGAGGTCGTCGATGTGGATGCCGCGGGCCGCGACGTCGGTGGCGACCAGCACGGTGACGGCCTCGGTGCGGAAGCCCTCCAGCGCGCGGTTGCGCTGCGACTGGGTCTTGCCGCCGTGCAGCGCCGCGGCGCTGACGCCGCGGGAGGTCAGCTTGCGGACGAGCCGGTCGGCGGCGTGCTTCTTCGCCACGAACATGATCACCCGGTCGCGGCGGGCGGCGACGTGCACGGTCGTCTCGTGCTTGTCGGTGTCGGCCACGTGCAGCAGGTGGTGCTCCATCGTGGTGACCGCGCCCTTGGGCGGGTCGACCGAGTGGGTGACGGGGTCGCTCAGGAAGGCGCGGACGAGCCGGTCGACGTTGCGGTCGAGCGTCGCGGAGAACAGCATCCGCTGCCCGCCCGCCGGGGTCTGCTCCAGGAGCCTGGTGACCTGCGGCAGGAAGCCCATGTCGGTCATCTGGTCGGCCTCGTCGAGCACGGTGATCCGCACCCGGCCGAGCCGCAGTCGCCGCGTCGATGAGGTCGGCGAGGCGTCCGGGAGTGGCGACCAGCACCTCCGCGCCGCGGGCGAGGGCGGTCGCCTGCCGGGTGATCGACAGGCCGCCGACCACGGTGGTCATCCGCAGGCCCACGGCCTCGGCGTACGGGGTGAGCGCGTCGGTGACCTGCTGCGCGAGCTCCCGCGTGGGGACGAGCACGAGGGCCAGCGGGTCGCGCGGCTCGGCGCGGTGCCCGGCGGTGCGGGCGAGCAGCGGCAGGCCGAAGGCGAGGGTCTTGCCGGACCCGGTACGGCCGCGGCCGAGGACGTCGCGTCCGGCGAGCGCGTTCGGCAGGGTGGCGGCCTGGATCGGGAACGGCGCGGTCACGCCCCGGCCGGACAGCGTCTCCAGGAGCGGCGCGGGCATCTCCAGCTCGGCGAACGACTCGACCGGCGGCAGCGGCGGCGTGGTCGTCTTCGGCGGGGCGAAGTCGTCGCCGGACCGCCGCCCGTTCGCCGGACGGCGGTCGTCCCCGGCGGGCCGGGGACGGGCGGGGCGGCCGCGTCGGGCCGGTCGGGCGGGGCGGGGCATATGGGAGCCTTCCACAGGAGCGGCGCGTGTCGAGGACGGCTCCGCTGCGCGGGGGAACGAACCGGGGGAGGACCGGCGGCGCTCGCACCGCGCGCTCCGCGCGGGGGCCGCCGCGATGGCCCGTCCGGAAGATCCTGAACAACAAAAATGCGTTTGAGGTCGAACACCGCAAACGCACGAAGTGCAACAATACCACATGATTGCATCGACGATCCGGAATTCTATGCCGGTCGTCGCAGGGTGCGGGTAAATTCTATGCCGGATCCCGGAGTGGCCGCCGATGGTGGCCGGGTGGGCGCATACTGGAGAGTGATGAAACCGTCCAAGCCGACCCAACGGCGACACCTGCCCACCAGCCCCTTCAAACCACCGGCCGCGGCTCCGCCCGTCAAGGAGTTCGCGCTCCAAGACCGGGTCACGCACGACAAGTACGGGCTCGGCCGGGTCCTGGAAATCGACCCGGGCCGTGCCGTCCTGGTCGACTTCGGGACGCAGAAAGTCAAGATTCTGGCCCCGTTCGCGAAGCTTTTCAAACTCTGAAACCGTACCCCGGCCCGCTCGAAAACCGGCCCCGCGCCGGCCCCGGACGTCCCTGCGTCACGGGGGCCCGGCCACCGGGGCCGCGCGGTCACGCGGGCCCGTCCGGCCGCCCGATCGCCGGGCCGTGCGGCCGTCGCGGCCGTACGGCCGGTAGGCGGCCGGTAGGCGGCCGGTAAGGCCGCTCTCGTCGGCGTGTCGGCGCCGTGTCCGCGCGCCGACGTCCGGACGCGCGCGCCA
>NZ_MKJY01000479.1 GCF_001942465.1 Actinomadura sp. CNU-125
GCGGTGAGGGCGTCGGGCGGGAGGTCGTCGTCGGCGCCGGGGGTGGGCAGGAAGTCGGCGATGATGACGCGGAGGCCGCGGCGGGACTGGCCGCGGTCCAGGGAGTCGATCGCCGCGGCGAGGTCGCGGGTGCCGGTGCGGCCCGTCCCGAGTCCCCCGGCGAGGCCCCTGCCGAGGCCCGGTTTCTGGTCGTCGGCGGGTTCGCCGGCGGCGGGGGCGTGCGGGCGGGCGTCCAGGACCGCCTGCAGCAGCGCGTAGAAGGGTGCCCTGCCCGTC
This sequence comes from Actinomadura sp. CNU-125, assembly GCF_001942465.1. Lineage (GTDB taxonomy): Bacteria > Actinomycetota > Actinomycetes > Streptosporangiales > Streptosporangiaceae > Spirillospora. Next base: position 277 of record NZ_MKJY01000479.1, read on the forward strand.
CGGGCGGGCCAGCGTCGCAGCCCGCCGCCGTGCAGCAGGTACGCGCCGACGCGGTCGCCGAGCCGCACCGTCATGAATCCCACCGCGGCCAGTGCCGCCACCGCCAGTTCCCGCTTGATCAGGTCGGCGGTGCCGAAGTCCATGCTGGGGGTCATGTCGACCAGCGCCCACGCCTCCAGTTCGTGGTCGGCGACGAGGTCGCGCACGTGGGGGTTGGTGGTGCGGGCGGTCACCGCCCAGTCCATGTGCCGGACGTCGTCCTCGCCCGGCTGGTACAGGCGCGCTTCGGCCAGTTCGGTGCCCGGTCCCGGCAGCAGCCCCAGGTGCTCGCCGTTCAGCAGCCCGTTCAGCCGGCGCGTCACCTGCAGTTCCAGCCGCCGCAGCGTCCGCTCGGGCGCGAGCCGTGCGGTCCCGGCGCGCCCGGCGGGCCGTTCGCCGTCGGTGCCGTCCCCCGGGGCGGCGGTCATGCCGTGGTCACCGCCGCCGCGCCGTGGTTCCACACCACCCGCGGCGGGGGGACGGCCGCGAGGATCTGCCCGATGACGTCGCCTGCGGCGATGCCGTCGGCGAGGGCGTCGAACGTGAGCACCAGCCGGTGGGACATGACGTCGGCGGCGACGGCGCGGACGTCGTCGGGCAGGACGTAGTCGCGGCCCGACAGCAGCGCCAGCGCCCGCGCGGCCGACACCAGGCCGAGCGTGGCGCGGGGGCTCGCGCCGATCTCGATGACGGGCCGCAGGTCCGGCAGCCGGTACTGCTCGGGTTCGCGGGTCGCCATCACCAGCCGCACGATGTAGTCGGCGACGAGTTCGTGGACCGACACTTCGGCGGCCGCGGCCTGCAGGGTCGCCAGCCGTCCGGTGTCCAGGACCTGCGCGGCCTCGGGCGGGTCGGCGCTCATCCGCCGCAGGATCTGCAGTTCCTCGTGGGCGCCGGGGTGGTGGACGTCGACCTTCATCAGGAACCGGTCGCGTTGTGCCTCCGGCAGCGGGTAGACGCCTTCGGACTCGATCGGGTTCTGTGTGGCGAGCACGATGAAGGGCCGCGGGAGGGGGTAGGTGGTGCCGCCCAGCGACACCTGCCGTTCGGCCATGACCTCCAGCAGCGCCGACTGCACCTTCGCGGGGGCGCGGTTGATCTCGTCGGCCAGCACGAAGTTGACGAACACGGGGCCGAGTTCGACGTCGAACTGCTCGGTGGAGGGATGGTAGATGCGGGTGCCGACGATGTCGGAGGGCACCAGGTCGGGGGTGAACTGCAGCCGCGCGAACGTCCCGCCGACCACCCGCGCCAGGGTTCCCACGGCGAGGGACTTGGCGACGCCGGGCACGCCCTCGAGCAGGCAGTGGCCGCGCGCCAGCAGCGCCACGGCCATCCGCTCGACCATGTGCTCCTGGCCGACGATGACCTTCTTGACCTCGGCGACCGTGCTCTGCAGCAGTGCCGCGGCCTCGTCGACGTCGTGGGCGGCGATGGTCATGTGGGAGCCCTCACTGTCCTGCGAGCACTGTCGTGTCAACCGTCCTGCACCGTCCGGCGCGGTGGGCGCCTTCCGACCCTACGCGATCACTTGTACCCGTTCGTGCGGGAACGCTGCGTGTCCCCGCGGGCGGGTTCGCGGCCCGTCGGGGCGCCCGCGGGCCCGCCCGGGGTTCGGCGGGGCGTCCGGCCGGGTGTGCCGTCTGCGGACCCGATCGTAGGGCGCGGTTGTTAGTGTGGCCGCCATGTCGAGGCCGTTGCCCCCGGGCGACCCCGCCCAGCTGGGGCCCTTCCGCCTTTCGGCGCGCCTGTCGGAGACCCCCGCCGGGATCGTGTTCCTGGGCGTGGACGCCCAGGGGCGGCGCGCCAGC
>NZ_MKJY01000480.1 GCF_001942465.1 Actinomadura sp. CNU-125
GACCCGGCTTGTCGGGGCGGGTGGTTTCCGGGCGGTGGGGGTGTGGGCGGGGCCGACCCGGCCTCCCGGGGGCGGTCGGCCTTCCCCCGGGCGGCCGGAGCGAGCTCTGCGAGCGTAGGCCGACCGTGGTTCAGCGGCGGCCGATGGTGAGGACCGGGCCCGAGGCGTCGGCGTAGAAGTCGTCGCCCTTGTCGTCGACGACGATGAACGCCGGGAAGTCCTCTACCTCGATCTTCCAGACGGCCTCCATGCCCAGCTCGGGGTACTCCAGGACCTCGACCTTCTTGATGCAGTCCTGGGCGAGGCGGGCGGCGGGGCCGCCGATGGACCCGAGGTAGAAGCCGCCGTGGGTCTTGCAGGCGTCGGTGACCTGCTGGGAGCGGTTGCCCTTGGCGAGCATGACGAACGAGCCGCCCGCCGCCTGGAACTGCTCGACGTAGGAGTCCATGCGTCCGGCGGTGGTGGGGCCGAACGAGCCGGACGCGTAGCCCTCGGGCGTCTTGGCGGGCCCGGCGTAGTAGACGGCGTGGTCGCGCAGGTACTGCGGCATCGGCTCGCCCGCGTCGAGGCGCTCCTTGATCTTGGCGTGCGCGATGTCGCGGGCGACGACGAGGGGGCCGGTGAGGGAGAGGCGCGTCTTCACCGGGTACTTCGTGAGCTCGGCGCGGATCTCGTCCATCGGCCGGTTGAGGTCGATGTTGACGGCGTTCCCGCCGCTCGCCCCGACCTGGACGACCTCGCCGTCGAGCTGGTCGTCGGTGGTGTCGGGCAGGTACTTCGCGGGGTCGGTCTCCAGGCGCTCCAGGAACACGCCGTCCGCGGTGATCTTGGCGAGGGCCTGCCGGTCGGCGCTGCACGAGACGGCGATGGCGACGGGGCAGGACGCGCCGTGGCGCGGCAGCCGGATCACGCGGACGTCGTGGCAGAAGTACTTGCCGCCGAACTGGGCGCCGATGCCGAGCTTCTGCGTCAGCTCGAACACCTGCTGCTCCAGTTCCACGTCGCGGAACCCGTGGCCGAGGGGGGAGCCCTCGGTCGGCATCGTGTCCAGGTAGTGCGCCGACGCGTACTTCGCCGTCTTCAGCGCATACTCGGCGGACGTCCCGCCGACCACGATCGCCAGGTGGTAGGGCGGGCACGCGGCGGTGCCGAGGGAGCGGATCTTCTCCTCCAGGAAGGACATCATCCGCTTCGGGTTCAGGACGGCCTTCGTCTCCTGGTACAGGAACGACTTGTTCGCGCTGCCGCCGCCCTTGGCCATGAACAGGAACTTGTAGGCGTCGCCGGGCGTCGCGTACAGCTCGATCTGGGCGGGCAGGTTGCTGCCGGTGTTCTTCTCGTCCCACATGGAGACGGGCGCCATCTGCGAGTAGCGCAGGTTGAGCTTCGTGTACGCGTCGTACACGCCGTGCGAGAGGTGCTCCTCGTCGCGTCCGTCGGTCAGGACGTGCTGGCCGCGCTTGCCCATCACGATCGCGGTGCCGGTGTCCTGGCACATCGGCAGGACGCCGCCGGACGCGATGCCCGCGTTCTTCAGCAGGTCGAGGGCGACGAACCGGTCGTTCGGCGACGACTCCGGGTCGTCCAGGATCTTGCGGAGCTGCGCGAGGTGCGCGGGACGCAGCAGGTGCGCGATGTCGCGCATCGCCGTCTCGGTGAGCAGCCGCAGCGCCTCCGGCTCGACCTGCAGGAACGTTCGTCCGTTCGCCTCGAAGGTGGAGACGCCCTCGGTGGTGAGGAGTCGGTACTCGGTGTCGTCCGTCCCGAGGGGCAGCAGGTCGGTGTAGGAGAACTCAGGCATCTCAGGCAGATCCTCGCGCGATTCCGATAGGGGCCGCCTCTCAGGGTACGACTCCGCCCCCGCGGCTCGGCGGGGACGTCCGGGGCCGCGGGGATACGGGGGAAAGGTCCATCGGGCGGGGCGCGGACGTCGTTCGGTCCCGGACCATTCGATGGGCCGTGACACAAGTCATACCGCCGGACGCTGAACTGGTGTGACCGACCTTCATCTCCCACTCGACCGGTCCGCGGGGCGGCTGGCGGCGCAGATCGCCGCCGGTTTCCGCGCGGGCGTCCGGTCCGGCCGGCTGACCGCCGGGACCAGGCTGCCGTCGAGCCG
>NZ_MKJY01000481.1 GCF_001942465.1 Actinomadura sp. CNU-125
TGCCGCAGCAGGATCTGGGTGGCGGAGTTGGCGATGACCGCCCGCCCGAGATCGGAGGACAGCAGGTCGGCGGCGTCTTGGGTGACGACCGCGAGCCCGGCCCAGTGTTTGCGGGCTGCCTTGGCGAGCCGGTACAGGAACCGGGCCCCTTCGTTGTGCTGCATGAGCATCCAGGCCTCGTCGACCACGACCAGGCGACGGCGCCGCTCGGTGGGGTCGGCGACTTGGCGCCAGATGGCGTCCAGCGCGAGCAGCATCCCGACGGTGCGGGTTTCCTCGGGCAGGTCCCGCAGCGAGTAGACGATGAGGTGCCCGTCGGGACGGGTGGTGGTGGCCCCGGCGAACAACCCCCGATACGACCCGGTGACATACGGCGCCAGCCGCGCCGACAGGTCGGCGGCGTGCGCGGCCTCGGGGGCGCCGGTTTGGGCGACGGTGTCGAGTTGGGCGACCAGGTCGGCCAGCAGCGGCGCTGCCCGCTTCCAGGTACGCGGATCGGAGGTGATGCCCCGCGCGGCGTAGGCGGCGAGTACGGCCCGGTCGAGCACGGCCCGCATCGTCGGCGGTACCGGTTCGGCGAGCATCGCGCCGATGAGCGTCTGGACGAACAGGGCACGGCGGACGAGAGTGTCTTCGCCTTGCCCGTCCGGAAGGTCGAAGGGGTTGAAGCACACCCCGGGCGCGCCGAGGGCGATGTGGGTGCCACCGACCGCTTCGCCGAGGCGGCGGTATTCGTCTTCGGGGTCGACGACCATGACCTGCACGCCCTGATACAGCAGGCGGAGCGTTTCGAGTTTGGTGAAGTAGGACTTCCCGGCGCCTGAGCGGGCGATGGTGACGGAGTTGTAGTTGTCCTGGGCGAACCGGTCCCACACCACCACCCCCGAGGAGTAGGCGTTCAGCCCGTACAGCACGGGGGTGTCGGCCAGGCAGGGTTGCAGGTCGGGTGAGGTGAACGGGAACGCCGCCGCGAGCGGGGCGGTGTCGAACGCCCGCCGCACCTTCACCGTGTCGCTCCCCAACGGCAGCGTGGTGGCCCAGCCCTGCAGTGCTCGGAAGGTGGTGGGCTGGGCGTCCAGCAGCAGCGACGCCGCAAGCGCCCGGACCCGTGCGGTTTCTGCTTCGAGTTGGTCGTGGTCGAAGGCGTGGACGGTGAGGTAGAGCCCGACGCGGAAGAGGCGGCCGTGGCCTCGGGCGAGGGATGCGGCGAGTTCGGCGGCGTCGTCGGCGGCGGCTTCGGCCGCGAAGTCGGCCAGCCGCCCGCGTTGCGCGTCGGCGCGGGACGCCGACTCCAGGCGGGCGAGCTGGCGGCGAAGCCGCTGCGCGGCGATCAACGGCGGGATCGGCTCCACGTGCAAGGACACATCGAGGCGCCCGGGGTAGGTCAGCAGCGGTTCCAACCACCCGGCACCGACCTCGCGGGGATAACCGGCCACCGCGAACGACGCGCACACCCCGCCGGGCAGTTCGAGAGTTTTGGCGTTCACCCGCAACGCCGACGGCCCGACACCGGCCAAGCCGTCCTCGGGATCGAGGTCGGTTGCGCTGTCCGACTTGTCGGAACTGGGCGTCAGAGCGCGCCCGAAGTTCTTAAGCGTGCGTCGCATCGTGGGCCTCCTGGGCAGTGATCACGTCGTCCGGGCCGGGGTTATCCACAGGCTGTGACTCGCCTGGGGACAACGCCTCGGCCAGCACCGCGGTGCAGGCATCGGAGTCCAAAATCTCGGCGGTGATGCCGAGCGCGGTGAGGGCGTGCACGGTCTCCTCGGCTCGCCGTAGCGCCACTGCGGCGCCCGCGTCCCGGCCGGCGCGTTCGCGTCGGCCTTTGAGCCAGGGCGGCGTGCCGGTCGACGGTGGCACTTGGGTGCTGTCGCTGATCACGATGAGGACCTGACGGACCAGCAGATCGTGCACGGCGCCCAGCTCGGTGAGGAACGCGGCGTGATCGGTGGCGGCCTGTTCCAGCGCGGGGTCGGGCAGTTCCGGTGCGAGCCGGGTGAGGTGGTCGGCCAGGCCGGTGAGGTCGACCGGACGGGCCTGCACCAGAATCTGCACGGGCGCGTCCAGGGAGTTCAGCCACCGCCCGAACACGCCGACCAGCGAAGCCTG
>NZ_MKJY01000482.1 GCF_001942465.1 Actinomadura sp. CNU-125
ACGGCCCCATCGGCGCCCTCGTCAGCGCCTGGCCGGCTCTGGCACTCGTCGGCTCGTTCGAGCTGCTGATGACTCTCACCCGCACGGCAACCTCCCGCCCGGCCAGCACCTCCGGCGGGCACCGCACCGAACCGGAGCAGCCCGAACCTTCACGCACCGAAGCGGAGCAGCCGCTGGAGCAACTGGTGCTCGCCGACTACCGGGCGAGCCTCCAAGGCCCCGGACGCCCGGTCTCCCAACGGCAGCTGGCCGACAAACACGGCATCGACCGCCGCCGAGTCAAAAAGATCATCGCCGACGCCCGGCCGGGGCCTCCGGACTGACACCCTCCAATGAGGGCGAGACCTATGGCGCGGTGACAGCCGGTGTCTACGGTCGACGGGTGCGGTAGCCCGGGCCGCTGAGAAGGTATCCGAGGTCGTTAAAGGTCTTGGCGACGGTGTCGCCACCGGCGCGACCGCCGCACAGTCCCTCGCCCGTCTGCTCGCAGCCAGGGCATGAGACGGGTCGGGCCGGTCGGTTCGCTTCGGCGTCGCGCAGCGCTGTGATGAGCGCGGCTTCGCCGTCCAGTACGGGCGGGCGGGATCGCGTTGTTCCTGCGGTGGTGTCGCAGGACGGGGCGGGATTGGCGGACGGCGGCCGCAGACTTCGGGTTGTTCATGACCTGGCTGCGGCACGCGCCGAAGGAGGTCAGCGGCCTGGACGCGACCCGGTGGGCGGTGAGGTGCTGGCTGGGCCCGGCGGTGACTCGGTCCGCGGTGCCCCGCGGATCAACGCGGTGCTGACCGCGGTGCGCGGCTTCCTGGTTCACGCGGCGACTGCGGGCGAGGCTCCGCGGCAGGTGCTGGCCCAGCTCTATGAGCTGGCCGATGATCTGGATCTACCGCTGGAGGCCCGTGGTGAGGACGCCGGGATGTCGTGGCGGATGCGGGCCCGGCACCGGCTGCACGAGCCGGAGGAGCCGGTCGACCGGGCCAGCGATGAGGAGATTGTCGCGCTGCTCCACGCCTGCTTGTCGGCTCGTGACCGGCTGATCGTGCTGCTCATGGCGCGGGCGGGGCTGCGTCGCGGTGAAATGTGCGGGCTGCGCCGCAGCGACGTCCACCTGATGCCGGAATCGCGGCCTCTGGGCTGCGAAGCCCAGGGCGCTCACCTGCACGTCGTCCGCCGCGACAACCCGAACGGGGCGTGGGCCAAGTCGCGTCGTCAGCGGACGGTGCCGGTCGACTTCCTGCTGGTCCAGGCCTATGACCAGTACGTGTTCGAGCGGGCAGAGATCCCGCGAGCCCAGGCCAGCGACTTCGCGTTGGTCAACCTGTTCCGTGAGCCGGTCGGGGCGCCGATGCGGCCGGACGCGATCAACGATCTGATCACCGCGCTCTGCTTCCGGGCCGGTCTGGAGCGCCAGGTCACGCCCCATCAGCTTAGGCACGCTTACGGAAGTAATGTCGTGGATGCCGGCGGCACGATCGACGAGGTTCAGGAGCTGCTCGGGCACGCCTCCATGCGGTCGACCCAGGTCTACCTGCATCCCGACCCCGGCCCGGCTGCGGGCCGCGGTCGAACGCGTCCCCAGCCCGCGGCGGATGGACGAGGCCGCCTGGTGACCGCCGTCCTCGCCGCTGCCGCCCCCACGGCGGCCGCGCAGCCCACCTACAAGGCCATCGAGGAACTCGGCCGCGCGGTCAAAAGCATCTTCGTCGCCGACTACGTCGCCTCGCAAGGACTGCGCCGCGAGATCCACGAGGGCCTGCAGGTCGTGGAGAACTGGAACTCCGCCAACACCGACCTGTTCTACGGCAGCACCGGCACCATCGGAGGCAGCGACAAGGAGCACCAGGAAGTGTCCATGCTCTCCCTCCACCTACTGCAGTCCGCCCTGGTGTTCATCAACACCCTGCTGGTGCATTCCGTCCTGAAGGACCCCGTTTGGCAGGCACGCCTGACCGACGCCGACCGGCGCGGCCTGTCGCCGCTGTTCTGGTCGAACGCGAACCTGTACGGGACGATCGACATCGAGCTTGTAACCTCAGGTGTGGAATGACCTTGCAGGTAGAAGATGAAGACGGCTTTATCTGATGCGTCCCGGATAGG
>NZ_MKJY01000483.1 GCF_001942465.1 Actinomadura sp. CNU-125
TGCTGGGCGTGCCGGGCGCGGGACAGGGCCTGGTGGACGCGCTGGAACGGCCACCCGTCGGTGATCTTCGCCGGTTCCTCCAGCGCGGCGTTCAGCGCGGCGCCGGCTTCGCGTTCCAGCACGACGAGCTGGAGGTAGGAGGTGAAGGCATAACGGAAATCGCGGCGCCGCTGCCGGGCGGCCGAGCGGACGTTGTAGTCCGGGACCATCGCCAGCACCACGGCCAGCCCAAGCCCGACCAGCACCGGCAACGCCCAGGACGGCGAGCCTCCGGTGATGGTGACGAGCGCGGCGAACAGGGCGGGGGTGGCCAGGCCAGTGAGGAAGAGGACGAGCTTGTCGAGCATGAACCGCTCCACGGTTCGTCGCAGCAGAGCCAGGTCGGCGCGCGGCACGGCGAGCATCCCCGCTGGCCGGGCCAGATGTTCGGCCAGCCACCGGCCGAGGCGCTCACTGCCGCTCGTCTCCTCTGTCGTTGGCATCGCAGACGGCAGAGGTGTGGGCTGGATTCGCGCAAGTGCGGCGTCCAGGCGGGGCAGCGCGGGCCGCAGCTCACGGACGATGAGGACGACGCCGAGCGCACCCAGACACCCAGCCAGCGCAGCCAAGACGGTCACCGCGACACCTCCGCCCGGACGTCCGCGCGGGTGCGGAGGAAACGGGCGCCGGTCGAAAGGACCGACAGCCTCCGCATCCACCACAACCCCACCGCATAGATCCCGGCCACGACCGCGAGCACGGCCTGCCCGAGCGGGGTGCCGTAGGGGTCGGCGAGCGTCTGCGAGGTCGCGAACAGCAGACTCAGGATCCCGACGGACGCCACGATCACGATCAACGTCGTGCGCAGGCTCGCCCGCTCGGCTTCGACGTCGCGGCGGGCGATGACCTCGTGTTCGACGGCGTCGGCCAGCAGCCCGAGTGCCTCGCGGGTGCCGGGGCCGCGTCGGCGGGCTGCCAGGATCAGCGCGCAGGCGATGAGGTCGCCGATTGGGTCGTCGAGGTCGTCGGCGAACGCCCGCAGCGCCTGCTCGGTCCCGGCGTGGTTGTTCAACCGCCCCGCCAGCACCTCCACCTGCGGACGAATCGCAGCGGGGGCGACGCGGAGGCTGTCGGCCAGAGCCTGCTCCAGGCCGCGGCTGGCGCCGATCATCTCCGCCAACCGCCGCGACCACTGCGCGAGCGCCTCCAGCCGGACGATCCGCCGCTGCGGCGCACGTCCCGACAGCATCGGCGGCAACACGTACGCACCGGCCGCGACCGCCAGCGCGGCCACCGGCCACCCGGTCAGCAGCAACACCGCCAGCCCGGCACCGACCCCGGCCAGCAGCCGATTTCGCCGCCCCGGCCATGCCGGTGAGTGCACAAGCATCTGCAACCGCGATGGCGGACGGCTCTGTCTTGCTGCCGGATTGCTGCCGCGGATTCCGGCGGTGAGTGTGAGGATTCCGGCGGCACCGCACAGGCCGGTGAACGCGGCCAGCAGGTCCGTCATGACCAACCACCGCCCGCCACGGCGAGCAGGTCCGGGTCGAACCCGCAGGCGGTCAGGTCGTCCAGCAACGTCGCGCTGACGTGCCCGCCCGCCGGGGTGGCGCGGCCATCCTCGCCGGGAACGAAGATGTGGTTCCGGGTCGGCTCGGCAGAGTCCGCGGGCGGACCGACCTCCATCACCTGGGAAACGAATCGGTCGTTGCTCGCCGGATCGCGCCGCAGATGCACCACCAGCGGCTCCGCGAGACCGAACATCAGATGCAGGTCCTCGGCCGACAACCCGAGGTCGGCGCGGCGGCCGAGCTGCACCACCCGGTTAAACACATGCTCGGGACGGTGAACGTGCAGGGTGCACATCGAGCCGCGCGCACCCGAGTACATCACCTCCAGCATCGGTGCCAGCTCCCCATGCCGCGCCTCGCCCACGATCACCCGATCGGGGTTCAGCCGCAGGCACGCCGGCACCAGATCCTGCAATCGCACCTCGCCCGCACCTTCGGCGTTGGCCTGGCGGGCCTCCATCGCGACCACGTCCGGGTGCCGATGCGCCAGGGACGGGTCGTCCAGGAACAGCTCGAAGTCGCTCTCCAGCGTGATCA
>NZ_MKJY01000484.1 GCF_001942465.1 Actinomadura sp. CNU-125
CCGCCCGTCGCGGACCCGCCCGTCCCCGAGCCGCCCGTCCCCGCCGGTGACCGGCTGACCTCGATCGTCCCGCCGAGCGACGGCGGCGTGCTCTCCTGCGCCCGCACGAGCCCCACCCCGGTGGCGGGCGAGCAGCACCGCCGCCACCGCGACCCCGATGCACCACCTGCGTACTGAAACCGACATGGCACCAACCTCACACGCCGCGACGGAACGCACGGTTAAGGCCACATGAGAAGCCTTTCATCCGGCGGCGGCACGACACCGCAGGCAGCGCGCTCGATGAACGGTCTTTCATGTTGCTCTCACCCAGGTCCCATCGCGGGCCGCGATCGTGATCAATGAGTCGGACCGCAACCTGGAGGAACCTGTGGCTGGACACGTCCTGTACGGACTCGCCGCGAACCTGACCGCGATCACCGTGCTGGCGCACGTCATCTACTTCCGCCGGCACCACCGCCGGGACCTCCGGTTGGCCTACATAGCGGTCAACGTCGGAGTCTTCACGGTGGTTTCGCTACTGCTGGCCGAACGGGCGGACGTCGCCGTCGGGTTCGGCCTCTTCGCGGTGCTGTCGATCATCCGGCTGCGATCGGACGCCATCACCCAGGAAGAGGTCGGCTACTACTTCGTCGCGCTGGCGCTCGGCCTGGTCAACGGCATCGCCGCGGTGATCCCGTGGCTCGCCGTCCTGCTGGACGTCGTGCTCCTCACGATGATGTACATCGCCGACCACCCGCGCTTCGCGTCCCGCACCCGCCGCCAGGTGGTGACCCTCGACGTCGTCCACGCCGACCCCGCCGCCCTGCACGCCGACCTCGAACACCGCCTCGGCGGAACCGTCCTGACCTGCACGGTCACCGAGGTCGACTACGTGCGGGACGTGTCGGTCGTCGACGTCCGGTTCCGTCTCCCCGTCGCGAAGCCCAGGTCCGTCCACCAGACCCGCACGCCGTACCCGACGGTGTCGCCCGCCAGGGGAGGTGGCGCGCGATGACCGTCCTGACCGAAGCACCCTGCTCCGACGGAAGCGCCGCGGTCGCGCGCCTCACCGGCGCCCTGCCGTCCATGCCCCTCTCCCAGGTGCTGGACCGGGCCGAACTCCAGACCCGGGTCGACCGCAAGTACCTGGTTCCGGCCGAGCTGTGCGCCGCGATCCTGCCGCGCGTCGCCGGGGACTACGCGGCCCTGGAGATCGACGGCCGCCGCGGCTTCCGCTACTCGTCCACCTACTTCGACACCCCGAACCTCCTCACCTTCCGCCAGCACCGGCAGGGCAGACGGCAGCGCTACAAGATGAGGACGCGCACATACCTGGACAGCGGCGAGTGCATGTTCGAGGTCAAGCTGTCGGGGGCCCGCAACGCCACCGACAAGCGTCGGCTGCCCTACGACGCCGCCCGCCGCCGGACGCTCGACGGCACGGCCCGCGAGTTCCTGCAGGACGTGCTGCTGTCGGCGTACCGGACGAACCCGCCCGCGGCCCTCGTCACCAGTGCGACGACCGACTACCTGCGCTCCACGCTCGTCCAGCTGACCGGGCCCGGCCGGGTCACCTTCGACGCGTCCCTGACCTGCACCGACGGGGCGGTGACCATCGCCGCCGATCCCGGCATGGTGCTGATCGAATCCAAGTCCGAAGGCGGCGAGGCGCCGATGGACCGGATCCTGCGCGACCACGGCGTCCGGCCCGTGAAGATCAGCAAATACTGCGCGGCCGTGGCGGTGCTCTACCCGGGCGTCGCGGCCAACCCGTGGCGCCCGGCCGTCCGCGCGTACTTCGGTGCACCGGATGCCCGGGAACCGTTCCTAAACAGTGTCCAGGAGTGGGTCTTGGACCCATCTCGTGGTTCTGCGCGCGTCCCGAACGGTGTTGGATGCGCTGGTCGCCCGCGTTCTTGAGCCCGTCCGGGAGCGTGCATCGTGTGCCAGCGGTTCCGGGCCGGGGCTGGCGGGGTCCCTCACGCTCTGGGGTTTCCGGTTCGGTCTGGACGGTCCGATGCCCCTGCTCATCGCTCCGGTGGGCAGGGGGCGGTGCCGTCCGTCG
>NZ_MKJY01000485.1 GCF_001942465.1 Actinomadura sp. CNU-125
CTACGCCGCCCGGTCGGACGGCGGCGGCACCGCGGCGGCGCCCGCCGCGTCCCCGTCGGCGCCGGGCCCGATCGTGCGGAAGGTGTCGGACAGCAGCACGCTCAGCGACCCGGCCGCGCGCATGACGGCGGAATTTCCGCAGTTCAGCGGGCTTCCGGCCGCCCTGGAATCGAAGATCAACAGCGCGATCCGGCGGCCTGTCATGGAATGGTTGCGCGAGGGCAACCAGGACGTTCTGGCTTTTCAGATCAACGAGCCCACGACCCCGTACACGGGGAGCGTCACGTACGACGTGGGGCTCAAGGGGCCCGACCTCTTCACCGTCCGCTACCGCTTCGGCGGGAGCGTGATGACCAAGAACTCCAGATACATTCAGATCGTCATCATCGACCTGAAGACCGGGCGAGTCCTGGAAACGGATGATCTGTTCCGTGCGGAGAAGCTCACGGCGGCCGGGATGAGCGGCTTCACCCGACTGCTCGGCCGCCGCCTTCCCGCCGGCCGCGAACGCACCGGCGATGCCTGTGACGTGGGCGGGCCGTACTCGTCGGGGACGGAGGACGTGCCGCTCGAACACGTATACGACGGGTACCTGTACGCGATGCCGACCCGGCAGGGGATCGAGTTCTACCCTCCGCTTCCCAGCATGGGGTACGGGATGCTCTGCGCCTGGACCATGTACCGCATCCCATACCGGGACCTGGGGGAGTTCATCCGGCCCGAGGTTTTCCGTGCCGCCGGGGTGCCGGTGCCGCCGCGGTGACCGGGGCCGGTCCCCGTGACCGGCGGCAGTCCCCGTGACCGGGTCAGCTGCCGAAGCCGACGCTGCGCTGCTCGTCCTCGGCGATCTCGAGGTAGCCGACGCTGCGGGCCGGGACGACGACGCGCCCGGCGCGGCGGTCACGCAGGACGAGGACGCCGTTGTCCACGGCGAGCGCGTCGGCCAGCGACTTCTCGATCTCGTCGGCGGACTGCGCGGTCTCGACCACGAGTTCCTTGGGCACGGACTGCACGCCGATGCGAACCTGCACGTGATGCTCCCGTCTCGACCGGCTCGCCGACGCCCGGCGGCCCCGTACCCGATGGTCGCACGGAGATCGTCCTCCGCGCGGCCGGAGCGGTTGCGCCCCGAGTGAAACCCGGGTCAGGTCGTCCGGGGGAAGCCGGAGATCCCGCGCCAGGCGAGCCGCGCGATGATCTTCTCGGCGGTGTCCTTGGGGATCGCCCGGTGCTGCGACAGCCAGTAGCGGGCGCTGACCTCGGCCATGCCGACCAGGCCCATGCCGAGCAGGTGCGCCTCGTCCCGGGGGGCGTCGGTGTCCTCGGCGATGACCTGGGCGATCATCTCGGCGCACTGCTGGTTGGCGCGGTCGACGCGGGCCCGGACGGGCGCGACGTTGCGCAGGTCGGACTCGAACACGAGCCGGTACGCCTCGCCGTCGCCCGCGACGAAGTCGTAGAACGCCTGCATGCTGGCCTGCACCCGCAGCTTGTTGTCCGTGGTGGACTCCAGCGCGTCGCGGACGGTCTTCACGAGGCTCTCGGCGTGCTCGTCGAGCAGCGCCAGGTACAGCTCCAGCTTGCCCGGGAAGTGCTGGTAGAGGACGGGCTTGCTGACGCCTGCGCGTTCGGCGATCTCGTCCATGGCCGCCGCGTGGTACCCCTGCGCGACGAACACCTCCTGGGCCGCGCCGAGGAGTTGCCTACGGCGCGCCAGTCGCGGCAGTCGTGTGCCACGGGGGCGGGCGTCCGGGGTCGCGGTCACCACACTCTCCGATCAACCGAATCAGTGCGACGGGTAAGGGTGTCCGTCGCGGGGAGACAATCCCATCATCCTACGCGCCGGTAACCTCGCGGGTCACCAACAAAGCCGACGTCGTCCCTGCACGCAGGCCAGTGTATTTGTGTTTCGGCCCAGGCGGGTGCTTCGGTCGGCCTGCGCTCGCAGAGCTCGCTCCGGCCGCCCGGGGCGCGCCGGCCGGGGCGCGGCGGGCGTCGCGCGGCGGGCGGCTGGCGTCGCGCGGTGGGCGGT
>NZ_MKJY01000486.1 GCF_001942465.1 Actinomadura sp. CNU-125
GGGGCGGCCCAGCCGCGACTGGACGACGGAGGCGAGCTGGTCCGGCTCCTGCCAGGTGCCGCCCGCGATGATCGGCAGGCCAAGGTCGCCGGGACGCTCGCGCTGCGCGCCGCGATCGAGCGGCTGCCGGACGGGCGGCGGCCGCGCGCCGTCGTGCTGATGTCGTCGGTCGGCGGGCTCGTCGGGGGCATCGGCATGGGCGCGTACTGCGCCGCGAACCGGTTCATGGACGCGTTCGCGGAGGCGGAGGCGGCGGGCCCGACGCGGTGGGTCAGCGTGCAGTGGGACGTGTGGCGGGCGGAGACGGTCCGGCTGCCGTACGCGCTGAGCGAGGACGTCGGGATGCCGGCGCTCGACCGGGCGGTGGCCCGCCCGGGGCCGCCGGTCGTCGCCGTGGCGAGCACGACCTGCGCGAACGCGCCGCCGCGGCCGCGTACGCAGAGCCGATCACTGGCTCGCGGCGGGCGGCGGCGAACTCGACGCGGCCGAGCGACTGGTCGCGGAGCTGTGGACGGAGCTGCTCGGCGTCGCCGTCACCCGTCCGGACGACGACTTCTTCGTGCTCGGCGGGCATTCGCTCCTCGCGACCCGGATGCTGCGGGCGCTGCGCGACGCGACCGGCGCGGAGCCGCGGCTGCGCGACCTCCTCGACCGTCCCACGGTGGGCGGCCTCGCCGCGCTGCTCCCGGACGCCGCCGCGCTGCTCCCGGACGCCCCCGGACCGGCCCGTCCCCCGCAACCCGAAGCGGCCCCCGAACGGGCGCCGGACGGGACGTTCCCGATGACGCGCGTCCAGCACGCGTACTGGGTCGGGCGCACCGGCGGTTACGCGCTCGGCCGCATCCCCTGCCACTTCTACCTCGAATACGACTGCCCGGACCTCGACCTGCCCCGGTACGAGGACGCGTGGCGGCGGGTCATCGCGCGGCATCCGATGCTGCGCGCGATCGTCACCCCGCAGGGACGGCTGAAGGTCCTCGACGAGGTGCCGCCGTACCGGATCCGCGTCACCGACCTGACCGGGACGGACGGGACGCGCCGCGCACGAAGCGGCTCGCGCGGCTCCGCGAGCGGGTGTCGCGCGACGCGGGCCCGCCGGACCGCTGGCCGCTCGTGCAGCTCCGGGCGGCGCGGCTGCCCGGCGGACGGACGCGCCTGTTCATCGGCGTGGACGTGCTGGTCTGCGACGCGGGCAGCTACTGGATCGTCGACCGGGAGGTGCGGCACTTCTACGAGCACCCGGACACGCCCCTGCCGGAGCCGGGGATCGACTTCGCGGCGTGCGTGCGGGCCGCGCGGGACGCCCGGAGCGACGCGTCCGCCGCCTACTGGCGGGACCGGATCGCCGCGCTGCGCCGCGCCGCCGCCGCTGCCGGTCGCCGAGATCGACGGGCCGCCGGAGTTCGAGCGCCGCACGGCGGCCCTCGGCCCGGACTCGTGGGCGGCGCTGCGCGCCGAGTCGGCGCGGCGCGGGCTGACCCCGACGTCGGTGCTGCTCACCGCGTACGCCGAGACGCTCGCGCGGTGGTCGGGCGCGGACCGGTTCGCGCTCACGCTCACCCTGTTCGACCGCCCGCCGATCCACCCGGACGTCGACCGGGTCGTCGGGGACTTCACGTCGCTGCTCCTGCACGAGATCGACCGGCGCGGCGCCGCGACGTTCACCGAACGGGCGCGGACCGTCCGGGAGCGGCTGTTCACCGACCTCGACCACCGCGCCCACCCGGTCCTCGACACGCTCGCCGAGACGGGCGGGCGCGCGGTGCCGGTCGTGTTCACGAGCGCCCTCGGGCTGGAGGACCTCGTCGGCGGCGAACCGGACCTGCAGTGGGTCGGCGAGCAGGTCCACGCCGTCAGCCGCACCCCGCAGACGTGGCTCGACCACCAGGTCCTCGTGCAGCGCGGCGAGCTGCTGCTGCAGTGGGACGCCGTCCGCGACCTGCTGCCCGCCGCCGAGGTCGACGCGGCGTTCGCCGCCTACGCGGCGCGCGTCGGCCGGCTGGCCGAGGACCCGTC
>NZ_MKJY01000487.1 GCF_001942465.1 Actinomadura sp. CNU-125
CCCGCCTCGGCGCCGGGACGGACGTGCCCGTCGGCTCCCCGATCGCGGGCCGCACCGACGAGGCCCTCGACGACCTCGTCGGCATGTTCGTGAACATGCTCGTGCTGCGCACCGACACCTCCGGCGACCCGACCTTCAACGACCTGATCGCCCGGGTGAAGGACACCGACCTCGCCGCGTACGCGCACCAGGACGTCCCGTTCGAGCGGCTCGTCGAGGTCCTCAACCCGGCCCGCTCGATGGCGCGGCACCCGCTGTTCCAGGTCTCCTGTCGTTCCAGAACAACCCCGAGGCCCGCCTCGAACTCGACGGCCTCACCGGCGGCGCCGAACCCCTCCCGTCCGGCGTCGCGAAATACGACCTCTCGCTCTACCTCCAGGAACGCCACGGCGACGACGGCACGCCCGGCGGCATCGAGGCCGGACTCGAATACGCCCTCGACCTGTTCGACCCCGCCACCGCCGTCTCGATCGCCGACCGCTTCGAACGATTCGTCCGCGCCCTCGTCGCGACCCGGACGCCCCCATCGGCGCCGCCGAGATCCTCGACCGCACCGAACGCCGCACCCTCCTGCGCAAGTGGGCGGGCGGCCGCACCCCGGAGGCCGTCGCCGCCGCCGACGACCGTACGACGATTCCGGCGTTGTTCGAGGCGTGTGCGGCGGAGCGTCCGGGTGCGGTGGCGGTGACGTTCGAGGGTGTGTCGTGGACGTACGGGGAGGTGAACGCGCGGGCGAACCGTTTGGCGCGTCGTTTGGTGGATCGTGGTGTGGGGCCCGAGCAGTTCGTGGCGTTGGCGTTGCCGAGGTCCGCGGATCTGGTGGTGGCGATCCTCGCGGTGTTGAAGGCGGGTGCGGCGTATGTCCCGATCGATCCGGATTATCCGGCGGATCGCATCGCGTACATGCTGGAGGACGCTCGTCCCGTTCTGACGGTTCGGCCGGGGGACATCGACGCGCCCGGCTATGACGACGGGAACCTCGATGTCGAGGTGTCTCCGGACAATCCGGCGTATGTGATTTATACGTCTGGTTCGACGGGGCGCCCGAAGGGCGTCGTGGTTCCGCATCAGAACGTGGTGCGTCTGCTGCGCTCCACCGAGGGCTGGTTCGATTTCGGGCCGGACGACGTGTGGACGTTGTTCCACTCGTACGCCTTCGACTTCTCGGTGTGGGAACTGTGGGGCTCGCTCCTGTACGGCGGACGGCTTGTGGTCGTCCCGTACATGACCTCCCGATCCCCGCAGGACTTCCTGCAATTGCTCGAAGCCGAGCGTGTGACCGTCCTGAACCAGACGCCGTCGGCGTTCTACCAGCTCATGGCCGCAGACAAGGAGACCCCGGGCCGGGATCTCGCGCTGCGCTACGTGGTGTTCGGCGGCGAGGCCCTGGAGTTGGGGCGGCTGGACGACTGGTATTCGCGGCATCGTGAGGATGCTCCGACGCTGGTGAACATGTACGGGATCACCGAGACGACGGTGCATGTGTCGTATGTGGCGCTCGATCGGGCGTACGCGGCGACGGCACCGGGCAGCGTGATCGGCACGGGCATCCCCGACCTGCGCGTCTACGTCCTGGACGGCTACCTCCAGCCGGTTCCGCCGGGTGTCGTCGGCGAGCTGTACGTCGCCGGTCCGGGCCTGGCGCGCGGCTACTTGAACCGCCCGGCCCTTTCGGCGGAACGGTTCGTCGCCGATCCCCATGGCAAGCCCGGCACCCGCATGTACCGGACGGGCGACCTGGGCCGATGGCGCCGCGACGGCTCACTCGAATACCTCGGCCGCGCCGACCAGCAAGTGCAGCTACGCGGGTTCCGGATCGAACTCGGCGAGGTCGAGGCCGCCCTCACCCGTCACGAGGACATCCGGGACGCGGCGGTGGTCGTCCGTGACGATCGTCTGGTCGCCTACGTCGTCGCCTCCGGCGTCGAGACGTCGGACCTGCGCCGGTTCGTCGGCCGTGATCTGCCCGACTACATGGTCCCCGCCGTCATCGTCGAGCTCGACGCTCTCCCGCT
>NZ_MKJY01000488.1 GCF_001942465.1 Actinomadura sp. CNU-125
CCCGCCCCCGGACCCGCCCCCGGACCCGACCCAAGCTCCAGCCGCTCCACCACCGGCTCCGCGAACAGCAGCGCGTCCACGGCCTCGAACAGGTGCGGCGTCCCGTCCAGCTCCCGCAAGTGCTCGGCGTGGTCGAGCGCGGCCCACCGCAGTTGCTTGGCCAGCTTGGCGTAGGTGACGAGCGGCAGCCAGTCGCAGTCCTCGTCGACGCCGCCGCAGTGGCACGGGACGCACACGTCCCGGTCGAGGCCCTTCGCGGCCGCCCGCAGGCACAGCAGCGCCACCGCCGCCATCGCCCACATCCCCTCCACGGCGCGGAAGGAGAACGAGACGCAGTCGAAGTTGCGGTGCAGGACGTCCAGTCCCCGCTCCTCGTTGCCGGTGCGGGCGCAGAACTCCATGTGCGCGCCCAGCTCGTCGTACATCATCCCGGTCCGCGCCAGGTGCGCCGGTGCGCGACGGCCGCCTCCGCCGCCCGTCCGGTGTGCAGGTACGGCATGAGCAGCCGGACTTCGTGCGGGTCGCCGCTGGTGACCGGAAGCCGCCCGGCCAGGACGGGCGCGAGCGCCGCGACCGCGAGGTCGTGGCGGCCGAGCCGCGCCCACATGGACGCGTCCAGCGCCGCCACCATGTCGGGCCGCAGATGCTCGCGCGCCGGCCCCCGCGCGAGCTGCAGCCGCCACAGCCGTTCGGCCTCGGCGGCGTTCCCGCGCCGCGCCTCCAGCCGCACCCGCAGCTCGCCGAGCGCGTACCGGGCGTGCGGCCGGTCCGGCGGGCAGCGCCGCTCCAGCTCGTCGAGCAGCCGGAGCACCTGCTCGGCGGGTTCGGGCGCGTGCCGGACGTACCGGTCGACGACGCGGTGGAGTTCGGTCCACATGTTGTCGACGTCGGTCGCGTCGAAGCGGTACGGCTCGGCGTTCCACGTCAGCAGGCACGACCGCAGGACGGCGAGCGCCTCCGCGTCGACCTCCCGCGGCTCCTTCTCCCACTCCTTGAACCGCAGCGCGTTCGCGTAGATGACCTTGACCCCGAACAGCGTCTCCGGATCGCCGAACGCCTCCGCGTCGGCGAGCAGCCCCTCCATCACGGCGAGGTACGACTGCCCGGCGACGTCGTCGTCCTCGCCGCCCCCGGCGAGGTCCAGCGCCGCGTTCAGCCGGTCCCGCAGCTCCTCCCGTCCCGCCGGGGCCATCAGCCCTCCCGGACGGCGTGCTCGACCAGCCCGAGGAACGCGCGGTTCACCCCGGCGACGTCGTCCGGCCGCAGCGGGCGGTTCCCGGTCAGCATCGCGTACCCGTACATCGCCTCGACCGACAGCTCCACGACCCGGACGTTCGCGGTGCTGGTCAGCCGCGCGACGATCGGGTTGCGGTGGTTGAACACCAGCCGCGGCCCGTCCCGCTCCGCCTTCTCCTCGGTGCCGATGAACTCCGCCCAGACGCCGTCCACGTCCGCGTCGGCGCCGTGCCCGCCGGGCGCGCCCTCCAGGTACAGGACGGGCAGCCCGGCGGGGGAGAACGACCGCAGCAGCGGCTCGCAGCCGTGCCCGGCCAGTGTCCGCTTCGCGGTTTCGAGGAAGTCGCGGGCGGCGAACTCGACGCCGGGGCCGACCGGGTCGAGCCGCGTCGCCAGTTCCGACGCGTCCAGCTTCCGGACGTCCAGTCCCGGGTCGAGCCGCCGCAGCCGGTTCAGGATCTCGATGTGGTAGGTGTAGCCGCCGTTGACGAGCGCGATGCCCTGCGCGGCGGCGATCGCCGACAGCTGCCGGAACTCCTCGTCCCGGGACGTGTACCGGATCGCGCGGTGCCGCGCCCGCAGCTCGCCGAGCGTGAGCCGCCCCTCGCTCGTCTCGAACGGGATCTGGTCGTCGACGATCCGCAGCATCTCGACGTCGTGCACCGCCAGCGCCATCACCCCGCGGTAGTGCACCGCCAGGAACGCCCGCATCCGCGCCGGGTCGGTCGCCGCGAGCCCCACCAGCCAGGTGCGCAGCGCGTCGCCGAGCCGTTCCCGCGTCACCGCGAGCAGCTCGTCGTCGTAGAGCTGCTCGCGGCTCGCCGTCGGCCGCAGCTCCCCGGCGTCCAGCACGCACCGCACGAAGAACGCCCACTCCGGCAGGACGCTCTCCACCCGGTCGCCCAGCAGCATCCGCTTCAGGTACACCCGGTGCGCGGCCCGCTGGCTCGGGTTGCTCTCGAACGGCAGGACGAACGCCGCGCCGCGCAGCCCCGCCTCCGGCACCGACAGCTCGATCGCGTCGAACGGCGTCGCGCCCAGCAGCCGCGTCCCGTACCCGAGGAGTTCCTCGCGGTCCCGCTCCCACGGCGGCGTCGCCTCGGTGACCCGGTCCCCGTCCACCCGGACGTCGTAGGGCAGCATCGCCCCGTAGTGCCGCACCAGCTCCCGCACCGTGGACGCCTCCAGCCAGTGCTCGAAGTCCCGGCGGGCCCGCAGCACGACGGTCGTCCCGGGCTCGTCCCGCTCGCCCGGCTCGACGGTGTAGTGCCCGTCGGCGTGCCCCCGCCACACGACGGCCCGGGCGTCATCGGCGCCTTCGTCGGCACCGGCGTCCGTGAGGGCGCTGCGCGTCACGACCTCGATCTCGTCGGCGACGAGGAAGCACGACAGCAGCCCGATCCCGAACTGCCCGAGGAAGTCGTGCCGCGCCAGCCCCAGCTCGTCCCGCTTGGACGAGTTCCCGATCGTCGCGAGCAGCTCGTGCACCTGCGGCTCGGTCAGCCCGATCCCCGAGTCGAGGACCCGCAGCTCCCCGCCCCCGGTCTCGAACCGGATCGGTGCGCCCGCCCCGCCCGTCCCCTCCACCGTGTCGCCGCGCGCCGTCATCGCGTCCACCGCGTTCTGCAGCAGCTCCCGCACGTACACGCGCGGGCTGCTGTAGAGGTGCCGGCTCAGCAGATCGACGATCCCGCGCAGATCGACGTTGAAATTTCGCGCCCCCGTGGGTTCCTGACTCGTCATCACCGAACTGAGATGATCCTTGCCCGCCGCCGGTTCCGGGCGGAGAGCGGCGGAAGACGCGAATTCTTCCGCGATACGGCTTCTGGGGCGGCGGCCGGTGCTGCGAGTCTGATCGCAGACCGCAGACCAGGCGTCTCCTCCAGGAGGATCGGTGATCGTCCCGTTCAGCGTTTCCGACTTCATCGACCGGGCCGTGCAGGTGTACGGCGACCGCACCGCCGTCATCGACGAACCGGACCAGCCGGCGCCCCCGCTCGGCACGCCGACCTACGCCGGGTTCGGCGCGCTCGCCCGCAGGCAGGCGGCGTTCCTGGACGGCCTGGGCGTCGGGTTCGGCGACCGTGTAGCGGTCGTCAGCCAGAACAGCGCGCGGCTGCTGACGTCGTTCTTCGGCGTGTCCGGCTTCGGGCGCGTGCTGGTCCCGGTCAACTTCCGGCTCCGCCCCGACGAGGTCCGCTACATCGTCGAGCATTCCGCGCCCGCGTCCTCTACGTCGACCCCGAACTGGACGGGCCGCTCCGCGACGTGACGGCCGAGCACCGGTTCGTCCTCGGCGACGACACCGGCATGTTCGCCCCCGAGGGCGCCGAGCCGGAGCCGTGGGAGCCCGACGAGAACGCCACCGCGACGATCAACTACACGTCGGGCACCACCGCGCGTCCCAAGGGCGTCCGGCTCACCCACCGCAACCTGTGGACGAACGCCGTCACGTTCGCCCTGCACGCGGGCGTGACCGACCGCGACGTCTACCTGCACACGCTCCCGCAGTTCCACGCCAACGGCTGGGGGATGCCGTTCGCGATGACGGGCCTCGGCGTCCCGCACGTGATCCTGCGCAAGGTCGACGGCGCGGAGATCCTGCGCCGCGTCGAGCGGCACGGCGTCACGGTGATGTGCGCCGCGCCCGCCGTGGTCGCGGCCGTCCTGGACGCCGCCGGGGACTGGGACGGCGAGATCCCCGGCCGCGACCGGGTGCGGATCATCGTGGCGGGCGCGCCGCCGCCGACCCGGACCGTCCAGCGGGTGCAGGAGGAACTCGGCTGGGAGTTCATCCAGATCTACGGCCTCACCGAGACCTCGCCGCTGCTGACGGTCAACCGGACCCGCGCCGAGTGGGACGGCCTCGACCCCGCCGACCGCGCCGCGAAGCTCGTGCGCGCGGGCGCGCCCGCGCTCGGCACCCGGCTGAGGGTCGAGGTCCCCGAAGGCGACGAGCACGGCACCGGGGAGGTGCTGGCCCGCTCGAACGTCGTCATGGACGGCTACTGGGAGCAGCCCGCCGAGACCGCCGCCGCCCTCGGCGACGGCTGGTTCCGCACCGGCGACGGCGGCGACATCGACGCCGACGGGTACCTGTCCATCAGCGACCGCAAGAAGGACGTCATCATCACCGGCGGCGAGAACGTCTCGTCCATCGAGGTCGAAGACGTCCTGTTCTCCCATCCCGCCGTCGCGGAGGTCGCCGTCATCGGCGTCCCCGACGACAAGTGGGGCGAGACCGTCAAGGCGCTCGTCGTCCTCGCGCCCGGCGCGGACGCCACCGAGGCCGAGCTGATCCGCTGGTGCAAGGACCGCGCGGCCGGCTACAAGGCGCCCACGTCGGTGGAGTTCCGCGACGAGCTGGCGCGCACCGCGACCGGCAAACTGCAGAAGTTCAAGCTGCGGGCCCCCTACTGGAGCGGCAGCGACCGCAAGGTCAACTGACGGCGCCGGGCGGTTTCACGTCCTGCGGTTCACGTCCTGCGGTTTCACGTCCTGACGTCGGCGGCGATGACTTCGGCGAGGCGGGGGAGCACCTCGTCCCGCCACATCACGGGACCGGGCTCGTCGTGCCCCTCGAAGACCGCGCCGCTGTAGGCCAGGACACTGAACACGATTCCGCCTTTGACGCAGGCGACCTCGGGAAACAGGAGCGAGGTGGGACCGCACCGGGCTCCCGCGATCTCCTTCGCCGGATAGGGGATCGCGTGGACGTCCGTCCGGAAGTAGTCGAGGTTCGATGCGGGGGCGCCGACTCTCTTGATGTCCACCCGGAGCGCCGTCGTCGCGCTCGTCTCGCTGGGGAGGCGCATGGAGTACCCGCAGCGGGTGTTCGCCGTGTCCTCCCCTTCCAGCGCGGTCGCCGAGGTACCCGGGGGCCACGTTGTGACCTCGTCCACTTTCAGTTCGTCGACGTGGGGGAGCACCGATTCGATCTCCGGTTCGGTGAGGAGCGCGCAGGCGGCGGGCCACGCCCCGAGCGGGGCGACCTCGCGGGCCAGGGCCCCGCCGGGGAACGTTATGGGGCGGCCGTCGCTTCTCGGTTCGCCCAGTGACGCCTTGGCGGGACGGCCGTCCCCGTCGTCTCCCCCCACGCGAAAGACCGAGTAGTAGACGCTGGCCGAGATGAAAGCGACCCCGGCGAGGATCACCGTCACCCGGAGGGCGAGATTCTTGGGTCGCATGCCGCGTCGGGGTGCCATGTCTCCGTCACCAGTAGGCTCCTGTGGTTATGCTCTGCCCCGGCGAAGGCCAGCCCCCCTCGTGGAAACCGCCGTTGTTATTGGCTTGCGACCTGAACTTCGACTCGATCTCCTTCAAGGAGTCCATGGCGGTGACGGTGGTGTAGGTGTAATGCGCGACGAGGATGACCAGGGCGGCGATGAGGCCGACGAGAATTCCGATCGGGCCGCCCGCCGCGGACACCACGATGGCCGCCAGGGCTTCACCGGTGGCCGCCGCGATATTGGCGTAGTAACTTCTGATCGTGCTGGCCGTCTCGACCAGGATCTTGCTGGTCTCGTCCGCCGTGGCGGCGAAATCCTTGATCGCCTTGTTCTGCGGGTCGATGTTCCTCCGGTAGGCCATCGCCGCGGGGCCCTTCCAGTGTCCGTCGTCCGCGCGCAGGTATGCGGTACCGCCCTGGCCTTGCGCGGCGAACCTGGGGGCCTGCGCGCTGACCTTCGCCTGTACTTCGTCCGAGAAGATCGCGGCGGCTTTCTTCAGTTTGTCCGGGCCGTCGTCGAAAACGCCAAAGGTCCACGTGTGGTGCGCGTCCTTGATCCGCTCCCAGCGTTCGTTCACGTCCTTCTGGCCTGTCTCACCGCGCGTACGGTGACCGCCGCGAGAGGCTTGTCCTCCATCTCCTTTATGCCCTGCTCGACCAGCCGCATCGCTTTGCCGATCGCGGCGTCCATCTTGGCCATGTCGCTGTTGATCTTGGCGATGGCGACGCCCGTCGCGGTCACGGTTTCCACCCTCTTCTGATCGCCTGCGCCTCGCGGGTGTTCATCTCCTCGGCGTCGCGGTAAGCCTTGATGGCGGCCGTCAGGGCGCGCGAGAAGTAATCGTGGATGTACGCCCCTTGGTCCGCCAGGTGCCAGAGTGTCTCGCAGAGTTTCACGTACTGGTCGGAGACTTCCTCACCGTGAAGGTGGAGCGGGACCACCCCCTCCGCCAGCCGCCGCGCTTCGGCGACCTTGTTCCGCCCCGTGAGGATCACCTCGGACGTCTTCTTCCACGCGTCGGCGTCGGCCTTCAGCGCCGTCAGCCGGAAAGCGAGCTCGGAGTCGTGCCCCATGGAACCGTCCCCTCCGCTACATCGAGCGCATCGACCGGGTGATCTCTTCGATCCTGGACCGTATCTCCGCGATCTTCTGATCGTCTCCTGTTTGCTTCGCGGTCGAGATCGCCCGGTTGATCTCGTCCGCGATCTGTGAACTCGGGGCCCTGTGGATCCAGTTCGGGTCCAGCCGGATTCCGGTGATCCGCCCTCCGGAGACGACCGGGACGGCCCGGCCTCCATCGACTTCCCGGTTCCGGTCGGCCGCGGCGGCGGCCTCCAGCCTCTCGGTATGCCTGTCGAGTTCGTGCAGCATGTCCACGAGGTGCCGGTCGCCGGCGTCGAATTCGTCGACGGTCCGTGCGCGTCGGAAAGAGCCCGCGTCCCGGTGGGGTTCCGGTCGGCCGGTGTGCGGCGGCGAACCGGCCATGTCGTCCGCCAGGATGCCGAGCCATGTTTCCGAGTATTGGCGGTATGCCGCCGAAATCGCCTGTGCGAGTGCCGGTTCGAGCCCTTCGGGGCTCAGCCGCCTGCGCCATTCGGGAACGATCTCTACGCTGTGCAGTTCTCCGCTGCCGTCCAATACGACGGTGACCGAGGCGGACGGATCGTGCGTCCTGACGGAACCGACGCGGTCCATGCTCTGCAGGGCCGTGTCCCGCCATGCCTCCAGACCTGCCATGGAAACACCGGCGAGTGGATCCGCCTGCCGGTGGGCGGCCGCCATCGGGCGCTCGCGCGACTTCCGCCCCCCGGTCTTCTCGCCCGCCGCCGCCGTCCGCGCCTTCATGAATTCGTCGGCGGCGGTGACCACGCCACTCTCGTCCTGCTCTTCGGGAGCCGCTTGCGGAGCCCTCTCGCTCAGTAACGACAAGCGCTCCCGTGCTTCGTCGGCATTCGCGGGCCGGTGCGGCACGCTGCTGTTCAGAAGTGAGTCGATGCTGTCTTTCGGATCTGCCATCGGTGCGCACCCGATCAACGTTGACAAGACTCTGGACAAGGAAAAACAAAAACACAGTATCTGTGTTGTCGATAAACCTGTCAAGTCTTTGTTGAGGGTGCCTGTTTTGGAGCGTTCCTTTCCCGCGATCGGAATTTCCGGGGTGACGGCGGGCTCCGTGGAATCGCGGCCCGCGGGCTCAGCCCAGGAAGCGCCCGCCCGCGACGAACGCCGCGACGGCGAGGTAGACCACGTTCACGGCCGCGAGCTTGTACTGCCCCAGGCGGCCGTGGACGACCATCGCGCCGATCATCAGCAGGATCCAGCACACGGCCGTCACCGGCACCATGACCGGCGCGATGTCGAGCGCGGCGGGCAGGATCAGGCCCGCCGCGGCGAGCAGTTCGAGGATCCCCAGCCCCCTGACGGCTCCCGCGCCGAACCCCTCCGTCCACTCGCCGCCGCCCTGCGCGGCCAGCTTCTCCTTGGGGACGAACGTCTTGGTGGAGCCGCCGATCAGCGCGACCACGGCCAGCAGCCCGGCGGCGATCCACAACGCGATGTCCATGGACTTTTCCTCTAGTACGGTTCGGTTGTCAGGACTCGGGCACCGCGGTCGGCGGCGAGCCCGGCAGTGGAGCGGAGTCGACGTACCTGACCTCGTAGACGCGCTCGCTGAACTTCCAGCCGTCCGGAGTGCGCCGGTACCGGTCGTGGTACAGGGCGTGGTTGGAGTGCGAGCCGCCGTCGCGCATCCGCCCGAACTCGTGGATGTAGGCGCGGCCGGTCGCGGTGTCGCCGTCGACCCGGACCACGCCCGGGTGGACGGTCTGCACGAAGAACTCCCAGAGGCCCTGCCCCCATTCGATCCCCGCGCGGATCTCGTCCCGTCCGACGAACTCCCTGCCGATGTGCGGCCACCGCATCGCGCCGTCGGGCGTGAACAGCGCCGCGACCCGGTCGAAGTCGCGCGTCATCACCGCGTCGGTGACCTCTCCGCGCAGCGCCTCGATCTCGAAGCGGTCGGCGATCGCCTGAAAGTCGCTCATGGATTCCCCCCCGCCTTATCGGTGTCCCGCCCGGACGACCGTCTGCCCGGCCGCCCGGGCGGCGGCACGTCCAGCATCGAGGCAGGTCAGCGGCGGAACAATGTAGGCTTCGTGCGGCGATCCATAACACAGGGGTTATTCATGGAGCTACGCGACATCGAGATCTTCCTGACGCTCGCCGACGAACTGCACTTCGGCCGCACCGCCGAGCGGCTCCACGTCTCCCAGGCCCGGGTCAGCCAGGCGATCGGCAAGCAGGAGCGGCGCCTCGGCGTGACCCTGTTCGACCGCACCAGCCGGCGGGTGACCCTCACCCCGGTCGGCCGCCGCCTCCGCGAGGACCTCCGGCAGGCCGTGGACCTGCTCAACGAGGGGCTCGCCCGCGCCGAAGCCGCCGGGCCGGGCGCGGACCGGACGCTGCGCCTGGGCGTCTTCGGGCACGCCGGGCACGTGCTGCGCCCCCTCACCGACGCGTTCCGCGCCCGCCACCCCGGCAGCGGCGTACAGCTCAACGAGATCAACGGCGGCGACGCGTTCACCACCCTCCGCTCCGGCCGCAACGACGTGAACGTGCTGTGGCTGCCCGTCGCCGAACCGGACCTCACCGTCGGCCCCACCGTGCTCACCGGCGGCCGCGTCCTCGCCGTGTCGGCGGACCACCCGCTGGCCGCACGCGGCACCGCGTCCCTGGAGGACCTCGCGGGCGAGCACGTCGTCGACCTCGGCCCGGACGCCCCCGAGTACTGGGTCGCGTCCATGGTGCCCGTCCGCACCCCGTCCGGACGCCGCGTCCCGCGCGGCCCCATCGCGCGGACCTTCCACGAGATCCTCTCCCTCGTCTCCACCGGGCAGTGCGTCCACCCGCTCGGCGAGATCGCCGCCCGCTACAACAAGCCGCCCGGCATCGTCTTCGTGCCCATGCCCGACGCCCCCGCCCTCCGCTGGGCCCTGACCTGGCGCACCGCCGCCGACGACCCCACGATCCGCGCCCTGGCCCGCACCGCCGCCGCCGTCGGCCCCGTCGCGCTGTGACCGACCGCCTGCTCCGGCTGCCCGGACGCGCCGACCACCTGCGCGTCCTCGCCGCCGCGCACCCCGGACGGCTCCGCACCGGGCACCCGCTGAACCACCCGTCGCACATCCTCATGCGCGAGATCGCGCGCCGACCGACCTCGGCGCCGTCCGCGAGTACCTCTCCGGGCCCGGACGGCGCGGCGCTCGCCCGGACGGTCGAGCGCCTGCGCCGCGTCGACCACGAACCGCTGCGCCGCTTCGGCATCGACCCCGCGACCGTGCGGCACGAGCCCGGCGCAGCAGTGCGCGCCGCGCGCGCACTGCTGCCCGGCGCCGAGGACGGCGAAGCCGCCGGAGACATCGTCCGGTGGGCCGGGCACGCGTCCTTCGCCGTGCTGCGCACCGGCGCCGTCGAGCACCGCGACGGACGCCCGTTCGCGGCGGCGCACGAAAATCGCCGCGTCCGTCCCGGCCCGCCGCCACTACGCCCTCAGCGTGCCCGGACGCCCCGGCTTCGTGCACCGGCCCGCGGCATCGAGGGCCTCCTCGCCGCCGCCCGCACCGCCCCGCGCACCTTCGCCGCCCTCGAAGAACACGGCTGGAACCTCCTGGGGGACCGGTTCCCGCACGCCACGGCCGGTTGACGCTCAATACCCGCACGCGCGCCGCAGCGCGTCCCGTACCGCGGCCGGGTCGGACGACGGCAGCGCGGCGGCGACGTGCCCGTCCGGACGCACGACGACCGCGCCCTCCACGCCCGGCTCGTCCGGCGCCAGCACCCTGCACGGGACGCCAGCCGCGACCCCGTCCGGCACCCGGCGCGCGTCCGTCAGCAGCACCATGCCCGCGCCGAACAGCCGCCGCAGCCGCACCGGTTCGCCGCCCACGGAGCACGAACGTCCGGGCAGAGCGCCCCCGGCAGGAACGGCCCGGACGGCCCGGACGGTGTGGTCAGCGGCGAGTCGGCGTACCGGTAGGGCTCGGCGAGCCGGCCGGAGTCGATCTCCGCGCGGGCGTCCGGGTCGTGCAGCGCCCGCTCCAGCGCCGCGACCCGCCGCGCCCGCTGCTCCGGCGTCCGCGGCACCAGGAACTCCATGGTGCGGCCCGTCACCCGCAGGTTCTCCAGCGCCGCCGCCCGCCGCTCGGCGTCGTAGCTGCCGAGCAGGCGGCCGGGCGCGCCGTGCCGGAGCACGAACGCCAGCTTCCACGCGAGGTTCTCCGCGTCCTGGACGCCCGAGTTGAGGCCCCGCGCGCCGAACGGCGCGAACACGTGCGCAGCGTCCCCCGCCAGGAACGCGCGCCCCGCCCGGAACGTCTCCGCGCACCGCTGGTGGAACCGGTACGCGGTCGTCCACACGATCTCGTACGGGACGTCCCCGACGATCCGGCGGATCCGCGCGTCCAGCGCGCCCGACGCCCGTTCGGCGTCCAGGTCGAAGCCGTCCGGAACCTGCTGGTCGATCCGCCACACCGAGTCGGGGCACGGGTGGACCAGCACCTGCCGTCCCGGATTCCACACCGGGTCGAAGTGGAACCGGCGCTCGCGGGGGAACGGCAGCTCGGCGCGGACGTCGCAGATCAGGAACCGGTCGGCGAACGACCGCCCGGGGAACCCGATGCCCAGCAGCCGCCGGACGTCGCTGTGCGCGCCGTCCGCACCGACCGCGTACGCGGCGCGCACGCGCCCGCGCCCGTCCACGATCGCCTCGACGCCGCCGCCGTCCTGTTCGAGCCCGACGACCCGATGCCCGTACCGCAGGTCGATCAGCGGCTCCGCCGCGACCAGCCCGCACAGGCGCCGCTCGACCTCGGCCTGCGAGATGTTGATCCACGGCGGTGTCGCGCCCTCGTCCGGCTCGGGGAACGACACCGAGAACAGCTCGGTGCCCCGGTAGTACGTGCGCCCGGTCGTCCACGTCACGCCGCGCGCGACGAGCGCGTCCCCGCAGCCCACGCGGCCGAACACGTCCAGGACGTCCCGCTGGAAGCAGATCGCCCGCGACCCGGCCGCCGCACGCCCGTCCGCCGCCTCCAGCACCGCGCTCGACACCCCGAACCGCGCCAGCAGCAGCGCGGTGACCAGCCCGACCGGCCCGCCGCCCACGATCACGACATCGAAGGTCACCGCGCCCGATCGCGTCACACCGGGCCCCTACCCCCGGACCGCCCGATCAGCCGACGAGGGAGAGGCGGTCGTGCAGGGGGTCGGCGCGGATCGAGCCGCTGATGTGGGACGTGCCGTTCAGGCGGTCCGGCCGCGCGGCGGCGACGACCGCCCGCGCGTGCAGGTGCCCGCCGAACCTGCCCCGGGTATTCCAGTGATCGGGCGGCCGGAACGGCCCTCGCTCGGCGATGCGGCGGCACGGCAGGGCGGCGGCCGCGACCGTCCACATCGTGCCGACCGAGCCGCACTCGCCGTCGATGCTGTCGTGTGCCGGTGCAGGAGCCACGGCCCGTGCTCCTCCTTGCCGGTCAGGGCGCAGAACTCTGGGCGCGTGGCGGTGATCCCGTGCTTCGCACCGGCGGCGGTGCGCCGGTACGCCGCCACCGCCTCGTCCGGCCGTCCGGCGTGCAGGTACGGCATGAGCAGGGCACCCTCGTGCGCGACGCTCTCGTCGCGGGCGCCGCGATCGCGGCGCGGTGCCGCCCTACCGCGTCGCCATGATCGCTCCGACGCGGCGACGCGGTCGGGCCGCAGAACCTCGCGCGGCGGCCGGCCGGCCCGCAGCCCGCGCCAGATCCGCTCGACCTCCCCGACGTTCCCACAGCGGCACTCCACGCCGACCCGACCCTGTGCCACCGCGGCCGTCCGGCCTGGACGTGGCGTTCCAGTTCGTCGATCAGCCGCCGGACGGGGTCGGCGGGTTCGGGGCGGATCTCGATGATCCGGTCGAGGATGATGAAGAGCTGCACCCACATCGCCTTGACGTGCGACCAGTCGCAGACGTCCGGTTCGGCGTACGCCGCCCGGCCGTATTCGCGCAGCGCACCGAACATCTCCGACCGCGCCCGGGCGGACCCGCGATCGAGGGCGTCGAAGCGCAGGGCGTAGGCGCACCCGATCCGGACCTTGAACAGCATGCCCGGATCGCCGAGCGCTCTCGCGTCCACCGTGAGCGCTTCCACCGCCGTCGGCAGCGCCTCCTTGGGGCCCGGCCCGTCGGTGTTGACCCGCCACGCCGCGACGAGCCGCCGCTGCAGGGAGTCCGCATCGACCACAGCCACGGGAGTGAGGAGAGCCGTGCCCGCGAGAGCGTTCGCCGAACGTCCCGTCGACGGAGCCCTGGTGCAGGTGTGCGGCCGACGCTGGGTGGTCGGGTCCGTGGGGGAGACGATCCGGGAGCACACGGTCGTCGATCGCCAGTCCGTCGAGGACGGCCACTACGGCGAGACCCTCCGGGGCATCAGGGAGATCGAGGCGACCGCGCGCACCCTGCCGTCCGCTGGGGCGCCGTCGCGTCCGCGGACGTCCGCAGGCTGCAGGCGCCGTTCCGGTCCGGCGTCGCCATCGAGGACTACCGGCTCGAACCGGTCGCCCGCGCCCCCGACGCGCCCCGCGTGAACCTGCTGCTCGCCGACGACGTCGGCCTCGGCAAGAGACGATCGAGGCGGGCCTGGTCGCCGACGAGCCGCTCGGGCCTCATCGATGAAGACGGACGTGCGGTACACGCCATCGGACGTGTTCGAGACGTTGCCGCTGCCGGAATTCACCGGGGAGATGCGAGGGTCGGCGGAGAGGTTGGATGTGTTCCGGCAAGACGTTTATGTCGGCGCGGGATGCCGGGCTCACGCAGACGTACAACCTTGCGCATGACCCATCCTGCGATGACGAGGACATCGTGGAGCTTCGGGAGATCCATAAGACGATCGACGAGCCTGTCTGCTGCGCGTATGGGTGGAAGGACCTGATGTCTCAACTCGGCCACGGCCACGGCCACTACAGCGTCGGTCGCGAGACGCGGTACACCGTGGGGCCACCCGTCCAGCGGGAGTTGGTGGGGATCGGCTGCTTGAGCCGAACCAAGAGCGGTACGCGGTCAAGGAGACCGCCGGCTCGCACGAGAAGAGAGCAAAGAAGGGGAAGGCCAACCGGCCTGGTGAGCAAGCCGCCTCGTCGAGCCCGACGGCCCGCGGCGCGCGGCGCGCACCTCACGTACCTCGAGCACCTCGAGCAGGCCACAAGCCATCTTCTGGTTGGCCCGGCCAAGGCCCGAGCCGAGCCCACACCCATTTGCCCCGTCGGGGTCCTTCGCGACGCGCCCGTGAGTTGTTGATCTGCGGCGTGTTGCCCTTATACGGCCCCGAGTAAGGGCAACACGCCGCAGATCAACGATGCGTTCGATGCGCGATTGCCTTGCGGACGCGGTTCACGATGCTTGCTGGGTTGCGGAAGAGTCCCTCCTTGTTGACGCGGATGACGATCCAACCGTTGTCGATCAGACGGCCGTCTCGCTCGATGTCGCGGCTGTACTGCCCGTAGTCCTGTTGGTGGTGAGCCCCCTCGTACTCGATGGCGATCTTGAGGGCGGGGTATGAGAGGTCAGGGCGAGCCAGCCATTCGCCCTGTTTGTCGAAGACGTCCTGGTTGACGATGGGGCGAGGTAAGCCCGCATCGGTGATCAGTATCCGCAACCGTGTCTCCGGTGGCGAGTCGCTCTTCTCGTCTAGATGCATTACCGCATCTCTGGCCTTGAGCACTCCTCGGCGACGGTATGCGTGCACCAGGAACCCGTTGAGCCGTTCTCGGGTGGTCAACCGATGCTTCAGCATGTGATCACCGGAGATGATCAGGTCGATGCGGGGGATGGCTGCTGCCAGCTCAAGGAATAGTCGTTCTGGGCTGACGATGCGGCGTCCGTCCCAAACGCGCAGGTGTCCCGGGTCGATCGTGTAGCCGTGGACTTTCATCTGCTTGATGCGCGGCACTGTGGGGGATGCGGACGGTACGGCCGCATGTACACGCGCGTCTCGCTCCGGCACCGGTACTTGATAGAGGCGGGCTGCGGTCACATCGCAGAACACTGCGGTTGCCGGGAGGATGAGGGCGGCGGCATCGCAGCGGGTATAAACCGAGTCAGGTAGATCCGCCGGAGTGTAGACGTCATGGAAGACATGTCGGTATATGTGTGAGCGAAGATGCTTCGCGGTGATACCTAACTGATAAGCCTGTGCCGCACGAAACGGGCGATCTCTGAGTGTTTCGGGAACACTTTTGGGGGGTCTCACGCGGAAATAATAATCTATGGTGCTGCTTGCGACCTGCAGAAGGAGCCAGGGTCCGTGCTCTCGTTGATCTGCGGCGTGTTGCCCTTACTGGAGGCTCTATAAGGGCAACACGCCGCAGATCAACATTCGGGCGGCTAGGGGCTGAGTCGGGCCCATACCCATTTGCCCCCGTTGGGGTCCTTCGTGACGCCGCACGTGGTGGAGAGTGTCTGGATGATCGGCAGGCCCCGGCCGCCGTTGTTGTCGAACGCGTCCTCGGAGAGGTCGAGGCCGTCGAGGGTGAGCTCGAAGAGCGGCTTCGGCTTGGGGATCTCGGGGCTGGAGTCCCAAACCGCGATGATGATCCCGTTGGCGTCCCGGCTGACCTGAAAGCGGAGTTCCTTGTGCGGCGTCTGCCGGGCGGCGTTGGTGACGAGTTCCGAGACGATAAGAAGTGCATCGTCCAGAATGTGGGAACAGTCCCATTTGCGCAGTCGAGCGCACGCAAGTGTGCGCGCGAGCCCTACGGCCGTCGACGTCCCCAATAGGGGAATGATCAAGTCGCCTGTCGCGCTGATCGTCATTGTCCCGTCCTTGCCTTGGTTTCAAAATTTCTGTGGCAAGGATCACCCCACTGACTTACGGTTGGTGTGTTCACCTAAACAAGTCTAAACAGGAGTGGTCATGCCGATCGTTCGCGAGCCCCTCGACCCCAAGATCTCCCAGTGGCACTTCCTGGCCTTCTACCTGCGATTTCTTCGGGAGAAGCAGGGCTTGTCCCTCACGCAGGTCGGCAAGATCCTTAACCTTGCGAGGTCGAGTGTTTCGAACATTGAAGCTGGCAGGTTTCGGCCACACGAAGAGCACTTGGCGAAACTTGATGAGTTGTACGGCACTGGAGTGCTGTTGCGAACAATGCTCTGGTATGCCCGAATGGCGCACGACCCCGACTGGGGGCGTCAACTTGTTAAGTACGAGGAAGAGGCGGCGTCGATCAGGATCTTCCATGGCGACTCCATCCCCCGCCCCTTCCAGACTGAGGCGTACATGCGTGCTGTCGTCGAGGAGGGGACGGTCGAGGACGTTGAGGCGAGGATCGCTCGACGCATGGCTCGTCAGCAGGCCCTCCTGGAGCGTGACAAGCCCGCATCGTTCTGGGTCATCCTCAAAGAGAGTGCGCTCGAATGCGAGGTCGGTGGCCGGAAGGTGATGCAGGAGCAGCTTGTGCATCTGCGGCAGATGATGGACCTCCCGAACGTCATCTTTCGGTTCGTGCAGCCGTCCGCAGGAGCGCATCGTGGCTTCGACGGTCCGTTTCAGGTCCTCAGCTTGGCCGGACGCGACGTGGCGTACGCGGGGGCGCAGAACGGAGGACGACTGATCGAAGTCCCCATCGAAGTTAGGGAATTCTGGACTAAGTTTGAGTACATCGGAGCGAAGGCGCTACCCCAAGACGCCTCGCTCGTCCTTGTTGAGCGGTACTTGGAGCAGTTCACATGAACGTGCAGTGGCGGAAGAGCAACCACAGCAGCGGCGTTAGCGATGAGCACTGCGTTGAGCTGGGACGACTCGTTGAAGGTGTCGGCGTTCGGGACTCCAAGGACCCGTCCGCCGGGCACCTCAGCTTGACCACGTCCGAGTTCGCGGGCCTGGTCGACGAGATCAAGCGGCTCCCGAAGGAGTAGGCGTGGCCGCCCAGTGGCGCAAGAGTTCCTACAGCGGCGCGGCGAACGACGAGCAGTGCGTTGAGGTGGGACGGCTGGAGGGCGGCTTCACCGTCGGGGTTCGGGATTCGAAGGGGGCCTCGGACGGGCCTTCGGACGAGGCGTCGGGCGGGGTCGTCCGGCTGAGTCGGTTCGAGCTCGGGGCGCTGGTGGCTGAGTTGAAGGCGCGTCCCGTCAGGTAGTGCCCGGTGTCCCGACCCTCGGCCCCGCCCATCCACCCGTGCGGGCCCGTGTAACTGGCTTGCTCCCCAGACGGGCGCGCGGGTCCGTCCGGCGGGTGGGGGCCCGTTCGACGGGCCGTCGTAGCGTGGGCTCGGGGCCCGGTGAGGTCCGTCTTCCCGGTCGGGAAGGGAGCCTCGTTCTCGTCGATCTTCTCTCGGAGCGAGGCGTGGCCCCGGGCAGTATTTCCGAGAATTACCGACGAACTAAACGCCTCGGCCGGTTGCCTGTTGGAGCTGGGGTTGTCGGGGGCCGATCGAAATCGGCCGGGACGCCGGCGCGGGCGCAGGCCCGGGCGGCGTCCCGGCCGGCTTGGCGCCTGGTGGGCGGTTTTGCCCGGCTGGTCAGTCCTTCTGGGTCCCGAACACGGTGGACAGCACTGGGACGTTGTCGCTGTTGTTCTTGGTCGACTCTTGGTCGACCACGGTGACCGCGTGGCAGCGGGGGCCGTCGATGTGCGCGCCCGGGGACAGCAAGACGATCGGATTGCCGCACTCGATTTTGGTTTGGGGGTCGGAATTGACCTCGTCGGCCGAAGCTGCGCCGGCGCCGAGCCCCAGCCCCAGGGTGACGGCGCCGATCAGCATGGCGCGTGCAGCGGTACGGGACAGGGTGTGATTCATCGCGATTGGTCTCTTCCTGATCGTGTCCGGTAACCCCACTGATCTTGGGGGTGGACAAGAGATCGCACACTGAACGACTCTAAAAGGCGAGTAATCAATCGCAAACTTATTGCAAGTAGGTGGGCCAGGGGTTTATCCCGGGGTGGGCCCGTCCATGGATCGCCGACGAAGACGTCCCTGAAACGCGGTCGGTCCACTACTTTCTGTTGAGTTTAAACTACAGTGAGCGATGGAGGGGTCCGGGCAGTGGGCTTCTCCGTGCACCCACGTCGTCATCACCTACGCGAAGGACTTGAGATCCATGGCATCAACAGCCGTACGTCGCCGCTGTGCCCAACTTCTGGCCGTCTGCGCCATCACCAGTACCGCCGTCACTGCCACCGCATCCACCGCCAACGCCGTCATCAACCCCGTCGATCTACAAGCCATCGAGAGCATCAGCAGAGTCGACCCCGTCCTCATGACCAACTGCATGACAGGCAGCGCAGCCGACCCCGTCGGGGCAGTGGTGGTTCCCCCAGAGGTGCCTCTGGTGGGGTGCCTGACCCTGTGACGATCGCCTGTGCTGGGGCCGTACCGCAGATACGGCCCCAGCCTCGTCCTGTCCTTCTCCCTCCAAGGGGCAGTTTCCACCTGTTCGTGCCCGCCGTTGGCTGGTACGCGCCGGACGGGTCGGGCCGACGACACCCCATCGACGCCTGCGGCGGCCCCGGTGGAGGGCACCGCAGAGGCGACGTCCTCGCTGTCCTCGCCGGGCGCGGTCGCGGCGTTCCTGCGGCTGCTGGACGTGCAGCCGGGAGAGCGTGCGCTGGAGATCGGCACGGGGGTCCGGGTGGACGGCGGCGCTGCTGCGCGCGCTCGGCGCCGAGGTGACCACCATCGAGGTCGATCGGCGCCGAGGGCGTGCCCGGCACCGTATGGGACGCCGTCCACGTTACGTGCGGCGTCGCCACCGTCCCCCGCGCGTGGGTGCGGTAGACCCGGGTCGGCGGCCGGATCGTCCCTGCTGTGGATGCCCGAGTATGGCGACGGGCACAAGGCCGTCCTGACCGTCACCGGCGACGGCCGCGCCGTCGGACGGTTCGCCGGAACCGCGAACTTCATGATGCTGCGCGGCCGGCGCGGCGTCTTTCCCGTCCCGACCACTCCGCCGTCGCGGCGGCGACGCAGTCCGGCACACGGCTGGTGCCCCGCCGCTTGGTGGATGACGGCCCGGGCGCCGATATCGCGGTCGCCGGGCTCCTGCCCGACGTCATGGGGCGCCTCGCCACGACGGCTCGGTGTTCGAGTTGCGGCCGGGGCGACACCGCCGCCACGTCCTGGGCGCTGTGCCGTACCGGTCCCGGAAACGTCCACCAGGTGCGCCAGCACGGGCCCCGGCGCCCGTGGGACGAGATCGCGGGCGCCCACCGGCGGTGGGGCGCGTGGGGACGGCCCGAGCGGGAGCGGTTCGGAATCACGGTGACACCAGACGGGCAGAGCCTGTGGCTGGACGACCCGGCACACCCCCACGGGACGTGACGGTTAGCCGCGCTTGCGTGCCCGTCCGTCCCTGGCGGAAGTCGTGAACCTGCCTCCCGCACGTGCTCGCACGTCCGCTCGGGGCGTGCTCGTCGGGCTGTCCCGCGCCCACCGGCCACCCCACGACCGCGCCCGCCCGTCCACATCGCATGGATGCCTCCGCCGATCCCTCCCGCACACCGCGCCCTGGAAGCCACTCCGCCCGTCTCGGTGTTTTATGGCACCGGCGACCGCGACCTTCGGATGGCCGCCGACCCCGCCTCGCCCCGCCTCGTCGGGGGTTCCCGTAGACCTCCTCCCACCCGACGGCGTCCGGTGCCGGTCCGTCAGGTCGGCGGGGTGACGCGGAGCATGAGGGCGTCCCACGTGCGGTCGGGGAGGGCGCGGCGGACGGTCGGCGCGAGCTTCGCCTGGGCGCCGAGGCGGTAGCGGGTGCGGGGGCGGCGGTCGCCGATCGCCTTGACGATCACCTTCGCGACGTCGTCCGCCCCGAGCACACTGCGCGGACCGCCGGTCGCGTGGTCCGCCATCTTGACGACGTTGCGGAGGAACGGGGCGTACGGGCCGGTCTCGTCCTTCGGGCGCAGGGAGTCGCGCCCGGTGTTC
Source organism: Actinomadura sp. CNU-125 (assembly GCF_001942465.1). Lineage (GTDB taxonomy): Bacteria > Actinomycetota > Actinomycetes > Streptosporangiales > Streptosporangiaceae > Spirillospora. The sequence goes on from NZ_MKJY01000488.1 coordinate 19,422, forward strand.
ATGAACTCGGTCCGGACGGCGCCCGGTTCGAGCAGGACGGTGCGGACGCCGAAGTGCGACGTTTCGAGGCGGAGCGCGTCCGAGAGGGCTTCGAGGGAGAACTTGGTCATCGAGTAGGCGCCGGACGCGGGCGGGACGAGGAGCCCGGCGGCGGAGCCCACGTTGACGATCGTCCCGTGCCGCCGCTCGCGCATCCCGGGCAGGACGAGCCCGCACATCCGGACGACGCCGAACACGTTCGTCTCGAACTGGCGGCGCAGCTCGTCCATGGACAGTTCCTCGACGACGCCGCCGAGCGTGTACCCGGCGTTGTTGACGAGCGCGCCGACGGCGCCGTGCTCCTCCACGACCGCCTCGACGGCCAGCCGGCAGGACGTCTCGTCGGTGACGTCGAGCGCGAGGGTGCGGCAGCCGGCGGCGGCGAGTTCGTCGAGGGTCTCGGGGCGGCGGGCGGTCGCCCAGGTGGGGTACCCGGCGCGGGCCAGGACGAGCGCGGTGGCGCGGCCGATGCCGGTGGAACAGCCGGTGATCAGGACGGAGTCGCTCACGAGTTCTCCTTAACGATCGGTCGGTAAGCGAGACTGCGATACTTACCGACCGTTCGTCAAGTAGAGTGGCGGGCATGACGGAACGCGCCGCCGAAGGCACCCGGGCCCGGATCCTCGACATCGCCGGGGATCTGTTCCGGACGCGCGGGTACGCCGGGACGTCGATCGCCGACATCGCCGCGACCCTCGGCACCAGCAAGGCCGCGCTCTACTACCACTTCCGGTCGAAAGAGGAGATCCTCGACGCCCTGCTGGCCGACTCGCTGGCCGTGCACGCGCGCATCGCCGACACGGCCGCCACCGGCACCGCCACGCCGGAGGAACTGCTGGGCGCCTTCATCGACATGGTCGCGGGCGCCGGACGGCTGCTGACGATCTTCGGCGACGACCCGTCCGTCCTCGCCGTCCTGGAGCAGCGCGAAGGCGACTACCGGCTGCGGGACTCCGACGACCTGATCGTCACCGCGCTCGCCGGGACGGACGCCGCGGCGGCCGTCCGCGCGCGTGCGGCCATCGCCGTCGCGAAGGACGGCACCAAGGGCGTCATGGCGGCAGCCGGAGGGCGGCTGCCCGACCGGGCCCGCCCCGAACTCCTCGCCGCCGCCCTCCGGGCGCTCCGTCCGTGACCTGCGCACATGCCGCGCCGGAACCGGGACCGCGCGGCGATGCCCGGCGGCGGTTCAGCAGCCCGAATCGGCGATGACGAAGTAGCCGGGGGACGTTTCCTTCAGCGTGCGGGTGACGAACACGTTGAACAGGCCCATGTTCTCGTTCGAGCCGTTGGCGTAGACGTAGCCGCCGCTGGTGTGCGCCCGTCCGGCCGTGACGTGCGCGTAGTTGTTCGCGGTGAAGCATCGGGGCTGCGCGCCCGTGGTCGTGACGGTCAATGGGGACGACGCCGCCCCCGGGCGCCCCTCGGCGTCGACCGCCGCGACCGTGTACGCGTAGGACGTCCCGGGCGCGAGACCCGTGTCCGTGAACGAGCCCGCCGCGGATGTCCCGGCCTCCGCGCCGTCGCGCCGGACGACGTACGACGCGGCGCCCTCGACCGTGTTCCACGCGAGCGACACGCCGCCGTCGGACGTCCCGGTCACGCGCAGGCCGTCCGGGGCGGGAAGCGTCCCCGGCTCCCCGGCGTCGTCGAGGCCCCAGAACAGCGCGGTGCGGTAGCCGGAGCAGATCGTGTCGAGGAAGTACGCGCCCGCCGTGCCGCACTGCGCCGCGCCCGATCCCGGATCGACCGGCAGGCCGTGCCCCATCCCGGCGATCGAGTACACCTCGACGGCCGAGTCGCCGTAGACGCTCCGCGTCGTGCCGCCCGGCAGGTCGTGCGTGCTCGACGGCGTCCGCGGGACGCCCAGCACGTTCGTCCACTGGTCGCGCAGCTCGTCCGCGTTCACCGGACGGACCGTGTAGTCGGCGGTTCCCTGCCAGATCGCCACCCGGGGCCACGGCCCCGCGTATCCGGGGTACGCGCCCCGCACCTTGTCGCCCCACTGCTCGGGCGTGAGGCCCTGGTCGTTCATCTGGCAGCCCGTCGCCTGCAGCAGGCTCGCCGCGCACCCCGCGGGCAGCCCGGACGCGATCGAACCCCCGGCGAACACGTCCGGGTACGCGGCCAGCAGGTTCGCGGCCATCCCGCCCCCGGCCGACAGCCCGGTGACGAACACCCGGCCGCCGTCGGAGCCGAGCCGTCCGCGAGCGTCCGACACCATCTGGACGATCGACGCCGCCTCGCCCCGGCCCCGTCCGTACTCGCTCGGCTCGAACCACTGGAAGCACCGCTGCACGTTGTTCGCCGTCGTCGTCTGCGGGTAGACGACCGCGAACCCCATGCGGTCGGCGAGTTCGGCCCACCCGGAGTGCGTGTGGTAGGCGTCCGCGCTCTGCGTGCAGCCGTGCAGCGCCACGACCAGCGGCGCCCCGGACGGCAGCCCCGCCGGGACGTACTCGAACATCTGCAGGTCGCCGGGGTTGGAGCCGAACCCGGTCACCTGCCGGAAGGTGCCGGACGGCGCGGCGGTCGCCGGGCGGGCGAGCGGAAGGAGAAGTGCGAACACGGCGGCGAACATGAGCAGTCGGGCGGGGAGGCGCATGAGAACTCCCGGTTCGGGGGACGATCGCCGCCATCGTCCGTCCGTCCCGCGACGCGCGACACGTGCGCGCCCCGCACCTTCCCGCCGCCCCGTATGTGACCGGCGAACACACCCCGGCCGCGCACGAAAGGTTCACCCGTCCGCGCCGTACGCCTCGTCCGCTCCGCCTCGAAGCCCGACCGGTTCTCTACGCGTCTTCCGGCGACGTTCAAGAATCGGGCCTGTGGCCAGAGCGGCACGGGCCGGGTCTTCGCGTCGTTGTGGCAGCGGAGATCAGGCGCCGGTGGAGGAGACGAAGGCCAGGTCGAGGTGGGCGAGGCGGCGGATCATCAGGCTGGGCACGTACCGGGCGGGCGAGGTGGCGCGGAAGGCGCCCTGGTCCAGCAGGGCACGCACGGCCAGGACGGCCTCCAGGCGGGCCAAGTGGGCACCGACGCAAAAGTGGATGCCGCGCCCGAACGCGGTGTGGGATTTGATCGCGGGCCGGTGCAGGTCGAGGGTGTCGGGCGCGGAGAAGGCGGCGGGGTCGCGGTTGACCGCGCCCCACAGCAGCATGAGACGGGATCCGGCGGGCAGGTTCACGCCGCCGAGTTCGGTGTCGCGGGTGGTGACGCGGAAGTGGCCGCGGAAGGGGCTTTCCAGCCGCAGCGTCTCCTCGACGAACGCCTCGATCCGATCGGGTTCCTCACGGAGCCGGTCGGCCAGGGCGGGATCGTCGGCGAGCGCGCGGGCGGCGGCTCCCATGAGGCTGGTGGTCGATTCGCTGCCCGCGGTGACGAGCTGGAGCGCCATCTGGACCCGTTCGTCCCGGGTGAGGGACCGGTCTCGGACGAGGGAGTCGAGCAGGCCGCCGCAGGGGCGGGCGGCGGCCCGGGCGATCTGTTCGTCCAGGTAGCGCATCACCTCCTGGATCTCCACGGCCAGCCGCATCATCCGATCCGGACCGGCCAGGCCGCTCAGCAGCTCGATCGCGGCGTCCGACCACGCGGCGATCCGGCCCGCGTCGCTTTCGGGGAGCCCGAGGATCCGGCTGATCACCAGCACCGGGACCGGCACGGCGACCTCGGCCATCCAGTCCCCGCCGCCCCGCCGCGCGAGGCCGGTCACCCGCGGGTGCAGCAGGTCCCGGATCTGATCCGTCAGCTCCGCGACCGTTCGCCTGGCGAACGCCGGAGCGACGGCGGTGCGCTGCGGGGTGTGCCGGGGCGGGTCGACGGTCGCCAGCACGTCGACGGCCGCCCCGCCCAGGTCCAGCAGGTCCGGTCCGCCCGCGCCGGCGGCCAGCAGCCCGGCCAGGTTGCTGGAGAACACCGCCGGATCCTCCAGCGCCCGGACGACCTGCTCGTGCGCCACCACCAGGTGCAGGCCCAGCTCGGGCAGCAGATGCACCGGGCCGCGCTCGCGCAGCCGCGCGTACCGGGGATGGGGATCGGCCAGCGCCTCGGGCGAGAACAGGTCCTCGGAGACCACAGGAGCATCCATATAACACGTTATAGTTCACGTTATCGCCCGCAGGAAAGGCCCGATCCGCGTTGGACAATCCGCTGCCGGCCGTGGAACACGGCCGCTCCACGCTCAGCGTCAACCGGCCGCTGAAGCGGTCCGAGCGGGCCCGGCGAGAGAAGATCGTGGCCGCCGCCCGCGACCTGGCCCGCGACGGCGGCTACCCGGCCGCCACGATCCGCGCGGTCGCCGAGCGGGCGGGCACCACACCGGCCACCGTCTACCGGTACTTCCCCTCCAAGGACCACCTGCTGCTGCACCTGATGATCGACTGGTCCGAGCAGTCCCTCGCCGCCCTGGCCGCCGCCGACTACACCGGCACCGTCCCCGAACGGGTCGCGGCCGCCTTCGCCGACATCATCGACTGGGCCGCCGCGGAACTGCCGCTGCTGTCGGCGGTGATGAACGCCGTCGGCTCGCCCGACATCAGCGGCGGTGGCCTGGCCGTCTGGCGCGAACTGTTCACCGCCCTCATCCGCGCCGCCCTGCACGACCCCGCCTGGGAGGACACCGAAGCGAAGGCCCTCACCCTCGGCCACGTCCTGCTCGCCTGTCTCCTGAACCTCACCACCACCCGCACCGGCACCGAAGAGACCCGCGACAACATCACCACCGCCGCGCACCTCATATTCCGCTGACCCCGACGGCCGGGCGACGTCCCTCGCCGATCCGGGCGTGGTCCGGATGTCGGAAGAGGCCGTAAATCCGCCCGCGACGGATTCAGCCGCCCGCCCGCTGGCGCTGCTCGGCTTCGAGGACGTCCGCGAGGGCGAGCGCTCGGCCTGGTGACTGCGGAGCAGTTCGGCGCTGAACTCCGTCCACGCGGCGTCCTGCTCGTCGGTCATCTGCGCCCCGGACACTTCGGACTCGACGTCCGGGTGGGCGTCGAGGAACTTCGTGAACAGCGACCCCATCTCGATGCTGTGCCGTCGGTTCAGTGCGATGCGTCGCGGGTCCATCATCCCCACCTCCAGCGGCTCCGGGCGGCCGCATCGCACGAGAATACGCCTGCGGCCGTCCGTGCTCCGCTAAGTTGCGTGAATGTTCCCCTCCCAAGATGTCCGTCTGGGGATGGGTGTTTCGCTGAACTTCTCAACCCTCCCGCGCATCGATGTGATCGGGAGTGTCGTAGGAATGTGCTTGTGTATCGTGTACACGGCAAATCGAGGCGGAGGCGCATCCTTGAGTGAGCGCAGCGAGGGACTGTTCCCTCACCCGGGCGACGAGCAGCTCTCGCTGACCAAGGACGCGCCCAAGGCCGCGCGGTCGGGGGGCCGAGCGGGCGCTCGCGCAGTTGCGGGCGGTGCTCGCCGAGCAGACGCGGCTGCACGGCGCGGGCCGCACCACCGTCGCCGTCCGGAACCTGGAGGAGCTCGCCGGTGACCTCGAACACCTGCACGGGCCGGACGACGCGACGCTGCGGTCCGTCCGCGACATGATCGCGCGGCTCGGCGGCTGAACTCCGGCAGGGGTGAATCCTTTCGCGGTCGGTGGGCCTCCTATGAACGCGTCGGCATTCCGGCCGGCGCGGGAGATCGGAGGCAACCATGACCCTCGTCATCGCCGTGCTCGCGGGCGCGGGCGTTCTCGGCTGCGCCTGCACGCTGACGCTGCGGCGCCGCCGGAGCCGGTCGCGTGGCTGACGTGACCTGGCCGGGGGAGGAACTCGTCGCCGCCGCGCAGCGCGGCGACACCGCGTCGATCAGCGCACTGGTGGCGCGGTCGAACCCGCACGTGCAGCGGTTCGCGCGGACCCTGTGCCCGTCCCCGCAGGACGCCGAGGACGCCGCGCAGGAGGCGCTGATCGTCCTCTACCGCAGGATCGGGACGCTGCGCGCCTCGGCGGCGCTCGCGTCGTGGATGTTCCGCATCGTCCGCAACGAGTGCGTGCGGCGGATGCGGCGCGAGCCGCAGGTCCGCGAGGTGCCGGACGGGCTCGCGGCGTCGGCGGAGGAGGACGTGCTCCGGCGGCTGGACGCCGAGCGGGTCGCGGCGGCGATCGGCGCGCTGCCCGCCGACCAGCGGCGGGTGCTGATCATGCGCGACGTCCAGGGCCGTTCGGGACGGACGGTCGCGCGGGCCCTCGGGGCGAGCGTCCCGGCGATGAAGTCGCGGCTGCACCGTGCCCGCGCGACCGTGCGGCGCGAACTGGAGGGGACGGTCGATGGGCGACGGTGATTTCGCGAGCGCGTCCGTGGCGCGTCATCTGGTGCGCGGCGCGGTCGGGTTCGGTGCGCTGACCGGTGTGGTGGCGCTGCTGCCGGTGATCGGGCCGTGGAGCCTGCTGCTGCTCCCGGTCGCGCTCGCCGCGCTGCGCGGCTGCCCGACGTGCTGGGCCGGCGGGCCGGCGCAGACGATCTCGCGGGGGCGGCTGCGGAAGTCGTGCGCGGACGGCCGGTGCACGCTCGTCCGCTGAGTCAGGTCCGGGCGGCGTCGAGGGCGCGCGGCGTCGGCGACGAGGTCGGCGGTGTCCTCGACGCCGACCGAGAAGCGGACGAAGCCGGGTTCGACCGCGTCGCCGCCCCAGCGGCCGCGGCGCTCCGCGGAGCTGTGCACGCCGCCGAAGCTCGTCGCCTGCGTGACCAGGGTGAGGGCGCCGAGGAAGCGTTCGGCGAACGCCTCGTCGGGGAGCGTGAACGAGACGATGCAGCCGAACCGCTTCATCTGGCGGGACGCGAGGTCGTGCGACGGGTCGTCCGGCAGCCCCGGGTAGCGCAGCCCCGACACTTCGGGACGGGCGCGCAGCGCCTCGGCGAGCGCGAGGGCGTTCGCCGACTGCCGGTCGAGCCGCAACTGCAGGGTCGCGAGGGAGCGGTGCGCGAGCCACGCCTCCATCGGGCCGGGGATCGCGCCGACGGTCTTGCGCCACCACCGGACGCTCTCGGCCAGTGCGGGGTCGCGGGTGGCGACGTGGCCGAGCAGCAGGTCGCCGTGGCCGGTCATCGCCTTGGTGTCGCTGGCGACGGCGAAGTCGGCGCCGAGGTCGAGGGGCCGCTGCCCGAGCGGGGTCGCGAGGGTGTTGTCGACGGCGACGAGCGTGCCGCCCGCGTGCGCCGCCTCGACGATGCGGGCGACGTCGCACACGTCCAGGTTCGGGTTCGAGGGGGTTTCGAGCCAGATCAGCCGGGCGCCGTCGATGAGGTCGAGCTGGGCGTCGCGGGCGGTCGGGCCCATCCGGACCTCGGCGCCGTAGGACTCCAGCCGTTCCTTGAGCGCGCGGGTCGTCTGGTAGCAGTCGGACGGCAGCACCACCGCGTCGCCCGCCCGCACCTGGGAGAGCAGCACCGCCGCGATCGCCGCCATCCCGGACGAGAACACCGACACCTCGGCGCCGCCCTCCAGTTCCCCGATGGCGCTCTCCAGCAGCGTCCACGTCGGGTTCGTGTCGCGCCCGTAGGTGTACGGGCCGACCGGTTCGCCCGGAAGGTGGTAGTGCGCCGCGAACGCCGGGCCCGGCAGCGTCGGCGCGTACTTCTCCGCGGGCGGGCGTCCCGCGCCCACCGCCAGGGTTCCGTCCCCGATCTCCACGCCGACCTCCTCATATGCGGGATCTCCATCGTCCCGCACGCCGGACGGGCCGCTGCGACCGGGCCCGGGGCGTCGGTGCGATGCCCTAGCTTGACCCGATATGGATGATCTTCAGCACCCCGCGCTGCCGGACGAGGACGGGTTCGTCCTGCCGAAGTCGTGGCTCCGGCACGTCCACCCCCGGCGCGGCGGGGCCGCCGTGCCGGTGAAGCCCGGCGACCCGGCGGAGGCCGGACGGCTCGTCGCGGACGCGTCGCGCTTCGTCCGGGCGCTGCTGGAGGGAGAGTCCGGCGCCGCGGTCCGGCGGTACCTGGACGGCGAACCGGACCCGGCGGGCGCGGCGGCCGTCGGGGCCGCCGTCGTGAAGGCGGAGTGGCGGCACGAGGAAAAGGTGAAGAAGTTCCGGACGTTCGTCGACGCGTGGGCCGCCGGGCACGGGCCCGGCTTCGCCGCCGACGCCGTCGTGGAGCGGTGCCGGGCGGTGCTCGCCGCCGACCGGCGGTTCCACAACGGACGGCCCATGCCGCGCGCGTTCGCCCTGCCCGAGCAGCAGGCGCTGCGGCGCGCGCGGACCCTGCTCGCGGCGCCGACGACGCCGTGTACGCGGCGGCGTCCGCGCGGCTGGACGCCGTCGAATGGGCGCCCGACGACGCGGGCCCGGGTGCGTGGATCACCGTGTACCTGCTGCCGGACCGCCAGGACCGGGTGGACGAGTTGCTCGCGTCCCGCACGCCCTGGGAGGTGCTCGATCCGCTCGTGCTGTGCTCGCTGGCCCGCCCCGGCCAGCTCGGCGAGGTGCTGCCGCGCCTCTGGCGGACGTCGGCGGATCTCGACGTGATCGCGACCCTCGCCGACGGCATCGGCGCGGCCGTCCTGCCCTTCCTGGTGCGGGCCGCCGAGCGCCGGGGCGCCGACTCCGCCGACCGCAAGCGCGCCTACGGCGCGATGGCCGTGCTGCCCGCCGACGACGCGTTCCGGGAACTCCTCGACCGCCGGGACGACAGGCACGCGCGGGGCGCGCTGATGGACGCGATGCGCCGGTTCCCCGTCCGCGCCGCCCGCCTGCTCGCCGCGGCGGACGGACGGGACGCGCCCGGGCTCCTCGACGGGCACGTCCGCGCGAACCCCGCGCTGCTCGCCGCCGACCTCCCGGACGACGTCCGCGCGGTCGTCGAACCGATCGCCGCCGCGTCCGCGCGGCTCGTCCCCGAGGCGGGCCCCGGCGACCTGCCCGCCTGTATGACCGCGCCGCCGTGGAAGCGGCCCGTCAAGCCGGTGGTGCGCGGCCTGGAACCGCCGGAACCGCGCCTGACCTGGCCGGACGGCCTGCGCGAGAAGTGGCTCGCCGCGGACAGGGCCGCGATCGGCACGATCCCCGACCCGGACTGGGCGGCCATCGCGAGCGAGGTGGGCGGACGCCAGCCCAAGGGCGATTCCGAGGCCGCCTTCTTCCTGGACGCCCCGGACGAGCTGAGCCGGCCGCTGGTGGCGAACTGGAGCGGGGGCGCCTTCTTCCACAGCGACGGCGAATGGCGGAAGGCCGTCGTCGCCCGGTTCGGTCTCGACGCGTCCCCGTTCGTGTCCGACCTGGCGAGGCGGTGGCCCGACCGCTACCTCGGCCTGGCCCTGCCGTTCCTGAGCGCCCGGGTCGCGGCGATCGTCGCCGACCGGCTCCGGCACGGGGCCGGTGCCGGGGCCGAAGCGGCGCGCGAATGGCTCGATCTGCACGGCACGGACACCGTCCCCTACCTCGCCCCGGTCGCGCTCGGCCCGGCGGGCAAGGAACGCCGCGCCGCCGCCGAGCCGCGCTGCGCCGCGTCGTCTCCCGGCACGCCTCGACGGCGGCCGTCGCGGTGTTCCCCGCCGCGCCGGACGAGCTGCGCGCCGTCCTCGCCGCCCACCCGGCGCAGACCGGGCTCGTCAAGGCGCCCAAGGTCGGCGAGTGGGTGGACCGGGCGGCGCTCCCGCAGGTGCTCTACCGGGGCGCGACCGCGCCCTGCCCGCCGCCGACGTCCGCGGGCTCCTCGAACTGCTGGCGCTGCCCGTCCCGTACGGGACGGACGAGCTGCGCGCGGCGTTCGAGCCCGCGTCGCTCGCGGAGCTGGGCTGGAGCGTGTTCGCCCACTGGAACGACCTCGGCCGCCCGTCGAAGGAGAACTGGGCGCTGGTCCAGCTCGGCGGCACGGGCGACGACGAGGCCGTGCGGCGGCTGGCCCGGCTGATCCGGGCGTGGCCGGGGGAGGGCGGCCACAAGTACGCCGTCACCGGCCTGGACGTCCTCGCGGCCATCGGCTCCGACGTCGCGCTGATGCACCTGCACTCCATCTCGCGGAAGGTGAGGTTCCGGGGGCTGAAGCAGCGGGCGCAGGAGAAGATCCGGGAGGTGGCGGAGGTGCGCGGGCTGTCCCTCGACGAACTCGCGGACCGGCTCGTCCCGCACTTCGGCCTCGACGCCGACGGGAGCATGGTCCTCGACTACGGGCCGCGCCGGTTCACGGTCGGGTTCGACGAGCTGCTGAAGCCGTTCGTCCGCGACGAGTCCGGGAAGGCGCGCAAGGCGCTGCCGAAGCCGGGCGCGAAGGACGATCCCGACCTCGCGCCCGCCGCGCACAAGGCGTTCGCCGCGCTGAAGAAGGACGTCCGCGCGGTCGCGGCCGACCAGGTCCGCCGCCTCGAAGGCGCCATGGCCGCGGGCCGCCGCTGGACGCCCGGCGAGTTCCGCGCGCACCTCGTGCGGCACCCGCTCGTCGGGCACCTCGCCCGCCGCCTGGTGTGGCTCGCCGAGGAGGACGGTGCCCCGGCGGCCGCGTTCCGCGTCGCGGAGGACGGCACGTTCGCCGACGCCGACGACGAGACGTTCGTCCTGGCGGACTCCGCGCGGGTGGGCGTCGCGCACCCGCTCCACCTGGGCGAGGCCCTCAAGGCGTGGACGGAGGTGTTCGCCGACTACGAGATCCTGCAGCCGTTCGACCAGCTCGCCCGTCCCGTCCACCTCCTCACCGCCGAGGAACGGGCGGGGGACCGGCTGGAGCGGCTGGAGGGGGTGACGGCCCCGTTCGGCGCGGTCCTCGGGCTGGAGAAGCGCGGCTGGGAGCGCGCCGAGCCGGGCGACGGCGGCGGCCAGGACTGGATGGCCCGCCGGGTCGCCCCGGGCCGGTTCGTCGTCATCGACCTCGAACCCGGCTTCTCGGTCGGCGACCCCGGCGCGACCGGCGACGAGCAGACTCTGGCGCGGGTGCGGATCGCCGCCGACCCCGGCAGATTCCGGGCGTCGGGCCGCGTCCCCGCCACGTTCGGCGAACTCGATCCGGTGACGGCGTCCGAGGTCGTCGCGGACCTGGACGCGCTGCGGGACACCGCCCGCTGAGCTGGCGGATCGGGGCGGAAATGTCGGCTTGATCCTCTACGGTGAGGCGCCATGAACGAAGCGCGCGCGGCCCTGCCCGACGAAGACGTCCTGACCCTCCCGGACGAGTGGCGGCGGAGCCTGCACCCCCGGCGCGGCGGCATTCCCGGCCCCGAGATCAAGATCGATCCGAAGGCGCCGGGGGCCGCCGCGCGGCTCCTCGCCCGTAGCGACGGCGTCGTCGAGGCGATGCTCGCGGAAGGCCCGGCGGCCGAGGTCGCGGACGCCGTGCGGCGGCACTTGGACGGGACGCCCGACGCGGCGGGCGCCGCGCTGATCGCCGCGCTCGCCATGCAGGCGCACGAGGACGCGAAGACCCCCGTCTGGCGGACGTTCGTCGACGCCTGGACGGTCGAGCACGGGCCCGGGTTCGCCGGGTGCGCCGTGCTCGAACTGTCCCGGACGGTCGTCACGCTCTCGTTGAGCGGCAAGTGGCGGGGCCGGCTCGGCGTCAAGGCCGTCCGCGACGACGGCCGGGCCGACCGGCTCGACCGGGGACCCCTGCTGCGCGTCCGGAGCCTCCTCGCCACGGCGGACGACGCCGAGCAGGAGCGCCTCGACGCGCACCGCCGCACCCCGGCGACGCGGGTACTCGCGGCCTACCTGGCGCCGAACCGGCGCGACTGGGTCGAGGACTGCCTCACCGACAACGAGTCCGGCATGCACCGGTTCCACGCCTGCGGCACCGCCGAGGACCTGCGGACGTCCGGGATGCGCCTCTACTGGGGCAACGCGACCCGCGAGCTGCTCGGCACGCTCGCCGACGGCGTCGGCCCGGACCTCCTGCCGTTCCTCCTGGAGAACCTCGACGGCTCCTACCTGGACAGCCGCGACCGCGACCACCTCTTCCAGGCCATCGCGCTGCTGCCGTCCGACGCCGCGTTCGACGCCCTCCTGGACCGCCGCGACGACAAGTACGCGCGCCGCGCGCTCGCCGAGGCGATGGGCCGGTTCCCCGTCCGCGCCGACCGGCTGCTCGCCGCCCGCGCCGCCGACGGCCTGCCGGCCGACCTGCTCGCCGACCACGTCCGGACGCACGCCGAGACGATCGCCGCCGAGCTGCCCGGCCTCCCCGCGGACGTCCGCGCGGCCGTCGAGCCGCTGACCGAGGCGTCCGCGCGCGTCCCCGACGCGCCCGCCGCCGAACTCCCCGCGATCCTGGTCTCGCCCCCGTGGCTGACGCCGCTGCCCGAGGCCGTCGCGGACCTCACGGCGCCGCCCGCCCGGACGAGCTGGCCGGACGGCCTCCACGACGAGTGGCGCACGTCGGACATCGGCGACATCGACCCGCCCGCCGACCCGGACTGGCCGGCCATCGCCGAAGCGCGGAGCGCGAGCAGGGCCGACCTGATGGCGAGGTACCGGCTGATGATCTACGGGCCGGAGGACGCCGCCGCCCCGCTCGCCGCGGACGGCTCTTGGATCTTCGGCGGCCGCCTCAACTGGGAACGGTTCGTGATCGCCCGGTTCGAGGGGGCGGTGTACGACGGGGTCCTCCGGGCGGCCCAGCGCAACCCCTACGCGTGCACGGACCTGCTGCTGCCGTTCCTGAGCGGCGACGTCGCCGCGTTCATGTGCGAGCGCCTCGCCCGGAACGGCGACGGGCACCACGCCGCGTGCGAGTGGTTCGACCGGCACGGCCTCGACACCGTCCCCTACGTCGCCGTCCGCGCTCTGGGCAAGGCCGCGAAGAGGCGGCACGACGCCGAGCGCGCGCTGCGGCGCGTCGCCGCCCGGCACGGCGTGGACGCCGTCGCCGCCGCCCGCCCGGACGCGCGCGCCGAACTGCACGCGATCCTGTCCGCCCACCCGGTGCAGACGGGCCTGGTCAAGCGCACGGAACCGGGCGCCTGGGCGGATCCGGCGCTGCTCCCGCAGGTGCTTCTCGAAGACGGCGGACGCGCGCTCCCCGCCGAAGCGACGCGGAACCTCATCGGCCTCTTCGGCGTCCCGGACGCCTCCGGCGACCTCGACGCGGCCGTCGCCGTCCTCGACCCGGGCACCCTCGCGGAGTTCGGCCGGGCCCTGTTCCGCAGGTGGCAGGACGCGGGCGCGCACGCGAAGGACGCGTGGGCGCTCACGCAGCTCGGCCGCACCGGCGACGACGAGACCGTCCGGATGCTCACCCCGGTCATCCGCGCCTGGCCCGGCGAGGGCGGGCACCGGCACGCGGTCGCCGGGGTCGACGTCCTCGCCGGGATCGGCACCGACCTCGCCCTGTCGCACCTGCACTCCATCTCGCAGAAGGTGAAGTTCAAGGGGCTCAGGCAGGTCGCCGGGGAGAAGGTGCGAGAGGTCGCCGACGGGCTCGGCCTGACGCCGGACCGGCTCGCCGACCGGCTCGTCCCCGACTTCGGCCTCTCCGGGGACGGCTCGATGACGCTCGACTACGGGCCGCGCCGGTTCACGGTCGGGTTCGACGAGCAGCTCAAGCCGTTCGTCCGCGACGAGTCCGGCAAGCTCCGCAAGGCGCTGCCGAAGCCGGGCGCCAAGGACGACCCCGACCTCGCGCCCGCCGCGCACAAGGCGTTCGCCGCGCTGAAGAAGGAGGTGCGCGGCGTCGCGTCCGACATCCTGGTCAGGTTCGAGCGGGCGCTCGTCGCCGAGCGGCGGTGGAGCGCCGCCGAGTTCCGCGAGTACCTGATCGGCCACCCCCTCGTCGGCCACGTCGCCCGCCGCCTGGTGTGGCTCGCCGAAGAGGACGACGGCGACGGTGCCCCGGCGGCGTCGTTCCGCGTCGCCGAGGACGGCACGTTCGCCGACGCCGACGACGAGACGTTCGTCCTGGCGGACTCCGCGCGGGTGGGCGTCGCGCACCCGCTCCACCTGGGCGAGGCCCTCAAGGCGTGGACGGAGGTGTTCGCCGACTACGAGATCCTGCAGCCGTTCGACCAGCTCGCCCGTCCCGTCCACGCCCTCACCGGCGACGAGCGGGAGAGCGGACGGCTGACGCGGTTCGAGGGCCTCGACGTCCCGTTCGGGAAGGTGCTGGCGCTCGTCCGGCGCGGCTGGGAGCGCGGCAGGCCCCAGGACGCCGGAGTCGAGGAGTGGATCTCCCGGCGGCTCGGCGACGCGTCCCACCTCGTCATCAACCTCGACCCCGGCATCTCGGTCGGCGCCGTGGACGCGACCGGCGACACCCAGAACTTCGAGGCCGTCTGGCTGGCCCCGGCGCCCGATCACCACTTCCGGTCCCGGGACACGCCGCTGCGCTTCGGCGACCTTCCCCCCGTCACGGCGTCCGAGATCCTCGCCGACCTCGAAATGCTGCGGGACGCCGCCGTCTGACCGGTTCCTCAACGCGGGTAGCGGTGGAGGCGGTGGGCGGCCCAGACCGCCAGCTCGCCGCGGCGGATCTTGGTGTCGTGGCGGACGTCGACGGGGAACCGGTAGTGGAACAGGACGTGGCGGATCGCGGCCGTGCCCGGCCGCCGCGCCGCCAGCGCGAGCGCGTCCGCGCGGATGCGGGCGGCGCTGCCTGCGGCGCGTCCCCGCCTCGGGTTCCACGACGAGGACGGGACGCTGCTTCGGCGCCCGCCCGACGCCGACGAGCGCGGTGCGGCGCACACCGCGCAGCGTGTCGAAGATCGGCTCGACGTGGCCGGTGCACAGGTCGCCGCCGGACGTCCGGACGCGTTCGGCGGCGCGCCCGGCGAACCACAGCCGCCCCAGGTCGTCGAGGCGGCCGAGGTCGCCGGTGCGGTGCACGGTGCGGTCGCCGTCGGCGATGCGGGCGCGGGCGGTGGCGCCCGGCCGCTCCAGGTACGGGTCGGCGACGGTGGGGCCGGTGACGGTGATCTCCCCGATCGTCCCCGGCGGGACGAGCAGGTCGTCGGTCCACTTGCGGATCGGCCCGTCGGTCACCGTGATGATCCGGACGAGCTGGCCCGGCAGCGGCTCGCCCAGGCAGGTGCCCGCGCCGCCCGCCGTCACGGCGCCGGTGACGGTGAGGTCGCGGCCCTCGATGGCGCTGACCAGCATGCACTCGGTGGACCCGTACGCCGAGTACAGGTCGGCGTCGGGCGGCAGGCAGGCGCGGGCCCGCTCGACCACCGCGTGCGACAGCGGCGCGCCCGCCGTGAAGACCGTCCGCAGCGGGTCGAGGACGTGCTCGCGCGGCAGGCAGTAGCGCGCGACCCGGTCCAGCACCGCGGGCGGCGCGAACAGCACCGTCACGCCGAAGCGCCGGACGTCCGATACCAGCACCGGCGGGCGCCGCGCGTCGGCCGCCGGGATCACCGCGCACGCCCCCAGCAGCGTGGCGGCGACGGCGAACGGCGGGAACGTCGACAGCACCCGCGTGCCTGGGGCGAGCGGCCGCGTCCGCTCCAGCATGCCGACCTGCGCCAGCAGATGCCCGTGCCGCAGCGGGACGCCCTTCGGCACGCCCGTCGACCCGGACGTGTAGGCGATCAGCGCGACGTCGTCGAGCGCCGGCTGCGGGCCCGCGTCCGGCCCGGCGGCTCGCGTCCGCGCGCAGCCCGTGCACGGTGCGGCCCAGCCACATCCGCCGCGGCCCCACCGTGATCGTCGTGCGGACGCACGTGCGCGCCCAGCCGAGCGCCACCCGCGCGGCCTGCGCGAGCGGGACGCCGATGAACACCTCCGGCGCCGCCTCCGCCAGGCAGGCGCGCAGCGCCGGCTGCGGCAGCGCCCGGTCGACCAGCACCGGGACGGCGCCCATCCGCAGCAGCGCGTGGACGAGCGCCACCATCTCCACGCCCGGCTGGACCATCACCGACGCCCGCGTGCCAGCCCGCACCCCCGCCGTCCGCAGGCCCGCCGCCGTCCGGTCGATGACGGCGGCCAGTTCGGCGAACGTCACCGCCCGGGGCGTGCGCCCGCCCGTCACGCACGCCACCGCGTCCGGCCGCGTCCGCACCTGGCACTCCAGCAGCGCCGCGAGATGACCACCGTGGTCCACCGTCATGTCGCCCATGCCTCTCGTTACACGACCCCCGTTGACCAGGGGTTATAACATAGAGTTACAGAGCGATTACACACAAGTGACCGAAGCGAGATGAGGGGTGCGTCAGGGCGTCGGCACGATCATCGGGGTGGCGGTCAGCGGGTCCGGGACGACGATGCAGGACAGGTCGAACACTTCCTTGACGAGTTCCGCGTCGACGATGTCGCCCGGCGCGCCCGCCGCGACGACCCGTCCGTCCCGCATCGCGACGAGATGGTCGGCGAACCGGCACGCCTGGTTGATGTCGTGCAGGACGGCGACGATCGTGCGGCCCTCGTCGCGGAGCCGGGCGAGCAGGGAGAGCAGCTGGTACTGGTGCGTGATGTCGAGGAACGTCGTGGGCTCGTCCAGCAGCAGGTAGGACGTCTCCTGCGCGAGGACCATCGCGATCCACGCGCGCTGCCGCTGCCCGCCCGACAGGCTCTCCACCGGACGGTCCGCGAGCCCCGCGACGCCCGCCGCGTCCATCGCCGCCGCCACCGCGCGCTCGTCCGCGCGCGACCACGCCGACAGCAGCGTCTGGTGCGGGTAGCGGCCGCGGGCGACGAGCTGCCGGACCAGCATGTTCTCCGGCGCGACGAGCCCCTGCGGCAGGAACCCGATCTCGCGCGCGAACGGCTTCGGGCGGTACCCGGCGACGTCGCGCCCGTCGAGCTCCACCCGTCCCGACGCGGGCGACAGCTGGCGGGCGAACGCGCGCAGCAGCGTCGACTTGCCGCACGCGTTCGTCCCGATGACGGCGGTGAACCTCCCGTCGGGGACGTCCAGCGCCAGGTCCCGCGACACCGTGCGGTCCCCGTAGGCGAGGGTGACGTCGCGGGCGGTCAGGCGACCGGTCACGGCCGTCGCACCTCCTTGATGAGCAGCCAGATGAGATAGGTGCCGCCGATCGCGGTCGTCACCACGCCGACCGGCAGCTGGACGGGCGCGAGGACGGTCTGCGCCGCGATGTCGGCGGCGAGCAGCAGCAGCGCGCCGGTCAGCGCGGCGGGCAGCAGCGGGACGCCGGGCGCGCCCGCGAGCCGCCGCCCGATCTGCGGTGCGGCGAGCGCCACGAACACGATCGGGCCGGTCGCGGACGTCACGGCGGCGGTGCAGCCCACCCCGGCGAGGACCGCGAGCGGCCACAGCCGGCTCAGGTGGACGCCCGACGCCGCCGCGACCTCCTCGCCCAGCGAAGCCTGGTGCAGGGCGCGCGACAGGACGGCGAGCAGCAGCAGGAACGCGCCGGTCGTGCCGAACGGGAACCGCAGCTCCGCCCAGTCGAGCCCGTTCAGCGAGCCCGCCTGCCAGCCCGTCGCGGCGGTCGCCACGTCCAGGTCGGCGCGCAGCATGATCCACGAGTTCACGGCGGTGAGCATCGCGTTCGCGGCGATCCCGACGACGATGAGCCGCAGCCCGCCGACGCCCGCGCCGAGCGACAGCGCGTAGACGGCCGCGGCGGTGAGCACCCCGCCGACGACCGAGCCGGTCGCCAGGCCCGCCGCCGACCCGCCGAACACGGTGATCGCGACGAGCACGCCGGTGTAGGCGCCCGCGTCCAGGCCGATGATGTCCGGGCTGCCCAGCGGGTTGCGGGTGAGGTTCTGGAAGACCGCCCCGGCGGCGCCGAGCGCCGCGCCGAACAGCAGCGCGGCGGCGACCCGCGGCAGCCGCCACTCCCGGACGATCAGGACGGAGTCGCCCTCGCCCGCGAGCGCCGACAGCACGGTCGCGGGGGAGTCCCAGTCGTCGCCCCGGCACAGCCCGGCGACGCCGAGCAGCAGCCCGGCCGCCGCGAGGACGAACGACACCACGACCGTCCGCCGCTCCACCTGCGCGGTGACGGGACCGGCCCGGAACACCAGAACGCTCCCGGTGTCCGCCTTCACAGGGCCACCGCCCCGTACCGGCGCACGACCCAGATCAGGGCGGGCGCGCCCACGAACGCGGTGACGATCGCCACCGGCACCTCCCCGGTCGGCAGCAGCACCCGCGACCCGATGTCGGACGCGACCAGCAGCACCGGGCCGAGCACCATCGTGTACGCCATCAGCCACGGCACCGACCCGCCCGCGAGACGGCGCGCCAGGTGCGGCACCATCAGCCCGACGAACGCGATCGGCCCGGCGATCGCCGTCGCGGCCCCCGCCAGGACCGTGAACAGCGCGAGCGCCGCGAACCGGATCCGCGCGACGCGGGCGCGAGCGCTGCGCGACGTCCTCGCCCAGCGCCAGCCCGCCCAGCGGGCGGGCCGCGAGCAGCGCGGCGACGAGCGCGACCGCGTCGCCGCCATCGGCAGTTCGAGCGAGAGCCGCTCGCGCCCGGCGAGCGCCCCGACCGTCCAGAACCGGAACCGGTCCAGCGCGTCGGGGTAGGCCAGCCGCAGCGCCATCGACAGCCCCGACAGGACGAACGTCAGCGCGACCCCGGCCAGGACGAGCCGCAGCGGGTACGTCCGGCCGACCCCGTAGATGATCAGCATCGCGGTCCCGGCGCCCGCCAGCGCCAGGACGAGCTGCACCGACGGCGACCCGGCGAAGCCCGCGGCGGCGCCGACCGTGATCGCGAACCCGGCGCCCGCGTTGACGCCGAGGATGCCGGGTTCGGCGAGCGGGTTGCGGGTCAGCGTCTGGATCAGCGCCCCGGACGTCCCGAGCGCCGCGCCCACGAACACGGCGATGACCGTGCGCGGCACCCTGATGTCGCGCACGATCACGTGCTCGTCCGTCCCCGCGTACGCGGTGAGCGCCTCCCAGACCGCGCCCGGCCCGGCCCGCCCGGCCCCGACGCACACGCTGGCGAACGCCAGCGCGGCCAGGACCAGGACGGACGCGAGCAGGATCGTGACCCGGCGAGGCAGGTCACCCGTCAAGGTCGGCCACTCCGCGCTTCCAGTAGCCGGTGATGTAGGCGTCCGTCCGCCCCTTGCGCCACGCCCGCAGCGGCTTGATCGCGTCGGCCTCCCCGGCCGCGACCAGGAACGCCCCTTCGGGGGCGGCCAGCCCCATGACCGTGTCGGCGAGCCGCGAACCGTCGCCGTTCCGGACGAGCCGGACGTACCGGACGCCGTCCCGTTCGGCGAGCGGGTACTCGTGGTCGTCCTCGTGCTCGGTCTCGACGACGACCGTCGCCGCCGCGGCGGCCGGGGCCTCCTCCAGCCAGCGGCCGAGCGCGGGCAGCGCCGTCGCGTCGATCGCGAACAGGTAGTGGTCGTGGTGCTGCGGGAACGCCTTCGCGCCGGGCGGCCCCGCGATCACGACGTCCTCGCCGATCGCCGCGCCCGTCGCCCACGCCGAGGCGAGCCCGCCCTCGTGCAGGACGAAGTCGAGGTCCATCTCCCGCGCCGCCGCGTCGTACCGGCGGATCGTGTACGTGCGGGTCGGGGGGAGCGGGCGCGGCCAGTCGAGTTCGAGGGTCTCCTCGTTGTGGACGGGGTCGCGGCGCGTCCCGTCCGGCTCCGGGAACACGATCTTGACGTGGTCGTCGGCCTGGTAGGTGTGCATCCCGTCGAGGCCGGGGCCGCCCACCGTCAGCCGCAGCATCCGCGGCGCGACCAGCTCCCGGCGGACGAGCGCGGCCGTCCGTACGCAGATCGGGTAGCCGATCCGCTCGACGCCCGACCCGCTCCGGTGGTGCTCCCGCACCCGCCCGCGCGGGTCGTCCCTGCGCATCATGCTCACTTCTCGCCGCCTTCCAGCAGCGGCGCGAGCGTCTTGTCGACGTCGTCGAGCGCCATCAGCGCGGACTTGTAGGTGGCGGCGGCGGTGTATCGCAGGCCGAACGCCTTGCCGTCCTTCACCGCGGGCAGGTTCTTCCACAGCTTGGAGTCCAGGACGAACTGCACTTCCTCGCTCGTGGTCCCGTCGGGTTCGAGCGAGTAGGTGACGGCGTCCGCCTCACCGAGGCTCTCCGGCAGCTCCTCGATCGACGGCGTCTCCGACACGTCCTTGGAGCCGCCGCCCTTCTCCTTGACCTCGCCGTAGTACGTCGCGCCGACGTCCTCGGCGATGTTGGTGCCCCACGAATTGCCGAACTCCCGCATGAACGTCCCGCTCGACGCGTCCCCGTAGGAGCCGACGTGCCCGAACTTCACGCCCTTCAGCGCGTCCGCGTACTTCGCCTTCAGCTCGGCGGCCTTCTTGTCGTAGGCGGCCTTCGCGGCCGCCCAGTAGTCGAGCCGGCCCGCCGCGTCCGCCTGCCGCTTGGACAGGTCCCGCCACGCCGACGGGACGGTCGGGCCGATCGCCGCGACGGGCGCGATCGACTTCAGCCGCTCCATGTCGATGTCGCCGAGCACCGGCGCCGGGACGCCGATGACGATGAGGTCCGGCTTGGCCTCGGCGATCGCCTCGTAGTTCGTCGACGCGGCGGTCTCGCCCGCGATCTTCTTCAGCCCGTCGTAGGTCTCGCGGTCCTCCGGAGACATCATCGCGAGCCCGCGCTTCCAGCTGGAGATCCCGACGAGCGCCGCGTCGGCCTCGATCAGCACCGGCACCGCGTACCCGGTCGCGACGACCCGCTTCGGGTCCGCGGGGATGGTGATGGTGCCGTTGTCGGCGGCGAACGACCGGGTCTTCCCGGCCGCCTCGGCGTCGCCGGACGACCCCGAACCGCAGCCGGTCACCAGGACGAGCGCGGCGGCGAGCGCTCCGGCGAGTCGCGTGCGAGTGGACATGGGCTTGCTTCCTTACGTCATCAAGAGAGAACACCGCCCTGACCTGCGCCGGACGGCCAGCTTAGGTTAGCCTTACTTCACTTTCCGGCCATATCGGTGAGAGGACATCTTGTGCGCCCCGGAGGTCACCTTCGCGACGATCCCGTCCACTGCGAGGAGTACGGCTACGGCCTCGGCAACCCCGACGGGATCTTCGTGCTCAAGTACCGGTCCGCGAGCGGGCTCGTGCTCGGCGAGACCCGCCAGGACTTCCTCCACCAGCTCTACTGGTCGCCCGACGGCGTCCTCGCCGTGCTGAACGGCGCGTCCACCGAGTTCCTCGGCCCCCGCGAGGGCTACTGGGCCGCCCGCGCCACCGCCCACGAGGTCCGCGCCGGCGACCGCCAGACCGTCTACCGCGTCTGCCTGCGCGAAGTCCCGCCCGCCCTGCGCGACCGCCGCTGCGGCCCCGTCACCGTCGCCGCCGAAGCCGCCGAACTCGTCCGGCGCATCACCCGCCGCGACTGCGACGAGGGCACCGCGCTCGCCGCCCGCCGCCGCATCATGGCCGGGCTGACCCCCTGCACCGGCGGCGACGCGCCCCGCCCCGCCGCGGGCGGCTGCTACGCCCTCACCGTCGCGCCGCCCTCTCCCACGACCCCGCCGACCCCACCCCGCTCAGCGAATGGGCGCGCGCCTCCGCGTCAGCGCGAAGACCCTGCAGCGCGACTTCGCCCGCGAATTCGGCATGCCCTACACCCGCTGGCGCACCCTGCACCGCCTCAGCGCCGCCCGCGTCCTCCTGCACGCGCACCCCGTCACCGAGGTCGCGCACCGGGTCGGATACGCGAGCCCGTCGGCGTTCATCTCCGCCTACGCCGACCAGTACGGCCGGACGCCCGGCCGCGACCGCGGCTGATCACACCCCCGGAACCGCCTCCCGCAGCGCCGCCGCCACCCGGTGCACGTCCGCCTCGCCGGTGCGCCAGTTGCTGAACGCCGCCCGCAGCGCGGGCACCCCCTCGTGCACCGTCGGCGTCAGGAACGCCTCGCCCGACACCCGGTCCGCGAGCGCCGCGAGCGCCCCGCGTCCGGACGGTCGGCGAGCGTGAAGCACACGATGTTCAACCGCACCGGCGCGAGCAGCCGCAGCCCCGGCACCGCCTCCACCGCGTCGCCCAGCGCCCGCGCGCACGCCGTGCACCGCTCCACGATCTCCCGGTGCCCGTCGCGTCCGTACGCGCGCAGCGCGAACCACGCCGCGAGCGCCCGCAGCCGCCGCGAGTTCTCCGGCGTGAGATCCACCAGATCGGGCGTCCCGTCCACCGGACCGAGATACGCCGCGTCGTTCCGGAACACCGCCGCCTGAAGGTCGGGCCGCCGCGTGAACTGCACGGCGCTCCCGTACGGGACGTTCAGCCACTTGTGCAGATCGACGCACACCGAATCCGCCGCCCCGATCCCCTCGACCAGATGCGCGTGCGCCCGCGACAACGCGGCGAACCCCCCGAACGCGGCGTCCACGTGCAACCAGAACGGATACCGCTCCCGCAACCCCGCGATCGCCCGCAGATCATCGAAGTCGCCGGTGTTCACCGTCCCCGCGTTCGCGACGACCACGCACGGGCCCGCCTCCCGCACGGCCCGTTCGAGCGCCGCGACGTCGACGCACTCCCGCCCGTCCACCGTCGGCACCCGCTCCAGCGCGCGCCGCCCCAGCCCCAGCGTCGCCAGCGACTTGACCACGCTCGAATGCGCCGCCCCCGACAGGACCCGCACGTCGCCCAGCGCGCCCGTCCCGTCCCGCGCGGGCGACACGCCCGCCCGCTCCCCGAGCCACTCCCGCGCCACCGCCAGCCCCACCATGTTCGACGCCGTCGCACCGCTCACGAACGCCCCCCGATGCTCGTCCGGCAGCCCGAACATCTCCCGCAGCCACCCGACCGTCTCCCGCTCCAGCGACTGCCCCGCACCGTCGAGCGAACCCACCGAGTTCTGGTCCCACACCCCGGTCATCCAGTCGCCCGCGAGCGCCGCCGGAGTCGTCCCGCCGGTCACGAACCCCAGGTAGCGCGGGCCCGCGCTCGCCGAGAACACCGGCTCCCACCGGTCCGCGAACGCCGCGAGCCGCCCCCGCCAGCCCGGCCCCCTCGCCCGGCAGCGGCTCCGGCCCCGGCACCTCCCCGGCCCGGACGACCGCGCGCTCGTCCAGCCGCCCGAGCACCCCGGCCGCGTGCGCCCGGACCTCCTCCAGCAGCCGCTCCAGCCCCGCGTGGTCCGCGGCGATCCTCGGATCCATGCGACCTCCCCCTCCCGACGTCCCGTCCCGACGCTAGGCCGCGCCGCCGCCCGGCACCCGGTCCAATCGAAACAACCGGCCTGGAATCTGTCGCACGCCCTCCCTACCTTGATCGCCATGTGCGAAGAGGTGTTGGCGATCCCGGAAGAATGGCGCCGCTCGCTGTACCCGCGCCGCGGCGTCCGCGTGCCGGCCTCGAAACCGGCTCGCAAGGCCCTGGACCGCCGTTCTTTGCCGCGGCGCCGCCGGCGTCGTCGGCGAGAAGCATGGGATACCGGCTGGCCCATGTGCCAGTTGCAGGGTCCTGGTAAAGCGCTTCAAGATCAAGTTCTCGACTTGAGGGTTAACGCGGTCACGGAATCGCAAGTTCGAAAACGGGCTGCGCCGCGTCGGCTGGTATCCGGGGCGCCATACGTCACATTGGGCGAGCTGGCTCAAGAGTGAAGGGTATGGAATTCATGACGTCGCAGCGACCTTCCTGGCAGAGTATGGAGGTTTGTAATTTTCTGACTCAGGCCAGGAATCTCGATCTATCGAGACTGTTTTGCAACAGATCCGTGTCTGGTGGGTAGTGGATGTGAAATTATTGAAGGCCGAAGTGAAGAACCCTGCAAGCATATTGTGCCACTTGGCCTTCTAGGGCAGGAGATGTTTGAATTCGGCATGGATGAAAATGAATTCTCTATCTAGTTTCACATGCTTGCAAAGTTCTGAGCAAAGGTGGGGGAGGGGTAAAGATGCTCGTTCTTGGAATTGATGGGAAAATTATTGGGTGAGTTAAACGTTGCAAGCTTGTCGCCGAGCGATGCCTCCAGGTGTGCAACAGGGGAGGTCCTCTTTCCTCAGTCCGGCTCGAATCGGCCCGCGTGATCCAGGTCAAGCGCGACAATAGCGGGTCGTCCAGGCGGTTATGTGTGGCCAGGTCAATATCATCCTGGGTGTGTAGTGTGTACTGGTCGGTGCAATGAATGCTGCGTGTACCAGTTCCGTTTACGGATAAGATCAGTGGTGATGGAATATGGTTCCTCGGGTTGGCGATGAAGTCATCGTCTCCTGTGAGTCGGCAAGAACTCGGGTGGTCGCGGTGAATTCGCGCCATATTACTTTGGAGTGGCCGTGGGGTGTGCTTGACCATTCCTCGAGCTTTCGATGGAATGGCAACTATTCTCTTCCCTGTGATGAGTGTCATTCGGAATGGGTTCCGTATCGGCTCGAACCGGCGGCGTCCGAACTCCGTGCAGGAGATGTTTGTGAGGTTTATATTCCGCCGATGCGGCTCTATGTTGGGCATTATGAGGAGTATGATCCTCCGCGCAACCTCGGTTGGATTCCCGCACCCGTCGCGGGCATCTATGTGGTCCCAACGGAGAAGTCGGACGAGGAGGAGGCGGGGTGTATGCTGTATTTAGGTGGTGCTGAACCCATTCGTGTGGAGCTACTGCCATAGCAGAGTCGGCGATGACCGCGTTGGCCTCGATTTGACCGACGAGCAATGGGCCCTGATCGAGCCGATCATCACCGCGTGGAAGCAGCGGCATCCCTCGGGTAGCGGTCACCGGGCCGCTACGAGATGCGCAAGACCGTCAACGCCATCTGCTGCCAGGGCTGCACCGGCTGCCAGTGGCGCTACCTCCCGCACAATCTGCCCCAGTACACCGCGGTGTACTACTACGCCGCCTGGCGCGACGACGGCACCGACTAGACCGTCCACGACCTTGCGCTGCCAGGTGGTGGTGACCGCCGCGAGTATGCACGACAACGCTATTGGCATCGACCTGCTGGACGGGGCCGCGATCGACAACCCTCGGTGATCAGGGCGTGGGTGCACGCCGGGTTCAAGAACGCCGTCGCCGACCACGGCACCGCCCTGGGCGTCCAGGTGGAGACCGTGCATCGCGACCCCGGCGTCCGGGGGCTTCAGCCGATTCCCCAAGCGGTGGATCGCCGGGCAGGTCTTGGCATGCTGATGTGGCACCGGCGGTTGGTCCGCGACTACGAACGCTCGTCGGCCACCGCCGCGTGGTGCTCGGCCTCGACCCGGGCTTCGGCATCGGCCACATGGCCGAGGGGAAGGACCGGACGCTCCGCCAGGTCGGGCTCGGCGGCGCCTACGGGCCGCCGCGGTTCGGCGACCTGGAGTTTCTGGTCGGTTCGGGCGGGTGAAACCGTCGAATTGATCTCTTTTGTCGGGGTGTTTCTCTACGGGGTCTCGCCGTCCGCG
>NZ_MKJY01000489.1 GCF_001942465.1 Actinomadura sp. CNU-125
GCTCGCGGCGCTGGGGCCGAAGAACGGGTCGCGCGGCTGACCGCGCTGCACGACCGGCTGGCGGCCGCGGCGCCCCGGTGGGCGCGGCGCGTCCGGGAGACCGGCGGGACGCCGCCGCGTGCGGCGACCCGGCCCGGCTCGGCGAGCTGTGGCGGTGGCGGCGCGCCGAGACGTGGCTGCGCGCGATCATCGACGCGGACGATCTCGGCGCCGTCCAGCAGCGCCTCGACGCGGCCCAGGAGGAGCAGCGGCACGTCACGCTCGAACTGACGCGCCGTTCGGCGTGGCTCGCGATGAAGGGCAACCTGGGCGCCGACCGGCGCCGCGCCCTGGTCGGCTGGCTGCAGACCCTGCGCAAGATCGGCAAGGGCACCGGCGCGCACGCGGGCAAGTGGCGGGCCGAAGCGCAGCGGCTGATGCCCGAGGCGATGGGCGCCGTCCCGGTGTGGATCATGCCGTACTACCGGGTGGCGGAGTCGTTCGACCCGGCGGTCGCGCCGCCGTTCGACGTCGTGGTCATCGACGAGAGCAGCCAGTGCGACGTGTTCGCGCTCGGGCTGCTCGGCCTCGGCCACAAGGTGGTCGTGGTCGGCGACGACAAGCAGATCAGCCCGTCGGCCGTCGGGATCCGGCGCGACCGCGTGGACGAGCTGATCCGCACCCACCTGCCGGCGCTGCCGAACTCGATGCTGCTCGACCTGGAGTCGAGCCTGTACGACGCGGCGACGCGGCTGTTCCCCGGGGTCGTCCGGCTGCGGGAGCACTTCCGCTGCCTGCCGCGCATCATCGAGTTCTCCTCGCAGCACTACTACGGCGGGGAGATCCAGCCGTTGCGGGAGGAATCGGATGTCCGTCTGCCGGGGCCCGCCGTGCGGGCGGTGCACGTGCCGGACGGCGTCCGGCGGGACCTGCCGATCGGCGACGTCAACGAGGCGGAGGCGGACGCCCTCGTCGACCGGGTCGTCCAGTGCTGCGCCGACCCCGCCTACGACGGCCGGACGATGGGCGTCATCTCGCTGCTGAGCAGCAGCCGCCAGGCGCAGTACATCGACCGCCGGCTCATGGACAAGCTCGGCCCCGAAGAGTACGAGCGCCGCGGGCTGCGCTGCGGCGACTCCTACAGCTTCCAGGGCGACGAACGCGACGTCGTGTTCGTGAGCGTCGTCGCCGACTCGGCCCGCGCGCCGTTCACGTCCCGCCGCTACGAGCAGCGCGTCAACGTCGCCGCGAGCCGTGCCCGCGACCAGATGTGGGTGTTCCACAGCGTCCGGCCGGACGAACTGCACCCCGAGGACCAGCGGGCGGCGCTCGTCCGGTACGCGTCCGACGGGACGCGCTCCGCGGACCCGGCCGCCGACCTGGAGGCGCGCTGCGAGTCCGACTTCGAGCGCCGCGTCCTGCGGATGCTGATCGCCCGCGACTACCTGGTCACCCCGCAGCATCCGGTGGGCAACCTGCGGATCGACCTCGTCGTCCGGGGCGGCGGGCGCAAGCTCGCCGTCGAATGCGACGGCGACTCGTTCCACGGCCCCGACCGGTGGGAGGACGACCTGCGGCGGCAGACCGTCCTCGAACGTCTCGGCTGGCGGTTCTGGCGGGTGCGCGGCAGCGTGTTCTACCGCGACCCCGAGGCCGCGATGGCCGAACTGTGGCCGCTGCTCGACGAACTCGGCATCACCCCGGGCGAGGAGCCGCCCGAACCGAAGGCCGCCGGACGGCTCGATGCCGCACCGCACCCGACGGGCACGGAGCCGTCCGGGATGCCGCTACACGCGGAACCGCCCGACATGCCGGACATGCCCGCTGGACTCGCACATCCCGCCCCGGTGTTCATGCCCGCCGATCCCATACCTGCGGGCCCCGCGCCCGCCGTCCACCGCCCCAGCGACCCCGCCACCGGCCCGATGCGCGCCGAACCCGTGCCCGGCCGCCCCGTGCAACGCGACCTCGCACCCACGTCCCCCACACCCGCCGTTTTCGGGGAGGGCCGGCCCGCCCCCACC
>NZ_MKJY01000490.1 GCF_001942465.1 Actinomadura sp. CNU-125
GAGGGCGTCCGGGGCGAGGCCGCGGACGGCGGGGAGCTCCATCAGGCCGCAGAAAGTCGGCGACGCCGAACTTGAGCAGCCCGACCTCGCCCGCGCCGCCGGACGCGCCGCGCGCAGCCGTCCGTCGAGGACGACCCCGGCGCGATCCCGTCGTCGAGCCAGAGCAGCGCGAAGTCGTCGCGGCCGACCGCGGCGCCGTCCCGGTGCTCGGCGATGGTGGCGAGGTTGACCTCGTTCTCCACGATGACGCGGGCGCCGAGCAGTCCGGCCAGGGCCGGGCCGAGGTCGGGACGCCCGCCGGGGACCCCGCTCTCGCTCGCGAGGCCGGTGCGGGGGTGGATGAGGCCGGGGGTGCCGAGCACGACGGTGTGGGCGGTGCGGCCCTCCCCGGCGGCGCCGAGGGCGTCGCCGACCGCGCCGGCGATGAACGCGGGCAGGTCGGGGCCCGGCGGCAGCGGCCGCGTGACGGTGCCGGTCTCGGTCCCGGCGATGTCGGCGACGACGACGTGGACGGCGTCGCGGCGCAGGTCGACGCCCGCGACGTGCGCCCGTCCGGGGACGAGGCCGTAGAGGCGGGCGTTCGGGCCGCGCCGGTCGGCGCCGGTCTCCCCCGCCCGCTCGATCAGCCCGCTCTCGCGGAGCCGCTCGATCAGGTCGGCGACGGTCGGGCGGGACAGCCCGGTGAACGTGCGCAGCTGGGTGGCGGTCAGCGGACCGTGTTCGAGCAGCAGGTCGAGGGCGAGCCGGTCGTTGATCGCCCGGGCCATCGTCGGGTCGGCGGTCTTCACGGCGCCCATATTAGTCAGGCTCCCTGCCCATAATCGCTTTTCATCAGGAAGGCTACCTGTTAGTTTCTCCGTCCATGAGCCACCATCGCGCGATAGCCGCCGTCTTCGCCGTCCACGGGGCGGTCGCGGGGACCCTCGCCACCCGCATCCCCTGGATCGAGCACCGCCTCGACCTCGGCCCCGGCGTCCTCGGCCTCGCCCTGCTGTGCCCCTCCATCGGCGCGTTCCTCGCCATGCCGACCGCGAGCCGCCTCGCGCACCGCATCGGCGAGCGCCCCGCCGTCCGCCTCCTGATCGCGCTGTGGTGCGGCGTCCTGCTCCTGCCCGCGCTGGCGCCCGCGCCGGGCTGGCTGTTCGGGGCGATGTTCCTGTACGGGGCGGCCGCCGGGACCTCCGACGTCGTCATGAACGGCCACGCCGTGAACGTGGAACGGCGCCTCGGGCGCTCGATCATGTCGGGGCTGCACGGCCTGTGGTGCGTCGGCAGCATGCTCGCGGGCGGCATCGGCGTCCTGGCCGCGCACGCGCGGGTCGACGCCCGGATCCACTTCGGGCTGGTGGCGGCCGTCCTGCTGGGCGCGGGCCTGCTGGCGGGGCGGGGCCTGCTCGCGCACCGGGCGGCGGCGGACGCCCCGGCGCCGCGCCGGTACACGCTGCCGAACCGCGCCATCCTCGGCATCGGCCTCGTCGGTTTCTGCGCGACGTTCGCGGAGGGCGCGAGCGCCGACTGGTCCGCCGTCTACCTCACCGAAGTGGCCGGCGCCGGCCCCGGGGTGGCGGCGGCGAGCTTCACCGGATTCATGGCGTTCATGGCGGCGACCCGGCTGGCCGGGGACCGGCTCGTCCGGGCGTTCGGGCCGGTCCGGGTCGTCCGCCTCGGCGGCGCGACCGCGGTGCTGGGCGGCGTCCTGGTGGTGACGGCGCGGACCCCGCTGCCGGGCATCGCGGGCTTCGCGCTGATCGGCGTCGGCGTCGCGACCGTCCTGCCGCTGGTGTTCGCGGCGGCGGGCGACCGGGGCCGCACGCCCGGGGAGGGCGTCGCGGGCGTCGCCACGATCACCTACCTGTCGGTGCTGACCGCCCCGGCGATCACCGGGTGGATCGCCGACGGCCTGTCGTACCCGGCCGCCTTCACCGTGATCACCTGCGTCGCGGCGGTGATGGCGCTGTCCGCCGGACGCCTCGCGGCCGCGCCCCGCGG
Organism: Actinomadura sp. CNU-125; assembly: GCF_001942465.1. Classification (GTDB taxonomy): domain Bacteria; phylum Actinomycetota; class Actinomycetes; order Streptosporangiales; family Streptosporangiaceae; genus Spirillospora. The sequence continues at coordinate 1,990 of NZ_MKJY01000490.1, forward strand.
CGGGCCGGTGGA
>NZ_MKJY01000491.1 GCF_001942465.1 Actinomadura sp. CNU-125
GGCGGTGAGGGCGGCGCCGCGAGGGCCGCGAGCGCGACCGGCGTCGCGGCCCTGCCCGGTCATCGGGACGGGCGGCGGCGGGCGGCGAGCGCGAGGGCCGCGCCGGAGAGGGCGAGGAGGCCGAGGCCGAGGACGCGGGTGCCGGGTCCGGCGGTGCCGCCGGCGCCGGTGTCGGCGCCGCCCGCGGCCATGGGCCGGAGGGCGCCGCAGAGGGCGGGCGCGGTGGCGGCGAGCGGCAGCGAGGGCACGAGTTCGCTGCCCGCGTTCCGGGCCTTCTCTCCGATGAGGGACGGGTCGAGGCCGTGGACGACGACGACCGCGGTGCCTTCGCGGAGCGATGCGAGGGTGGCATCGTCGAGTTCGATGACGCGCTGGTAATCGAGGGCGGCGCCGTGGGGCGCGATCTCCAGGTCGGTCCCGGCGGTGGGCGAGGTGTCGCCCCGGACGGAGAGGGTGGTCCGGATCGGGCCGTAGGCGGGCTTGCCCTCGACGGTGCTGACGACGCCGTCGCCGTTGGTGTCGGCGCTCGGCGCCGGGCATTCGCCCCGGGCGCCGCCGTGAATGTGCTGGAGGTGCGGGTAGGGCCGCCCGTCGAGTTTGCCCGCGAGCCCCGAATAGTGCTCGACGATCGTCGCGGTGCGGCCGTCCAATTCGAGGGTGAGGGTTCCGGAGCCGGTCTGGCCGTTCAGCGGGTCGAGGACGGCTTGGTATGTCTTCGTTTTCCCGGAGTCGGCCATTACTGGTGCTGTGACCAGGACGGACGTGCCCGCTGCTGCGAGCGCCGCGACGGCGGCGACGAGCGTTCGGCGCCCTTCGATCGGCATTGTTCGTCCCTTCCGGTGGTCATCGGGGCGGGGCGCCGATGGCGCCCGCACGTCCTTTCTCCCCGGTGATCGTTATCGGCAAGGGAAGGGGCGGGAATTGGTCGGGCAATGCATCGTGGAACGTTTGCGATATGACGGCTATGACTCGTTCGACGGCACCGCGGCGGCGGGCGGGCGGGGGGCGGTGTCGCACCGGCGACGATGTAATGACACACTTACGGAAGTTTGTCTCACGGAGGTGCGTAGCGTATGTCGGCGACCGTCCAGCCACCCGAGAGCGTCACCTGGCGCGTGCACATCGACCGGGCCATGTGGGTCGGAGGCGTCCGCAGCCTCATGCTGCAGGCCCTTCACCCGGTGGCGATGTGGGGCGTCTGGCAGAACTCCAACTTCCGCGAGGACCCGTTCGGGCGCCTCCAGCGGACGTCCGACTTCGTGGGCCTGTCCACGTTCGGCAGCGAGGAGGAGGTCGAGGCGGCCGCCTACCGCGTCCGCGAGATCCACCGGAGCCTGCGCATCCTCAACCACGACACCGGCAAGCGGGAGCGGCTCGACCAGCCCGAGCTGCTGCTGTGGGTGCACTGCGCCGAGGTGTACTCCTACCTGGAGGTCGCGCGGCGCGCGGGGCTGCCGCTGACGGACGCGATGGCCGACCGGTACCTCGACGAGCAGCGGCATTCGGCGGTGCACGTCGGGCTGCACGCCGAGGACGTCCCGGGCAGCGTCGCCGAGATGGAGCAGTACTTCGCGAGCATGCGGCCGCACCTGCGGGTCACCGAGGAGGCCGCCGAGACCGTCCGGTTCCTGATGTGGCCGACGATGCCGGAGAACCTGAAGTTCCTCGCGCCCGGAAAGCCCGGCTGGTTCCCGTTCGGGGCGCTGTGCTACTACTCGCTCCCCGACTGGGCCCGCGCGATGTACGGGGCGCTGCCGGAGGTGCCGCAGGCGGGCGTCACCGCCTCGCTCCGCTCGTTCCGGCTGGCGATGAACTCGGTGCCCGAGCGGCTGCACGACTACGCGTTCGCCAAGAACACCCGCGACATGCTCGTCCGCGCGCGGCAGCGGCTCGCCGCCGACGGGTACGACGTGAGCAAGGGCCTGTACGGGCTCCGCGACCCGCGGCGCTGGCCCGACCGCAAGCCGGTCGGCGTGCGTGAACCGGCGGGCCGCGA
>NZ_MKJY01000492.1 GCF_001942465.1 Actinomadura sp. CNU-125
TTCTACACGCCGCCGTCCCCGCCTCCCCGCCGGAGCCCGACGACGTGATCCGGGCGCGGCCCGCGAAGGCCGGGCCGCCGACCGCGCGGGGGCTCGCGGATGCCGTGGCAGGTCATGTACCTGTCGACGGACGCGCTCGGCGAGCGGGTCGCGGTGACGGGGATGGTGCTCGTGCCGAAGGGCGGGGACGCCGCGGCGGCGCCGGTCGTCGGGTTCGGGCCGGGGACGAGCGGGCCGTCGTTCCGCTGCGCGCCGTCCCGGTTCATCGACCAGGGCGCCTTCTACGAGCAGGCCGCGCTGAACGAGATGCTCGCGGCGGGCTACGCGGTCGCCGTCACCGACTACGAGGGGTACCACGAGAACCCCGAGACGACCTACATCGTGCATTCGATGGGGAACGCGCTGATCGACGCGGTCCGCGCGGCGCGGCGGCTGGAGGAGGCGGGGCTGTCGGAGAGTGCGCCGGTCGCGTTCCGCGGGTACTCGCAGGGCGGCGCGGCGGCGATGTGGGCGGGGCAGAAGCAGCCCGCGTACGCGCCCGAACTGGACGTCGCGGGCATCGTGGGCGGCGGCGTCCCGTCCGACCTCGCGGCGGTGGGCGTCGCGCTGGAGGGCGCCGACCCGTTCGGGTTCCTCCTCTACTCCATGGTCGGCATGGTGAACGCCTACCCGGAACTGGACCTGGAGTCGTACGTCAACGACGCCGGACGCGCCATGCTGACGGCGTTCGAGAACGACACGTGCACGCTGGAGCTGCTGCTCGACCACCAGGGCAAGACGGTGCCGGACTACTTCGCCACCAGCCCGTACGCGTCGACGCCGTGGCTGGAGCGGGTCGCCGAGAACACGCTCGGCGGGCGGGCGCCGCAGGCGCCGGTGTTCCAGTACCACTCGAAGGCCGACGAGATCGTCGCGTTCGGGCAGGCCGACCGCCTGCACCGCGACTACTGCGCGCTCGGCGTCCCCGTCACCTGGAAGACGTGGGACGGCATCGGCCACATCACGCTCGTCTACCGCGGCAACGAGGACGCGATGGCGTTCCTCGCGGACCGTTTCGCGGGCGAGCCCGCCACCTCGAACTGTGCTTGACCGAAGGAGAACGGACATGGTGCGGCGTGTGATCGCCGGGGCGGTGCTGGCCGGGACGGCCGCGCTCGCCGTCGCCGGCTGCGGATCCGAGGAGAAGAAGGAGCCGCCGGAGGTCGCCTGGGCGGGGAAGCTGTGCGGCATCTCGGCGCAGCTGCCCTCGATGAAGGTGCCGGAGTTGCGGGCGGCGGACGCGCTGACGTCGAAGAAGTCGCTCGTCAAGCTGCTGGCGGACGTCTCGCAGCGGATGCGGACGTTCGAGACGGAGATGCAGAAGCTGGGCGCGCCTCCGGTGGAGGGCGGCGAGAAACTGTACAAGGACGCGATGACGAATCTGATGCAGACGCGTTCGACGGTGTCGACGGCGTCGCTGCGGCTGGAGAAGGCCGATGTGAAGAACGAGAAATCGTTGCAGAAAGCCGTCGCCCAGATGGGCGACGCGTTCGGGAAGTTCCAGACCTATCAGGGGCCCGAACAGGACTTCGGCAAGAACGCCGAATTGAAGGCGGCGTTCGCGAAGGCGCCGTCGTGCAAGGACGGCGCGGCCTGAGCGCCGTGAGGTGATCGCCGCCCCGTCCGTCCGCCGGTAGCAGGGCGGATGGACGGGGCGCGTGCGCCGTGCGTCGGCGCCGTGCGTCAGCGGGGTGCGGCGGACGCCATGACCTGCATGCACAGGGCCATCGCGCGCTGCATGTCGCCGGACGGGGTCGCGGGCGGCTGCCAGTTGCGGATGTCGGAGGGCATGTCGATGCCCTTGCCCTGCATGCACTTGACGAACGCGTTGACGGCCGCCGGGGGCGGGCCGCTCGGCGCGGAGCCGTTCCGGCGCCGCCGCCGGAGCCGCCCGAACCGCCGCCCTCGGTGCCGGAACCGGCGCCGCCGCCCTGGCCACCGGCGGTGCCGCCCT
>NZ_MKJY01000493.1 GCF_001942465.1 Actinomadura sp. CNU-125
CGGGCGCGGCGGTGACGAGCACGCAGCGGCGGCGGGCCGCCGGGGGCGGGCGGCGCGGGCGGCCGTTCGGTGGCCACCAGGGCGCCGACCAGGTCGGCGGTGAGCGCGGCGGCGGTCACCAGCGGCAGCACCGACCGGTTGCGGACGGGCCGGACCGGCACCGGCTCGAACCGCGCGGGCGCCGGGAGGGCGGCACCTCGACGGCGCAGGCCGCGTCGTTCACCTGCCAGGGCGGCGGACGCGCAACTCGATCAGCTGGACGCGGACGGCGTAGCGCGGCATCCCCTCGATGCGCAGGAGCACGTAGGCGACGCGGACGGCGGGGGCGAGCTTGGCGAGCGCGACGGTCAGCGCGGGATCGGGCAGCCGGGCGGGCAGCGCGCGCAGCCAGGGGCCGAGGCCGATGTGCAGGCGGCGCGGCGGCCGCATGGCGCGGCGGAGCACCCGGGTACGGCGGCGGGCGAGCCCGGCGGGCGACCGGTCGCGGAGCCGCCGCGCGCCGTGCCGTCCACGATCCGCCGGGCGATCGCGAGCCGGTAGACGCGCTTGCCCCGGCCCGGCAGAACGAAATAGGCCATTCGGACAAGGTCGCCATAAGCCGTTTTTGCCGCCGACGTCTCCGCCTCCGGATTGGTCATGAGATCTTCCATCACGGCGCGCCACTCCGCTCCACGCGTTTCCCGATCGCGAATCCCGAGGTTATGGCGTACCCGGACCATTCCGGAGCCGAATTGCGAGAATGCCCGCGACGACCAACGAATATGTCGTGCGATTTCGGGACGAGTCGTACCGGCGGTGGTGCGGCCCGGTTCCGGCGACGCGATCCCGGTCGCCGGAGCGATATCCGCCACGTCCGATTCGTCCCCGTACTACCCTTGGGGCTTCCGGGGGACGCCCCGGACGTCCGCGCCCCCGCCCGCGGTGAACACAAGACCAGAAGGATCCAGCGACGCATGACCGAGCACGTTCCGGGTTACCGGGTGCTGGAGCAGGTCGGCGAGGGCGGCTTCAGCGTCGTGTACCGCGCCCACCAGGAGCGCCTCGACCGGATGGTGGCGCTCAAGGTGCTGTCCATCAGCGCCGTCGACGACGCGTCGATGCGCCGCTTCCAGCGCGAATGCAAGATCACCGGACGGCTGTCCGGGCACCCCAACATCGTGACCGTGCTCGACACCGGCACGACCTCCTCCGGCCGCCCCTACATCGCGATGGAGTACTTCGAGCACGGCGCGCTCTCCGACCGGCTCGCCCGGGAAGGCCCGCTCCCCGTCGCCGAGGTGCTGCGCGTCGGAGTGAAGACGGCGGGCGCGCTCGCCGCCACCCACGAGACGGACGTGCTGCACCGCGACGTCAAACCGCAGAACATCCTGCTGTCCCGGTACGGGGAGCCCGCGCTCGCCGACTTCGGCATCGCCCGCCTCGTCGACTCCTTCGACGGCACGCACACGCAGGCGTTCACCCCGAACCACGCCGCGCCGGAGATCCTGCAGGGCTCGCCGCCCGGCGTCGGCGCCGACATCTACTCGCTGGGCTCGACCCTGTACCAACTGCTGGCCGGTCATCCCGCTTTCCAGGGGCGGCCGAACGAGGGCATCGCGCCGCTGGTGCTGCGCGTCATGAACGAACCGCCGCCCGCGATCCCCCGCACGGACGTGCCGCGTCCGGTGCAGGAGATCCTCGGACGGGCGATGGCGAAGGCGCCCGCGCAGCGGTTCGCCGGCGCGATCGAGTTCGCGCAGGCCATACAGGCGGTGCAGGCCGAACTGGGGCTGCCGGTCACCGACCTGGCGGCCAGCGGCGTCTCCACGCTGCCGCACCCGGCGGGCCCCGGACCGGGCACGGGCACGGGACCCGATCGTCGGCCGGAGCGCCGACGGGCGGCGCGCCGACCGGCGGGCGGTTGTCGTTCCCGGACGTCTCGGGGCCGCCGCCCGTCCCCGAGTGGGCG
>NZ_MKJY01000494.1 GCF_001942465.1 Actinomadura sp. CNU-125
CGACATGTCGTTGAGTGTAATAGTGCACTTAACGAAGTTGCAAGCGCCTTCGCCCAAGTGTGCGCCTACTTCTGCGCCCGCCGCCGGACGCCCCCGCCGTGCCGGTCGCCCCACCCGTCCCCGCAGCCCCCGACGCGCCCGTCCCGTCCGCGCCGGACGACCCGGCCGAGGACGGCGATCGACGCCCTCGTCGGCGTGGCCCCCGACGCCACCCCCGCGATGCCCGCGGCGTTCGGCAATCCCGCACAGACGACCGACGGACCGTCCGACCCGGCCGCCGGTGCGCCCGACCCCGGCCGAACGGCGCCGGAGGACGAACGGCTGCCCGGGCCACCGAGCCACAGCGGCGGACCCCCCGTCCAGGCGACCGACGGACCGGTCCAAAGCGCGACGCCCCACGGAACCGAGTACGGCCTCCCCGACCAGCCTGCCGAAGACACCGGGGACGCGGCGCTGCCCGGCCGACCAGGCCACGGCAGCGAAGCGACCCCACGCGGATCCGAGTACGGCCTCCCCGGTCATGCTCCCGAAGCACCGGCGCCCGGGCCGTCCGAACCCGGCCGAGCGGAACCGGCCGGGGAGCCGGAGGACGACCCGCTGCGCGGCCAACCGAGCCACAGCGGCGGACCCCCCGTCCAGGCGACCGACGGACCGCCCGTCCCCGGCGTGACCGGGCCGGACGCCGAGGACGCACGCCTGCGCGGACTTCCGAACGACGCCGCCGGGCCTCTCGACCTCACGGGCACCGGCCGACCCGCCGCGCCGGGAGCGCCCGGCGACCCCGGACAGGCAACCAGCACCCGGGGGGCGACGCCGCACGGGACCGAGCACGGGCTCCCCGGACAGGCGGCTTGGCCGAGCCGGGACGCGACGTCCAACGGAATCGAATACGACGGGCCCCGGCACACCGCCGAAGGCCAGGCGTCCGGCCGCGACGCGGGCGGGGAGACCGAGGACGAACGGCTGCCCGACCCCATTGCTCCCGGGGCGAGCAACCCCGCTCCGGAGGTAATCGAGGACGCACGCCTGCGCGGGCTGCCGGGCCGTGTCGCCGAGGCACCCGACTCCACGGGCGACCGGCCGCCCATGCCGGGGGCGCCGAGCAACCCCGCACAGACGGCCGGGGACCCGCCGCACGGTACGTCCGAGCACGCGGCGGAACCCGCGAGGCCCAGCGGTCCGGAAAGCGCCCAACTCGGACAGGGGCCGGCCATCGGCGCAGAAGCACGCGGGCCGTCCGAGCCCGGCCTGACCGAGGACGACCGGCTGGGCGGGCTTGCGGGCAACACCATCGACCGACCCGGCACACCGGGGGCGCCGGAGCAGACGTCCGAGCCCGGCACGGCCGGAGAAAACGGAGACCCACAGCTGCACGGGCTGCCGAGCCCCGAAACCAGCCAAACGGCCAACGGGCCCCAGGGGCCGACGCCCGAACCCGGAACGCTCGGCGGACCGCCCCCGCACCAGCCGCAGCACGGCACCGCCGGAGAAACCGACGCCCCGCAGCTGCTCGAGCCGTCGAGCCTCGACACCGGCCAGACGGCCGACGGGCCGCAAAGGCCGACCGCCGAACCCGGGCCCCTCGGCGAAGCACCTGAGCACCAACCGCAACACGGCACGGCCCAGGCGACCGACGACCCACGGCTGCACGGGCTGCCGAGCCTCGACACCGCAGGAACCGGCCGTCCTCCCACGACGGGACTGCCGGGCAGCCCTGAGCACGCGACCGACAGGCCGCAGGAGCCGACGGCCGAGCCCGGACCACCCACCGCACCAGCCGCAGCACGGCACCGCCGGAGAAACCGACGACCCGCAGCTGCTCGGGCCGTCGAGCCTCGACAGCGGCCAGGCGGCCGACGGGCCACAAGGGCCGACGGCCGCCCCCGGGCCCCTCCGGCGGACCACCCGCGCACCAACCACAGCACGGCACCGCCGGGCAGACCGACGA
>NZ_MKJY01000495.1 GCF_001942465.1 Actinomadura sp. CNU-125
CCGCGCGCGGACGGCCGATCGACGCGGCGCTCACCGCGCACGCCCGCGGCGGCACGGCCACGCCGATCCCGATTCCGCCGCCCGCTCGGTCCTGGACGTCTTCCCGGCGCTCCGCGGCCTGCGCGACCGGCCCGCCGAGAGCCTGCCGGACGCGCGGCGGGGCCTGCTGTCGCTCGCGGAGGCGCTGCTCACCCGGCCGCGGCTGCTGCTGATCGACGGCTCGTCGGCCCTGCGGCGACGCGGCCCACGCCGTGGCGCAGCGGCTCGCCGCCACCGGCACCGCCGTGGTCATCGCCGGACCGGCCGGGCGCGGGCCGTCGCGCTCGTCCGCCGGCGCCGACACCGTCGACCGCGACGGCGTCGCCGAACTCCCCGTCTCCGCGTCGGGCGGGGACCGGCGGCCGCCCGCGGCCCGCAGCACCGGAGGTTCCGACACGTGATCGCCATCGCGCTCGCCGCGCTGACGCTGGCCGCGCCCGCCGTCCCCGCCGCGCCCGACGCGGCCGGGCGGGCCAGGGCCGAGGCCGTCCTGCGGGTCAGCCGCACCACCGACCTCACCGAGGGGGAGACGATCACCGTCACCGGCGGCGGGTTCCGGCCGGGGCTGAAATCGGTCGCCGTCGGGATGTGCCGGGAGGGCTACACCAACGGGCTGAAGGACTGCGACCTCGGCGGCGGCGCCACCTTCGTCAACATCGACGCCGACGGCGGGCTCCCCGAGGTCCGGCTCAAGGCCCGCTCGAAGTTCAACGGCATCGACTGCACGGCCCGCCAGTGCGTCATCGGCGCGGCCCCGCTCCCCGGCACCGCCCCGCCCGCCGTCGTGACCGCCAACACCGCGATCGTCCGGGTCGGGTTCGAGGGGTCGCCGGTCAAGGGCGCACGGCCGTCGCGACGTCCGCCGCGCCCGCCGCCACCGCCGGTCCCGGCACCGGCGGCCCGTCCACCCCCCTGTGGGCGGGAACCGCGGCACTGCTCGTCCTCGCCGGGGCCGTCATCACCGTCGTCCAACGCCGTAGCCGATAGAAGGAGCAACCCCCGTGACCAGAACAGCCAGGACCAGGATCGGCGGACGGGCCGGGGCGGTCGCCGCGCTCGCGGCCGCGTGCGTGCTCGCGCTCGCGCCGCCCGCGCTGGCCGCACCGAAGATCACCGCGGACAAGACGACCGACCTGAAGGCGGGCGACACGATCACCGTGCAGGTGACCGGACTGACCCCCGACGAGAGCTTCGTGACCCTCGGCCAGTGCAAGCCCGGGCCCAAGCTCCCGACGGACTGCGCGGCCCAGGACACCGGCGGCGCGCTCGTCGGGGCCTCCGACGCCCAGGGCGACTTCGTGACCAAGGACGGATCCAAGGACGCGAAGATCAAGCTGGCGGGGGAGGTCGACGGCGTCGACTGCGCCGCGGACGCGGGCGCGTGCGTCCTCGCCGTCACCGCGCCGGGCAACCAGGGGCCGAACTCGGCCGAGGTCCCGCTCACCTTCGCCGCGGGCGGTTCCGGCGGAGGTTCCGGCGGCGGGTCGGACGGCGGGTCGGACGGTGGGGACGGCGGCTCCGGCGGAGGTTCCGACGACGGCTCCGGCGGCGGGTCCGCCGGCGGCTCCGGGGACCTGCCGAACACCGGCAGCCCCGACGGCCTGCCCACCTACGCCCTGATCGCGTCCGTGCTCGTCATGGCGGGCGGCGCGGCCCTGCTCATCATCCCCGCCCGCCGCCGGAGGAACGGCGCATGAGGCTCCGCCGCGCTCGACGACCGCGGCGCTCGGCGCCGCCCGCGCTGGCCGCGGCCGTCCTCCCCGCGGCTCCGGCCGCGCCGAGGCGACGCGCCCATCGCCTACGCGACCACCGTGCACGCGACGCGGCGACGTCTACGCGCCCGCCCCGTCCGGCATCCGCAAGGACCTCCCGGTGGCGCTGCTGCTCCAGGGCGCCGACGTCGA
>NZ_MKJY01000496.1 GCF_001942465.1 Actinomadura sp. CNU-125
CGTCGCGTACGCCGCCGCCGACTCGACCTCGCCGGGCGCGACCTCATCGGGTCCGCCGACGTCGCCCGGGTCGCCGCCGAACTCGCCGACCTCGCCGCCGCCGCCCTGGAGGCGGGCCTGGCGATCGCCCGCGCCGAGATCCCCGAGCACGCGACCTGCCGCCTCGCCGTGATCGGCATGGGCAAATGCGGGGGCCGCGAGCTGAACTACGTCAGCGACGTCGACGTCGTGTTCGTCGCCGAAGCGCGCGACGGCGCCGCCGAGGACGCCGCGCTGCGCACCGCGACGAAACTCGCCGCCGCCACCATGCGCGCCTGCTCGGCCAGCACCGAGGAGGGCTCCCTCTGGGAGGTCGACGCCGCGCTGCGCCCCGAGGGCAAGGCGGGCCCGCTCGTCCGGACGCTGGCCAGCCACCGCGCCTACTACGAGCGCTGGGCCAAGACGTGGGAGTTCCAGGCGCTGCTGAAGGCCCGTCCCGTCGCGGGCGACGCCGACCTCGGCGCCCGCTACGTGGAGGCCGTCGCCCCCATCGTGTGGGCGGCCGCCGAAGGCGAGGAGTTCGTCGAGGACGTCCAGGCCATGCGCCGCCGCGTCGAAGCCGACCTCAACCGGCGCAGCGCCGAGGCCGAACGGCAGCTCAAGCTCGGACCCGGCGGCCTGCGCGACGTCGAGTTCGCCGTGCAGCTCCTCCAGCTCGTCCACGGCCGCACCGACGAGACGCTGCACAGCCCCAACACCCTCGAAACGCTCGCCGAACTGTCGCGCGGCGGCTACGTCGGACGCGACGACGCGGCCGCCCTCACGTCCGCCTACCGGTTCCTGCGCCGCGTCGAACACCTGCTGCAGCTGCACCGGCTGCGCCGCACCCACCTCGTCCCCGACGACGCCGACGACCTGCGCCGCCTCGGCCGCGCGCTCGGCCTGCGCACCGACCCGATCACCGAGTTCACCGCGCTGTGGCGGCGGCACGCCCGCGAGGTCCGCCGCCTCCACGAGAAGCTGTTCTACGCGCCGCTGCTGCGCGCCGTCGCGCGGCTCCCCGAAGAGGAGGCCCGGCTCACCCCCGAGGCCGCCCGCACCCGGCTGGAAGCCCTCGGCTACAACGACCCGGCCGGGGCGCTGCGGCACATCGAGGCGCTCACCGCCGGGGTGTCGCGCCGCGCCGCCATCCAGCGGACCCTGCTGCCGGTCATGCTCGGCTGGTTCGCCGACGCCCCCGACCCCGACGCCGGGCTGCTCGGCTTCCGGCAGGTCAGCGACGCCCTCGGCACCACCCCCTGGTACCTGCGGCTGCTCCGCGACGACATCACCGTCGCCGAGCGCATGGCGTGGGTCCTCGGCGCCAGCCGCTACGCCACCGACCTGCTGCTGCGCGCCCCCGACGCCGTCGCCATGCTCACCGGCGACGCCGAACTCGTGCCCCGCCCGCACGACGCCCTGCGCGCCGAGGGCGAGGCGGCCGTCCGCCGGCACGCCGCGTCCCCCGGCGCCGACGCCGGGACGGTCGCGACCGCCGCCGCCGAGCAGGCCGTCACCGGCGTGCGGGCGCTGCGCCGCCGCGAACTGTTCCGCGACGCCGTCGCCGTCCTGCTCGGCCTCGCCGACGTCACCGCCGTCGGCGCAGGCGGTTCACCGACATCGCCGCCGTCACCGTCGAGGCCGCCCTGCGCGCCGCGACCGACGCGGTCGAGGCCCGCACCGGCGAACCGCTCCCCACCCGCATGGCCGTCGTCGCGATGGGCCGCTTCGGCGGCCGCGAACTCGGCTACGGCAGCGACGCCGACGTCATGTTCGTCCACGACCCGTATCTTCCCGGCGAGGACGAGCGCGCCGCCGACCGCGCGGCCCGCGCCGTCGCCGAGGAACACGCCGCTGCTGTCGCTCCCCGCCCCCGACCCGCCGCTGGCGATCGACCCCGACCTGCGCCCCGA
>NZ_MKJY01000497.1 GCF_001942465.1 Actinomadura sp. CNU-125
CGCACGGGCTGCTGGGGCGCGGCGAGGTCGTCGGCGACCGGATCGCGGTGTTCGCCCGGCATCTGCGCGGCCTCGCCGCCCACACGCCGCGCCGCCTCGCGGATCCCGCGACGGCCGCGCTGGTCGTGCGGGCGACGCGTCCGGCGGCACGCAATTCGGGCATCGGGATGGGCGTGGACGACACGCCTCCCGGGCTGCCCGATCTCGGCTGGTCCCGGCACCTGGCGGCGGCGCCGGACGTCCGCGACGTGGACGCCGACCACTACGGCCTCCTGCGGCCGCCCGCCCTCGGGCGGATCGCCGCGCACCTGAACGAGGCCCTCGACCGCATCGAATCCTGACGAACCGAATCCTCACGTACCGAATCCTGACGAACGGAACCCTCCACCATGAAAGCCCCCTTCGCGGGCGCGATGGCGCTCGCCCTCGGACTCGTCCTCGCGGGTTGCGGCGGCTCGGGCGGCGACGCCCGGTCGTCCGGCGGCACCCTGCGGTACGTGGCGGTCGGCGCCCCGGCGACCGCGATCCACGACCCGCACGGCGGCATCGGCAACCAGTCCGACCTGACCCGGTTCGCCCTGCTCTACGACGTCCTGGCGAAGCCCGGCGCGAACGGCGAGACCGAGCTGCGCCTCGCCACGTCCATCGAACCGGACGGCGACGACCTGACCTCCTGGACGGTCGAGCTCCGCACCGACGCGGCGTTCACGGACGGACGTCCGGTCCGTGCGGCCGACGTGCTGTTCTCGCTCCGCCGCATCCACGAGAAGGCTGCGGAGAACTTCGGCCGCATGCAGATGTTCGACCTCGCGGCGTCGAAAGCCGTCGACGACCACACGCTTTCCCTGAAGACCGTCCGTCCGTATGCGGAGGTCCCGCGCGCGCTTGAGTCGGTGACGTTCGTCGTGCCCGAGGGCACCACCGACTTCAGTCGTCCCGTACCGGGGTCGGGTCCGTTCAAGATGGCGGGCGGCACCGCGCAGAACGCCGTCCTGGAACGCAACGACGGCTGGTGGGGGCCGACGCCGCCGTCGAGCCGCATCGAGATCCGCGCGGTCCCGGACCCGCAGGCCCGCGCCCAGGCGGTGATCTCCGGGCAGGCCGACGTCGCCGGGAGCATCTCCCCGGCGACCGCGAAGCAGGTCGCGGACGACACGAAGCTGCAGGTCGTGCACCGTCCGGCGGTCACGATGTACCCGTTCGTCATGCGGCTGGACACCGAGCCGTTCGACGACCCGAAGGTCCGGACGGCGATCAAGCTCGCGGCGGACCGGCGGGAGCTCCTCGACAAGGTGTTCCTCGGCTTCGGGAAGATCGGCAACGACCTGCTGACGCCCGCCGACCCGTCCAGCCCCGCGGACGTCCCGCAGCGGGAGCGCGACATCGCCCGCGCCGAGGCCCTCCTCGCCGAGGCCGGGCACCCCGACGGGCTCGACCTCACCCTCGCGACCACCACCTCCTACCCCGGCATGGACACCGCCGCGACGCTCCTCGCGCAGCAGCTCGGCGAGGCCGGGATCAACGTGAAGGTGGAGAACGAGCCGCCGGACACCTACTGGACGGACGTCTTCGCCAAGAGCCCGTTCTACACCGGTTTCTTCGGCGGCATCCCGTTCACCGACGTCGCCCGCGTCTCCCTCCTCGGCGACGCCCCCACCAACGAGACCGCCTGGAAACGCCCCGAATGGGACGAGGCGTACCGCGCGGCCATGGGCGTCCGGGACGACGCGGAGCGGCGGCGCCGACTCGGCGGACTCCAGCGGGAACTGCGCGACGAGGGCGGCTACCTGGTGTGGGCGTCGGCGACGGCCTCGACCTCGCCGCCGCCGGGGTGACCGGGCTGCGACCGGCGCCGGGTTCGGCAGCGTGTTCATCGACCGGGCCGCCCGGTGACCGTCCGGACGGCCGGGGCCGGGGCCGGGGCCGG
>NZ_MKJY01000498.1 GCF_001942465.1 Actinomadura sp. CNU-125
CGTCGCCGAACCGCCGGTGACCAGCGCGACCGGCGCGCCGCCGCTGTCGGCGTCGGCATCGGCGACCGGGGCGGGCGCCGGGGCGGCGGGCCGCCACGGGACGAGGTCGCGGACCCAGCGGGTGCGTCCCGCACGGCCGTCTCGGCCCCCGACCCGCCCGCCACCAGGTCGGCGAGTTCGGCGCGGACGACCGCGCCCGGTTCGGCCGCCGCGTCGAGGTCGAGGACGCGCCACCGGACGCCGCGCTGTTCCTGCGCGAGCACGCGCGGCAGCGCGTGCACGGCGGCGCCGCCCGGATCGGGACGATCCCCGCCCCCGACCCGCTGCGCCCCCCGCGTCACCTGCAACAACACCCCGGCGGGCCGCTCCCCGCCGAAGAACCGCCGAGCCAGCTCCGCATACCGCAGCACCCCGGCCGAAACCTCCCCGACGGCCGCGAAGTGGGCGTTTTCGCTCGCAGCCTCCGCAGCCTCCGCAGCCCCCGCCGCGTCCGATTCGTCCGGACGGGCGTGCCCGGTGTCGGCGACCGGCGGTTCGGCCAAGTCCGCGCCCGCGCCCGCGCCCGCGCCCGCGTCCGGGAGGACGATCACGCCCGTCCATGCGGTGTCCGGACGGCGCCGGCCTCGGCCATCGGGACGGCTTCGGCGCCCGCGTCCGTGAGGGCCCGCACCACCGCGGCGGTCGCCCCGTCGGGTTCGGCCGGGCCCGCGACGATCCACGAGCCGTCGAGCGCGGACGGTGCGTCGAGCGGCGGGACCTGCCGCCACACGGGGACCTGCAGGGGTTCGGTCTCGTCCGGCAGGTCGTCTCCGGCCGGAGGGCGGGACGACGACGCCGACGGTTCGATCCACAACCGGCGGCGCAGGAACGCGTGGCCGGGCGCGGCGATCCGGCGGCGGCCGGGACGGTGCATGGCCGCGAAGTCGACGTCCGCGCCGTGCGCCCACAGCGCCCCGGCGGCCTCGAACATGTCGGTGATGCCGTCGCCGTCGCCGTCGGACAGCGTGGGCAGCGCGGCCAGGCCGTGGCGGCGCGCGAGCGCGGCGAGCGCCGATGCCGGGGCCGACGTGGACGACGACCGTCCGGGGGCCGGAGGCGGCGGCGCGCAGCGCGGCGGAGAACCGGACGGGTTCGCGGAGCTGCCGCACCCAGTGTTCGGCGTCCGCGAGTTCGCCGTTCACCGGCGTTCCGGTCAGCGTGCTGACGAGCGGGACGCGCGGCGGGACGGCGCGCAGGCCCGCGGCGGCGCGGCGCAGCCGGGGGAGCGCCGGGTCGATCAGCCGGGAGTGCGCGGCGACGTCGAACCGCAGGACGGACGGGTCGTGGCCGTCGCGGCGCAGGTCGGCGGCCAGCGCGTCGACCGCCGGGCGGGGCCCGGACACCACGCAGGCGTCCGGCCCGTTGACGACCGCGAGGTCGAGGTCCGGGTGGTCGCGCAGCCGCGCGGCGGCGGCGTCCTCGGCCAGCGGCACGGCGAGCATCGCGCCGTCGCCCGCGACCTCGGTCATGGCGCGGCAGCGGACGGCCAGGAGCGGTGCGACGTCCGCGACGTCCAGCGCCCCGGCGGCGACGGCGGCGGTGTACTCGCCCGCGCTGTGGCCGAGGACGGCGTCCGGCCGCACCCCCCACGACGCGAGCAGCCGCGCGGTCGCCAGCGACACCGCGAACAGCGCGGGCAGCCCGTGCAGCGGCGTCTCGATCTTCCCTTCGGCGCCCCGGATCACCGCGCGGACGTCGAAGCCGAGGTGCGGCGCGAGGAGGTCGGCGCACTCGTCCACGCACGCCGCGAACACCGGTTCGGTGTCGTAGAGGGCGGCGCCCATGCCGACGGCGGGCGTTGCCGCCGCCGGGGAACGCGAACACCAGCCGGGGCGGGCCCGGGACCGGCTCGGCCGGGGCGGGCGCCGCCCGC
>NZ_MKJY01000499.1 GCF_001942465.1 Actinomadura sp. CNU-125
GGGGTACGGCCAGCCGGCCCAACCCGCCGCTCAGCCCGCCGCCCAGCCCGGCTACGGCCAGCCCGCCGCCCAGCCGGGGTACGGCCAGCCGCAGCCCGGGTACGGCCAGCAGCCCGCCGCCCAGCCCGGCTACGGCCAGCCCGCCGGGGAAGTGCACCACCACCACTACGGCACCCCGGGCGGCGGCCAGCTCGCCGAGTGGGGTTCGCGTGCCGGCGCCACGATCATCGACGGCCTGGTCATCGCCGGTCCGCTGCTGGTGCTGTACCTGCTCGCCCTCGCGCTCGGCGCGACCGGTGAAGCCGGTGCGGTGATCGGCCTGATGCTGCTCGGTCTCGGCTACCTCGCCGCGTTCGGGGCGGGCCTGTGGCTCATCTACCAGGAGGGCACCACCGGGCAGACGATCGGCAAGCGGCAGATGAACATCCGGCTCGTCGGCGCGCAGACCGGGCAGCCGATCGGTTTCGGCGCGGCGTTCCTGCGCCGGATCTGCCACGCGGCCGACAGCTTCGCGTGCTACGTCGGCTACCTCTGGCCGCTGTGGGACGACCGCAAGCAGACCTTCGCGGACAAGATCTGCAACACCCTCGTCGTCCGGCACTGAGACGGCGGGGCCGAGGCTTCACGAACGGGACGTCCCCGCGGGGCGTCCCGTTTTCGTGTCCGGACGGTTCTGGGACGCTCCCGGGACCGTTCCGGGTCGCTAGGGCACGGGGTCGAACGCGCTGTTGCAGGCGGCGACCAGCGCCCGCCGGACGGCCCGGTCGAGCAGCCGGAGCGCGTCGCCGCGGCGGTGCATCTGGTCGGCGGTGAGGCCGCGCTCGTCCATCCGGCGGGCCAGGTCGACGACGAGGGACAGCCGGTCGGCGAGGGCGGCGACCCGGTGCGCGCGCTGCGGGTAGCCGGGGGCGAGCAGGTGGTCGCCGCCGACCGGGTCGAGCAGGTCGACGAGCGCGTCGGAGATCTCCGGCGGGACGCCCGCGAAGTCGTCCACGCTCAGCAGCGCCTCGGTCGCGTCGCGCATCGCGAGGGTGAGCCGGTGGTCGGCCTCGGCGAGGGACGGGACGTCGGGCAGGTTCGCCGACGCGTCCAGCGTCGTCCAGCGCACCCCGACGTAGGAGGAGCCGCGCCGGTCCTCGGCGGGGACGAGCCCGATCGCGCGGTCGCCGAGCACGGCGACGACCGCCGCCGCCGCGTCGATCGCGGCGCGGTTGAAGTCGGGCGGGCCGGTGAGGCCGAGCGGGTCGCCGGCTTCGGGGAGCGCCAGCCGGAACGCGGTCAGGCCGCCGATGCGCAGGTCGCCGAGGCCGCGGCGGAGCGTCACCTCGGCCGGTTCGCCGCCGAGGATCTGCGGCCCCGCGGTCTTCTCCACCGCGTCCACCGCCTCGTCGAGGCCGACGTTGCCGGTCAGCCAGGCGTTGCCCCACGCCACCAGTGCGGTCGATACGTCCTTGATCATTGCCGTTCCCAACACGTCCCAATGGGCATGCGATCCACCATAAGCGTTCGCCCGGCCGGTGCCACCGGACGTAAGGCAGGTCTCCCGTCGCGGCTGCCGTGGTTTCGGCCGTGCCCGGACGCGACCGGCCCGCGCGACCCGCCCGCGCCGCCGTCCGCGGCCGTCGGGTCAAGCCCATGGATGAAAACGGGCATTAATCCGTCTTGACGGCATTGTCGTGCACATCCGTCGGGGGGCCGCCGGGCAGACCCACCGCACATGATCGAAGGAGGTCGCCCATGCGGGCCCTGCTGAACTCGCTGAACGAGGACGAACTGGCGCTCGTCCGGGAGACCGACGGCGGTGAACTCGCGACACTGGACGAGGACGGGCTCGTCGACCTGCACGAGCGGATCCGGCGCGCGCGGAACAAGTACGCGAAGATGTACCGGCGCACGGCGAGCGCCCGGGTCGAGGAGTACGGCGGCCGCGGCGTCGCCCGGCCGAAGAACCAGCGCAACGCGCAGCGGGCGGAGGTCTTCGAGGACGCGCTCGCCCGGGTGAGCTGGCATCTGGCGCGGGCCGCGCGGCGCAGCGCCGGTGAGCTGAAGGCGCGGCGGATCGCGGACGCCAACCCCGACCGCGCGGCGGCCCCCGGGACCGCGCCCCCGGACGTGCGGCGGATGAGCGCGCAGACGACGCCGCGGCGCCGTCCGTCCGGTATGGACGCGGCGGGACGTCAGCAGGCCGCGGCGTCCCGGGGCAAGGGGGCCCGGCGGCAGGGCAGACGCGACAGCAGGTGATCGCGCGCGCGATGCCCAGAGGTGTTCCCAGAGGCGTTTCCAGAGGTTCCGTGCAAACCCGGGGCCACGCGGGGCCGGTGTATCGCATAGGTTCTTGTGCGGGAAACGGGATCACCGGATTGGGGACGAAGGCGCGCGATGACCGGCGAGGTACTTCAACTCCGAGGAGTCGGGGTCAAGCGCGAAGGGGCGACCCTCCTTCGCGATGTCACGTGGGATGTGGGCGAGGGCGAACGATGGGTGATCCTCGGCCCGAACGGTGCGGGCAAGACGACGTTGCTGCAGATCGCGGCCGCGCTGCTGCATCCGAGCGAGGGCGCGGTCGACATTCTCGAGGAGCGGCTCGGCCGCACCGACGTGTTCGAACTGCGCACCCGGATCGGGTTCGCGAGCACGGCGCTGGCGCAGAAGGTCCCGTCCGGTGAGACGGTAATCGACCTGGTGCTGACCGCGTCGTACGCGATCCTCGGGCGCTGGCAGGAGGAGTACGACTCCACCGACGTCAGCCGGGCCGTGGCGCTGCTGGAGGCGCTCGGCTGCGCCGGGCTGCTGCGGCGGCGGTTCGACACGCTGTCGGAGGGCGAGCGCAAGCGCGTGCAGATCGCCCGCGCGCTGATGCCCGACCCGGAGCTGCTGCTGCTGGACGAGCCCGCCGCGGGCCTCGACCTCGGCGGCCGCGAGGACCTCGTCGCGCGGCTCGGCGGCCTCGCCGACGACCCGGCGGCGCCCACGATGGCGATGGTGACGCACCACCTCGAAGAGGTCCCCGACGGGTTCACGCACGCGCTGCTGCTGCGGCGGGGCGAGATCGTCGCGCGCGGCAAGGTGGACGAGGTGTTCACGGCCGAGCACCTGTCGGACTGCTTCGGGTTGCCGCTCGCCGTGGAACGCCGTGACGCCCGGTGGTACGCGCGGGCCGCACGCTGACCGCGTCCCGTCCGACCGGGTCGCGTCCCGCCGGGTCGCGTCGCGTCTGTTTTGTGCGGGTCTGTCCCAGGACGGGGGACCCGGTGCGCGGCGCCGGGCAGGCGTGTCCCTACGATCGGGGCCTCGTGGTGTCGCCGAGCGCTGGGATGGGACGGACTTGAACCTGCTGGAGGCGGCCGCGGTGTTCGCGGCCGGAGTCGCCGCCGGAGGCATCAACACGGTCGTCGGGTCCGGCTCGCTGATCACCTTCCCGACGCTGGTGACGCTCGGGTTCCCGCCGGTGGTGGCGAACGTCTCCAACAACATCGGGCTCGTGCCGGGCTCGACGACGGGCGCCTACGGGTACCGCGCGGAACTGAAGGGCCAGCGCGGACGGCTGCTGCGGCTGGGCAGCGCGTCCCTGCTCGGCGCGCTGATCGGCGGGCTGCTGCTGCTCGGCCTGCCCGCCGAGGCGTTCCAGGTGATCGTGGTCGCGCTGATCGCGATCGCGCTGGTCCTGGTGGTGGTGCAGCCCCGGCTGCAGGCGTGGGTGAAGCGCCGCCGCGAGGCGGACGAGGGCGAGCAGAGCCCGCACGGCGGGCCGCTGCTGTGGGTCCTGGTGCTGTTCGCGGGCATGTACGGCGGCTACTTCGGCGCGGCGCAGGGCATCATCCTGATCGCGATCCTCGGTATCGCGCTGGCCGACGACCTGCAGCGCGTCAACGCGGCGAAGAACGTCCTGTCGGCGGTCGTGAACGGGTCGGCGGCGGTGCTGTTCATCACGCTGTCGATCGTCTCCGACACCGTCATCGACTGGTGGGCGGTGTTGATGATCGCGCTGGGGTCGACCGTCGGCGGGCTGCTGGGCGCGAAGGTCGGACGCCGCATCCCGCCGCCGGTGCTGCGCGGCGTCATCGTCGTCGTGGGACTCGTCGCGATCGTGAATCTCGTACGCTGACCTGCGCTTTTCTGTGCTTTCGGTGGCCTTGTGGAGGGTTCGCGGACGCCCGTCGCGGGTATAAGTCGAATATACGTTCGACGGTCGCGGAGGTGGGGCGCCGATGAAGGGCGACAGGGTGGAGATCGTGATCGACGCCGGGGGCGAGGGGACACGGACGTACGAGGTCGCGGCGACCCGCGCCGGGCGCGCGTCGAGATCGCGACGCGGCGCGGCGTCGTGGAGGTCAGCGAGGTGACGCGCACGGGCACGGCCGTCCGTACGGCCCGGTTCATGTCCAGCCGCGTGCTGGCCCTCGTCGAGTACCCGATCGCCGACGAGTCCCCGGCCGACGGCGAAGGCCCGACCTGAGCGGCCCCCGCCGGTTCCCGGCGGTCCCCGGCGCGGCCCGTCCAAGCGTCCGTCGGGGAACGGGCGGAGCCGTTAGGGAGCGCATGGTCCCTGAACTTCGGCTGGCTTACTTCCGTCGTACTTACCGCATACCAGGACGACCTTTCGGGTTTGCCCGACCTGGCGGAGCAGAACGAGGGTCTTGTCGGTGGGGGCGGCGTTGCCGCTCTCGTAGGAGACGTGGCCGGTGGCGCCGTTGAAGGCGACCTTGTCGAGTGCCCCCAGGACGTACTCGCGCTCCACGCCGCCGTGCGTGGTAGCGGACTCGTCCACGGCCCGCGACAGGACCTGGAAGGCGTCGTAGGAGACGGCGGCGTGACTGTCCTGTGCCCAGGGGGCGGTCCGCCAGGTGCTCTTGTACTCATCGACAAAATCTATGGTCTGGTTGCTGGCTAGGCCGTTACCTGGCAGTCGATGGGCCGAGTAGTACAGGCGAATCCGGTCCTTGTCTCTGAGACGACCAGTCTGGGCCACATTGGTGAGCTCGTTGCCACCGAGGATGGTGATGTCGTTTTCGATTTTGTTGCACTTGGGGGAGGTGTCCAACTCGTTGATGACGGAGACGAAGTCACTCGTCCGCGCGGACCAGTATACGACGGACTTTGGCTCTTTCTTGAGTTCAGTACACAATTTCTCCGCCATCTTTTTTGGAGTGGAGATTGGAGTGGCGTCTGAATTTCTCTTAAAGTTGGATTCTTTATTTTTCAAGGCGAACGATCGTTTGGTGCCATGGAATTCGTTTCTAAACTTCGCCGCGATGCTCTCGCTGTAGAGATCTCCGGAGCTTTCGACGATGATGGCTTGGCGGGCAGGGGTGCATCTGTCGCCAGCGTCAGAAATGGCCACGATATTACGCTTCTCTGCGAAATGCGCCATGATTCTTGCCTCGGTTCTATTTGTCGGGACGGAAAACCGATAACTGGAGCTCATGGTTTCGGGTACCATCTCGTCGGCGGTCGCCGTCGTACCGATCGTCGGAATCTTTGCATCGCTGAGCACCTTCAGTGCGGCGCGGGTTTCCTCACGGCTCTGTGCGAATCCGAGGACGCCGACGACCTTGCGGTAATCTTCCTGCGGGGGGTTTTCGATTTCTCGCTTCAGCCGCCTCACAAGATCCTTCGCTTTACCTTCGGCATTCATGAACCTTGGCCCGGTCTCCTGGACCTCGACTCGCAGAAGTATTCGCGATTTATCTACGGCGTTGTCGAGCAACTCCTTCTGCCACATCGCGATGCCCTGTAGTTCGGGGATTGCGCCGTCGTAGCGGATGTCGTTTTCGGCGCTCGGGTTGGACACGAATGCCACGACTGTTCGTACTTCGCTGCCATTATTGGCGATGGCTTTATTGGCCTCCTTATTCTGTTCTTCGATCTTATCCTTGGCCTTCTTGAACCAGGAATCTGGGGAAAACGAGGTGGGCTTGGTTTGTGTGCCATCCGCGACGGATCCCGTGCCGCCGACACAACTGTTGAAAAGTATGGTGTGGACGGTCAGGCCCGCAGCGACCATGACCAGAGTGGTCAGTCCGGCTGTGATTCCTATGGGGAGCGCCCGGCTGAACCGGTACTTCTTCGGCGAGACTTTGCGCAGGGTGAGACCCGGTTCGGCCATGGCCTGCTCGGTGAAGGGCACAAGGACGGGAGGGGTATTGTCCCGGCGGAGGTGCTGGCCAGCCTGCGAGAAGGTTATTTCTTCGGGATTGCCCAAGTCCGCCAGCAGGGACTGGGACGGCTGTCCGACCGCGATGATGAGCGGCCCTGGCGACCCGCTGGCGGTGCGTGCCTCGTGCACCGAGCGTAGGAAGCGCTCGGCTGCGCGGTTGCCCGGTGTGCCCGGCGGCGGCAGCTCCACGAGCACGACGGGACGGCCGGTTCGGCGCCGTCGGCCGGGCAGGAACCCGCCGGGTGGCGGGGTGTACAGGTCCTCCAGGAGGGCGCGCCACAGGAGCCGGTCGAGCCGCTGGAGAGCCTCCTCGTGGTTCGGGTCGCGCTCTAGTTGCGAGCGCCATACAGCGCCCGCGTTGTCCATCGCGCGGAAGAGCTTCCGGTCGCCGCCGGAGATGTCCTCGGCGCCCAGCCATCCCCGCATCACCTTGCGGGACGTCCAGTTCTCCCACAACCATCTGGGGAACCGGCCCAACGAGCGGACGCCAGACGAGACCCACCACGAAGGCCCAGAGCGAAGAACGGTCGGGCCCCCGCGTTTTGGTGAATCCCAGCACGCCGCCGCGCTGAGCGTTTTGTTCGCTGGCATGAAGTCGCAGAGCTCTGGTTTGCGGCCCCGCGTCCCATCCGTCCGGATTGTCCCGAATGTATCCGATTAGGTCGCGGATAACGTAAAAGTTCGGATACCGGTCGGGCGTCATGTGTTCCGGAGCGCCGGTCGTCAGTTCGACCCCGGCGACGCCGGAGAGCAGCGTGGAGTCGTCCTCGGCGGCCAGGCGGGCGTACGGCACGAGCTTGCCGTTGTCGTCGATCGATGCGCGCAGCGCCTCGATGACACGGTCGATGTCGGCGGCTTCCGCGCTGTCCGGGACACGCAGCACGAACAGTGGCGGGCTGGACGCCAGGCTCGATCGGTTCCGGTGTTCGGGGGCCACCGCCGTGGGGAAGTCGAAAACGAAGCTCATGGCCCGATCGTCGGGGAACCCCATAAAGACTCCTTTGTGGGAGGCGAACCGCGATAGACGCTAGCTCAGAGCCACCGGTGGCGATGGTCAATTCCCACTGAAGTCGATATTTTTTCGTGTATTGACCGTTTCGGTCAGGACAAAATATATTATCTGTTGCTTCGGAATTATTCCGAGGTCAGCCGATCGGGCGGACCTGCAGCGTCCCGTTGTCGGTGACGCGGGACTCGAACGCGGGCTGGCGGCCGGTGGCCGGGCCGTGCACGACCGAGCCGTCGCGGACGCGGAACGTGCTGCCGTGCCACGGGCAGACCACGCACATGTCGGAGTCGGCGTCGGTGACGATCCGGCCCTGGTGCAGCGGGCCCGCGAGGTGGTTGCAGCGGTCGGCGAGGACGTGCACGTCGTCGCCCGTGCGCAGCACGAACAGGCTGATGTAGCCGAGGCTGCGGTGGACGGGCCAGCCGTCGGGCAGTTCGTCGGCCTTGCACAGGTCGTGCCAGCCGAGCGGCACCAGGTGCGCGACCTGGTCGGCGTGGCTGGCCCCGGCGGCCTGCCGGAAGGCCAGGTGCCCGCCGAGGTAGCTTCCGGCGAGCAGTGCCGTGAGCCCCGCGAACCCGAGCACGCGGCCCGTGTCGTCCCGTCCCCGGTAGCGGGCCGCGAACGACGCGGAGTACAGCAGCGTCGCGGTGGCCATGCCGGCGGCGTGGACGAGCCCGACCCGCTGCTGCCCGCGGTGCAGCGCCGACCAGTCGGCGACGCCGGTGAGCACCGTCGGGATCGCGCCCGCCAGGCCCGCGGCGACGAGCGCCTCGGACGCGCGGCGGGTGCCGGGCAGCAGGTCCAGCACGGCCGCCGACATCCAGCAGCCCATCGGCACGTCGGTCAGCGGCGGGTGCGCGGGGTGTCCGAGCGGGACTCCGTGCAGGGCGTCCTTGACCGGGCCGGGCCGCAGGACCCGCTTCACGCCGATGGACAGCACGCGGATCGTCCGGTCGAGGCCGCGGGCGTGCTCCAGCCCGTCGGTGACCTCGGTCAACCTCCCCGCGGCCTGCTTCTGGGACGTGCGCCGGAAGATGTTTCCCGCCCGTCGGTTCATGTCCCTCCTCGCAGCCGTGATCGGGACGCTCGACCTGAGCCTACCTGCCCGGCGGTCGCCTAAACCGCGCCGGACTTCCCTCGCCCCCGGGTTGACGTTCGTAGTACGAACCAATTATCGTTCGCAACACGTACAGTTCGTATTACGAACCTATTGGGAGTTGATGATCATGGGACGCACTGTCGCGGTGGTCGGCGGCGGGTACGGCGGGTCCGCCGTCGCGAAGGCATTGGACGCCGACGCGGACGTCGTGCTGATCGAGCCGCGGGACGCGTTCGTGCACGCCGCGGGGGCGCTGCGCGCGCTCGTCCAGCCGGACTGGGCCGGGAACATCTTCTTCCCGTACGACCGGTTGCTGGCGCGCGGCCGGGTCGTCCGCGACCGCGCGGCCGCGGTGGACGAGCGCGGCGTGACGCTGGCCTCCGGCGCGCGGGTGGACGCCGACTACATCGTCGTCGCGTCCGGTTCGGGCTACCCGTACCCGGCGAAGATCGAGAGCGACGACGCGGCCGAAGCGCTCGAACGGCTGCGCCTCACGCACAAGGAGCTGGCGGGCGCGAACCGGGTGCTGATCGCGGGAGCCGGGCCGGTCGGGCTGGAACTTGCCGGGGAGATCAAGGCCGTCTGGCCGGAGAAGGCGGTGACGATCGTCGACCCGGCCGCCGAGCCGATGCCGGGGCTGCTCCCCGAGCTGCGCGCGGAACTGCTCCGGCAGCTCGCCGGACTGGGCGTCGACCTGCGGCTCGGGACGTCGCTCGCGGCCGAGCCGCCGGTCGGGCCCGCGGTCGCCGAGACCTTCACCGTCGCGGCGGGCGACGCGGAGATCACCGCCGACATCTGGTTCCGCGCCTACGGCGTCCGCCCGAACGGGGACTTCCTCGGCGACGGCCTGGGCGGCGGCGCGCGGACCGGGGACGGGCGGCTGCGGGTCACCGGGCGGCTCAACGTCCACGGGCACGACCACGTGTACGCGCTCGGCGACATCACCGACGTGCCCGAGGCGAAGATGGCCGGGCACGCGATGCGGCACGCGGACGTGATCGCCGCGAACATCGCCGCGCAGGTGCGGGGCGACGCGCCGGAGTCGGTCTACGAGCCGTCGCCCGTCCGGGGCATCCTGCTGCCGCTGGGCCCGGCGGGCGGCGTCGGCCAGTTCCCGGGCGAGGACGGGACGGCGTTCCTGCTGCCGACCGAGCAGGTCATCGAGTACAAGGGGCGCGCGTTGATGACGGAGATGTTCGCCGAGCTGTTCGGGACCGCCTGAACGCGGAACCCGCACGACCCCCGCCGGCGTCCGCCGGTGGGGGTCGTTCGCTTCGGGGGGGGGGGCGGTTCAGCCGCAGTCGTCCGGGGCCGGTGCGAGGGCCCGCGCCTCGTTGACCAGCACGGTGCTGCCGAGCAGGTCGAGCAGGCGGTCGCGGTCGTCGTGGCCGAGGTGCGCGGGGAGCTCCTCGACGCGGCGGATCGTCTCGCGGTGGAACGCGTCCGCGACCCGCTCGCCCGGCTCGGTGATCGCGACCTGCACCGCGCGCGCGTCCCGCGCGTCGGGTTCGCGGCGGACCAGGCCGTGCTGGGCGGTCCGGTCGACGAGGCCGGTGAGGCTCGACTTGGCCAGGCCGAGCACCTGGCCGAGCTCCCGCATTCCGTAGGGTCGTTCCAGCACCACGCAGAGCAGCTTGCCCTGCTGCGGGGTGAGCCCGTACTCCCGGCTCACCTCGGTGTAGAGCGAGTTCACCAGGAAGGTTATGCGTACCAGCGCGCCGCCGAGTCCGATCTGCTCCCCGGTGGCCATTTCCATGCCCTCAGAATACGCGGGCGCGCGGCCGATCGTCAGCCCACGCGTTCGAGGGTGACGGGCACGCCGTTCAGCACCGCGGTCCCCGACGGCGGGTCGATCTCCCGTTCGTCGGTGACGACGTTGACGTTCACGCCCGCGTGCCGCCGCGCGACGTCCGTCCGGGTGCCGGGACGGTCGTGGCCCCAGCCGTGCGGGAGGCTGACGACGCCCGGCATGATCGTGTCGGTCGGTTCGGCGACCGCCTCGACCGAACCCGCCCGCGACGTCACCCGGACGCCGTCGCCCGCCGCGACGCCGAGCCGCGCGGCGTCGTCCGGATGCAGGTGGAGCGTGCACGTGTTGGAGCCGCGCACCAGCTCGGGGAGGTTGTGCAGCCAGCTGTTGTTGGACCGCAGGTGGCGGCGGCCGATCAGCACCGTCCCGGTGCGCGGCCCGGCCGCGAGCGCGGCGCGGAGCCGGTCGACGTCGGGGACGAGCGCGGCCGGGCACAGCTCGACGCGTCCGGACGCCGTGCAGACCACCTCGTCGAGGCGGGGTTCGAGGGCGCCGAGATCGATCCCGTGCGGGTGGTCGGTGCGGAGCCGGTCGAGGGTGAGGCCCTCCGGGACGGTGCCGAACGCGTCGCCGTACGGGCCGAGCCGCAGCATCATGTCGAGCCGCTGTTCGGTGGGGGTGCCGGATCCGGCGAGCATCGCGCGCATCTCGCCCGGGTCGCGGCCGTGCACCGGGGATCCCTCGTGCGCGGCGGCCTTCGCGAGCGTCGACGCGATGATCATGTCGTCGAGGGCGGCGACGTCGCCGTCCGTCCCGGACGCCAGGAGGGCGAGCCGCGCGAGGATCTGCGCCTCGCTCGGCCGTCCGTCCAGCGGCACGGCGGGCGGCGAGAACCGGGCGTAGTTCCGGACGGCCAGGGCGTTGAGCGAGACGTCGTAGTGCGGCGTCTGGACGGGCCGCGGCGGGGGCAGCACGACGTTCGCGTGCCGGGTCGTCTCGTTCAGGTACGGGTCGACCGACGCCATGAACTCCAGCCCGGCGAACGCCGCGTCGAGCCGCGCGGAGTTCGGCGCCGACAGCGCCGGGTTCCCGCCGATGGTGATCAGCGCCCGGATCCGCCCGTCGCCCGGCGTCTCGATCTCGTCGGCGAGCGTGGCGACCGGGAACTCCCCGTTCACCTCGGGCAGCTCCTGGACGCGGCTGTGCCACCGGCCGGTCGTGAACGGCTTGCGCCGCCGGTACGCCGGGACGTGCGCGGCCTTCGGGAACATCGCGCCGCCGGGCCGGTCGAGGTTGCCGGTGAGGGCGTTGAGGACGTCGACGAACCAGCTGTTCAGCGTCCCGAACGCCTGCGTGGTGGTGCCCATGCGCCCGTAGACGGCGGCGCGCGGCGCGGCGGCCAGCTCGCGGGCCGTCCGGCGGATCTCCGCCGCGGGGACGCCGGTGACGTCCGCGACCCGTTCGGGGGCGAAGTCGGCGACGAGTGCGCGCAGCTCGTCGCGCCCGTTGGCGTCGGGCAGGTCGATCGCGAGGTCCTCGGCGAACAGGGTGTGGATCATCGCGGCGAGGAAGTACGCGTCGGTCCCGGGGCGGATGAACACGTGCTCGTCCGCGAGGGCGGCGGTTCGCGTTCGTCTTGGGTCGACCACGGTGACCTTGCCCCCGCGCGCCTGGATCGCTTTGAGCCGTCCAGGGAAATCGGGAGCCGAGCAGACGCTCCCGTTCGATTCGAGGGGGTTGGCGCCGAGCATCAGGAGATGGTCGGTGCGGTCGAGGTCGGGCACGGGGATGGCCAGCGGGTCACCGAACATGTGGCCGCACGAGACGTGCTTCGGCATCTGGTCGGCGGTGCTCGCCGTGTAAAGGTTGCGCGTGCCAAGCGCCTTGACGATCGCGCCCACGTACAGGGGTCCGGCGATGGAGTGCGCCGTGGGGTTGCCCACGTACACGGCGACCGCGTCCCGCCCGTACCGTTCGATCACCTGCGCGATCCCGGCCCGCACGGACTCGAAAGCCTCGTCCCAGCTCGCCGTGACGTGCTCGTCCCCCTTGCGGACGAGCGGTTCGGCGAGCCGGTCGGGGTCGCCGTCCAGGCTCCCGAGGGTCGCGCCCTTCGGGCAGATGAACCCTTTGCTGAACGGGTCGTGCACGTCGCCGCGCACGCGGGTGACGCGGTCCGAGTCGTCCAGGGTGAGCTCCAGGCCGCACATGGCCTCGCAGAGCGGACAGGTGCGGTACGCCGTGCGGTCGCCCATCGGGAACTCCAAACCGAACCGGAATCGGGTTCCCATGATGGCGCGTGATCGCCGCACGGTCCATGCCCTCGGAGGTAATCGACATTCCGGACGCGCGGATCGGTGCGCGGACACAAGGCGGTTATGAACCGCGCACAGCCGACCGGGCCCGAGGGCGGATGGAAAGGGGCGGCCCCGTCCGGGGCCGCCCCCGGCTCACGGGCGGGGAGGGATCAGGAGCCGTTGACGCCGAGGCCCTTGGCGACGCGGTCGCCCAGGTCCTTCTGGACGTTGCGCCAGTACTCGGCCACGCGCTTCTTCATGTCGCCCGTGACCTCGGGCGCGTTGGCGTGCAGCAGGATGTTGTGCACCATGCGGTCGCGTTCGGCCTCGCCGAGGACCTTCTCCCACAGGGCGCGGGGCTGCACGAAGTCGTCGTCCTCGCTGTGCAGCCGGTAGGCGCTGCGGACGATCTCGCCCGCGACCTCGTAGCCGTCGCCCGCCCACAGGTCCGGGTTCGCCTCCGGCCCGCCCGCCGAGTTCGGCGCGTACACCGGGTCGCCCGAGTTGTAGTACGCCATCGCGCCGTCCTTGTTGTAGGTGCGGACGGGCGAGTGCGGGCGGTTGACCGGTAGCTGCAGGTAGTTCGCGCCGATCCGGTACCGGTGGGCGTCCGGGTAGGAGAACAGGCGGCCCTGCAGCATCTTGTCCGGGGAGGCGCCGATGCCGGGGACGAGGTTGGCGGGCTCGAACGCGGCCTGCTCGATCTCCGCGAAGTAGTTCTCCGGGTTCCGGTTCAGCGTCCACTTGCCGATGGTGATCGGCGGGTAGTCGGCGTGCGGCCAGACCTTGGTCAGGTCGAACGGGTTGAACCGGTAGTCGGCCGCGTCCTCGAACGGCATGATCTGCACCTGCACGGTCCAGGACGGGTGGTCGCCCCGCTGGATCGCGGTGTAGAGGTCGCGGATGTGGACGTCCGGGTCCTGGGCGTCGGCCTCTTCGGCGGTGAAGTTCTTGATGCCCTGGTCGGTCTTGAAGTGGTACTTGACCCAGAACTTCTCACCGGCGGCGTTGTACCACAGGAACGTGTGCGAGCCGTACCCGTTCATGTGCCGCCACGACGCGGGGGTGCCGCGGTCGGTCATCAGCCAGGACACCTGGTGGGCCGACTCGGGCGAGAGCGTCCAGAAGTCCCACTGCATGTTGTTGTCGCGCAGGTGGTTGTCGGCGCGGCGCTTCTGCGAGTGGATGAAGTCGGAGAACTTCTGCGGGTCCCGGATGAAGAAGACCGGGGTGTTGTTGCCGACGAGGTCGTAGTTGCCCTCCTCGGTGTAGAACTTCATCGCGAAGCCGCGCGGGTCGCGGCCGGCGTCCGCCGAGCCGAGCTCGCCCGCGACGGAGCTGAACCGCACCAGCGACTCGGTGCGGGCGCCCTTCTGGAAGAGCTTCGCCCGGGTGAACCGGCTGACGTCCTCGGTGATCTCCAGGACGCCGTACGCGCCGCCGCCCTTGGCGTGGACGACCCGTTCCGGGACGCGTTCGCGGTTGAAGTGCGCCATCTTCTGGATGACGTAGTGGTCCTGCATCAGCAGGGGACCGTTCGGCCCGACGGACAGGGAGTGCGCGTCGCTGGCGGCGGGAATTCCGGCGTCGTCGGTGGTGGTCGGCCTCTCGGACATGGCGCGGTTCCTCTCTGTTCCACGGGGTCGACTGCTGGGGCTCCGGATGCGTGATCCGCTCCAACGTACCCCTATAAACACGAATGATTCAAGAAAACGAATCGTACAGGCTTAGCTCGATGGCCCGTCCGCCCCGGCCGGACGTGTGCGCGATGTCTCATCCGCATCACCTTTTGGACGAATCCGCAGGTCGCGGGGTGTCGCAGTGCTAGTCGCACGGCCCCGCGCATGGCATGCTCGTCCCGTCACGGGGAGCCCGAGCGGAGGCCGGTCCATGAGCGAGGTGCGCGGGAACATGCGGCGGAACAGGATCGCGAGCAGCAGGATCGCGGTGGCCTTCGCGGCGGGCGGGCTGCTCCTCGCCACGGCGGCGTGCGGGCTGGCGGGCGGCGACACGCCCCCGGCCGCGGGTGCCACCTCGCCGGCGGCGTCGACGCCCCCGCCCGCGCCGTCCACCCCGGCCGAACCGGCCAAGGAGCCGATCGTGCTGGCGTTCGGCGGCGACACGCACTTCCACGACTACCTGAAGGCGCGCCTGCAGAAGCCGGAGACGGCGCTCGGCCCGTCCGCGAAGATCCTGCGCCGGGCCGACCTCGCCATGGTGAACCTCGAGACGGCGATCACCGAGGGCGGGAAGAAGGCCCCGAAGACGTACGCGTTCCGCGCCCCGGCCTCGGCGTTCGCCGCACTGAAGGCGGCCGGGGTGGACGTGACGTCCATGGCCAACAACCACGGCATGGACTACGGCGTGTCCGGGCTGCGCGACTCCCTGGCGGCGATCAAGAAGACCAAGTTCCCGACCGTGGGGATCGGGATGAACGCCGCCGAGGCGTACAAGCCGTACCGGGTCACCGTGAAGGGCAACAAGATCGCGATCGTGGGCGCCACGCAGGTGCTCGACGACAACCTCATCCAGGAGTGGACGGCGACCGACGACAAGCCGGGGCTCGCGTCCGCCAAGGACGTCCCGCGGATGGTGCAGGCGGTGAAGGAAGCCGCGAAGGGCTCCGACCTCGTCATCGTCCACGTGCACTGGGGGCAGGAGCTCAACCCCTGCCCGCTGCCGCGCCAGAAGACGCTCGCCCAGGAGCTCACCGCCGCCGGGGCCGACATCATCGTCGGCGGC
Source organism: Actinomadura sp. CNU-125 (assembly GCF_001942465.1). Taxonomy (GTDB): domain Bacteria; phylum Actinomycetota; class Actinomycetes; order Streptosporangiales; family Streptosporangiaceae; genus Spirillospora. The sequence goes on from NZ_MKJY01000499.1 coordinate 15,055, forward strand.
CACGCCCACATTCCCCTGGGCGGCGGCTACATGGACAACGGCGCCTACATCCACTACGGCATGGGCAACTTCGTGTTCTCCTCCGCACGAGGCCAGAGCGCGCGCTCCGGAATCCTGGCGCTGAAGGTGGAGAACGGCAAGGTCACCACCGACAAGTGGATGCCCGTCCGCATCGAGAGCGGCATCCCGGTCCCGCTCAAGGGGTCGGCCGCGAAGGCCGAGGTGAAACGCTGGAACGACCTGCGCGAGTGCACCGGCCTCAACGCCGAGCCGGTCGCCGCGCCCTGACGGCCGGACTCCCCACCGAGGGAGACGCCGGGCTGGTCCGGTGAGCAAGGACCTCCTGCCGATCGGCCGGTTCGCCCGGCTGTGCAGGCTCGGCGTCAAGCAGCTCCGGCACTACCACGACCTGGGCCTGCTCGCCGGCCCGGTGGGCGCGGGCGTGGGTCAGGCTCGGGTGGACGAGCGTTGCCGCAGGACGTCGAGGACCCGTTCGGCCCACCGGATGTTCTCCTCCTCGAACGCGATGCCGCCGAGGAGGGTCAGGTAGGGGCCGATCCGTTCGGCGTGCGCGAGGTGCTCGTCCTCGGTGCGTCCGTTCAGCAGGAGGGCGCGGAGCCGCTCGTAGCGAGCGAGCTTGGCCCGTGAACCGTCCGCCCGCTCGGCGACGGCGCGGCGCACGGCGGCGGCGTCGCCGACGTCGACGGCCTGCAGCTGGACGAGCAGTTCGTCGCGCATCGCGCCCGGACGGGGCGGCGCGGCGGTGAAGTCGTGCAGGGTGCGGCGCCCGGCATCGGTCAGCGTGAACAGCCGTTTGTCGGGCCTGCGTTCCTGCCGGACGACGCGGGCGGAGACCAGCCCGTCGCCCGCCATCCGGTCGAGTTCGCGGTAGAGCTGCTGCGGCGTGGCCATCCAGAAGTTCGCGACCGAGGAATCGAAGATCTTGGCGAGGTCGTAGCCGGACGCCTCGCCTTCCAGCAGCGCGGCCAGGATCGCGTGTCGCAGTGCCATGCCGTCAATGTACCAAGCACGTTGACTATGCAACGAGTTGAGTATTGAGCTACTGTCGGCCGCACCTAGTGGACGAGTTGACTATGGAGGTGCGCCATGCACGCGTTCCGGAAGGCGGTCGAGGCGGGGGACGTCGACGGCGCGATCGCACTGCTGGCCGACGACGTCGTGTTCGTCAGCCCGGTCGCGCACAAGCCGTACGGGGGCAAGGCGATCACGGCCGCGATCCTGCGCGGCGTCTTCAGGGTGTTCGAGGACTTCCGCTACGTCGGCGAGTTCGACGGCGCGGACGGCCGGGAGCACGCCCTGCTGTTCAAGACCCGCGTCGGCGACCGGGAGCTCGACGGCTGCGACTTCATCCGGCACGACGAGGACGGGAAGATCGCCGAGCTGATGGTGATGGTGCGGCCGCTGTCGGGCGCGAACGCGCTCGCCGAGGCGATGGGCGCCCAGTTCGAGCGGATCGAGCGCGAGGCCCGCGGCGGGTGACGTCCCGTCCCCGGGTTCCCCCGCGCGGGTGAGCGGGCGGGTACCCGCGAGGGACGTGCCGGGACCGGCGCGGCGGCCAGCATGAAGGCGTCCTGACCAGCGCATCCGCTACAGGAGGCCGCCATGACCACCGCCGCCCGTCCCGCCGCTCGCCGGGCGACCGAACGGCCCGTGCCCCGGTGGGCCGAACGGGTCGCGCATCTCGTCCCGCTGACCGTCCTGCCGTCCGGCCTCTGGCGGGTCGCCCTCGGCGTTGGCGTCCCGATGGGCTTCGCCGAGGGCAGCGACATGACGGACTTCCCGCACCCGATCGGCACCCCGTACGTCTTCGCGCTGAGCATCCTCAGCGAGTGCCTCGCGCTGCTGACGCTCGGGCTCGTCCGGCCGTGGGGCGAGGTCTTCCCGCACTGGCTGCCGCTGATCGGCGGACGCCGCGTGCCCGTCTCGTTCGCGGTCGGCGCGGCCTCGCTCGGTGCCGTCGCGGTGACGCTGATCGGCTTCGCGGCGGCCGCGAACTGGACGGACGCGATGGCCGCGCCGGAGGCCCCGACCGGTGCGGCGGGCGTCGTCATGACGCTCGCGTACGCGCCGTTCCTCGCGTGGGGGCCGCTGCTCGCGATCGTCACCGTCCACTACTTCATGCGCCGCGTCCGGGGAGCCGCGGAAACCGCCGCGGCCGCGTGACGGCGGTGGGCTCGGGGGCGAGGCGGCCCGCGACGACGGCACCGTAGAGCAGGTGGTCGAGCGCGACGGCCGCCCGCCACGTCGCCCGGCGGTGCGCGGAGTGCTCGACGCCGAGGGCGGGCCCGACGACCAGCTCGTAGCCGAGCCAGACCGTCAGCCCGTACGCCGGACCGGCCAGGCCGTGGCCCCGCACCCGGTCCGGCAGCAGGCCGAACAGCATGCCGCCGCACGACCCGTAAACCCAGTGAAAGACTTCGGTAAACGCCTCGCGTTGCCGTTTTGTCATTTTCCTTACCCGGGGCGGGGCATGTTCCTCGACAATGGCCGCGGGCGGGCTTTCCTGGCGGGGGACGGCGGCGGCCGTGACGGTGCGCAGGCCGGTCATCGCCATGGCCGCGAGGGCCCCGCGCGCGCCCGCGCGAACGAGCCTGCCGTACCGCCGCCGCCTGCGCTTCCGCATCTCGCTCCCCCGGACAACGGCATTCGCGTAGCGCGATTACAGCACGATGATCCGCCGAACCGGTAGGTGACGCCGTCACTTATCGGCAGGCGCCACTTACGTGGGCCGTCACCCCATTGCTATACCCGGAAAAGGGCGCGCGGGGCGTTCCGTGCAGTGGGAGAGAGGCGATGGCGGCGACCGGTTTCGAGAGCGTGCGGGCGGTGGCCGACGCGATCCTCTACGAGGGCTACCTGCTGTACCCGTACCGCCGCTCGTCCGGTAAGAACCGGGTCCGCTGGCAGTTCGGGGTGCTGACGCCGCGCTCCTGGGCCGACGCGCACGGGCTCGACGACACGAGCGTCGCCGGGTCCGCCGAGTCGTGGTGGCAGCAGACCGAATGCCTGCTGGAGGCCCCCGAGGACGCGACGGTCACCTGCCGGCTGCGGTTCCTGCAGTTGCAGCGCCGGACGGTCGAGCGCCGCGCCCCCGACGGGACGTTCGAGGAGGTCGGCGCCCTCGGGACGCACCTGCCGTTCGACGAGGCGGTCCCGCGCGAGTTCGACTTCGCGGCGCCGCTGGCCGAACTGCTCGCGGGCGGGCGGCGGTTCGCCGTCCGGGCCCCGGCGGGCGCGGAGCGCGAGCCCGCGGACGGCGGCCGGATCGCCCGCCGCCGCCTCGACGTCGACGCGGTCGTGACGGTGTCGGCGGCGCGCTGCGACACTCCGTCGCCCGCGTACCGGCTGCGGGTCCGGGTCGAGAACGGGCACGCCGCCGACCGCGCCGCCGCGTCCCGGGACGCGGTGCTGCACTGGTCGCTGCTCGCCGCGCACACGATGATCGCCGTCGTCGACGGGGCGTTCGTGTCGCTGCTGGACCCGCCGCGGTGGGCCGAGGACGCGGCCCGCGAGTGCGCCAACGTGCACACGTTCCCGGTGCTCGCGGGTCCCGAGGGCGCGCGCGAGATCGTCCTGTCGTCGCCGATCCTGCTGTACGACCACCCGCGGATCGCGCCCGAGAGCCCCGGCGACCTGCACGACGCGACGGAGATCGACGAGATCCTCTCGCTGCGGACGATGACGCTGACCGACGCGGAGAAGCGGGAGGCGCGGGCCACCGATCCGCGTGCCGCCGAGATCCTCGACCGGGTGGACGGGATGCCGCACGAGGTGTTCGAGCGGCTGCACGGCGCCGTCCGCTCCCTCGGCCCGCTCCCGAAACGCGAGCCGGACCCGGGCCCCGACCACGACCCCGAGCCCGACCGGACGCCCTGGTGGGACCCGGGCGCGGACGCGTCCGTGTCCCCGGACACCGACACGGTGACGGTGTCCGGTGTCGCGCTGTCGCGCGGCAGCCGCGTGCGGCTGCGCCCGCGCAGCCACGGCACCGACCCGCAGGACCGGTTCCTCGACGGCCGGACCGCCGTCGTGGAGGCCGTCCTCCTCGACGTCGACGACGCGTGCCACCTCGCCGTCTCGCTGGAGGAGGACCCGGCCGCGGAGCTGAACCGGTGGTACGGGCGGTACCGCTACTTCGCGCCCGACGAGGTGGAGCCGCTCGCCGACGAACGGAGCCCGCGGTGACCCGGACGGGACGGGTGCTCGTCGCGGGCATCGGCAACATCTTCCTGGGCGACGACGGCTTCGGCGTCGAGGTCGTCCGGCGGCTGCACGCGCCGTGCCTGCCGGACAACGTGGACGTGACCGACTACGGCATCCGCGGCGTCCACCTCGCCTACGAACTGCTGGACGGCCGGCACGACACGCTGATCATGGTCGACGCCGTCCCGCTGGACGGTGCGGCGCCCGGCGAGCTGGCGGTCCTCGACGCGACGGACGCGGCGCAGGACGCGGCCGCCGCCGACCCGTTCGGCGTTCCCCCGGTGAACGGCCACGGCATGCACCCGCTCGCGGTGCTGCAGCTCCTGCACAAGCTCGGCGGCCGGATGGGCCGCGTCCTGGTCGTCGGCTGCCGGCCCGCCGACGTCGACGAGCGGATGGGGCTGTCCGGGCCGGTGACCGCCGCGCTGGACGAGGCCGTCCGGCTGGTGGCGCGGCTCGCCCGCGAGGAGGCCGCACGACTTTCCGGGAGAACGGACCCCACGACCGACACCCGCACGACCGACACCCGCACGACCGACACCCGCAGGACGGACACGGAGGCGACCAGTGCATGAAATGGGAATGTGCGACGCGATCGTCGACGCCGCGCGCAAGCGCGCCAGGGGGCGCCCGGTGAGCGGCGTGAAGGTGCGCATCGGCGGCCATCCCGTCGACCCGGACGTCATCGACCAGGGGGTCCGGCTGGCGGCGGAGGGCACCGAGATCGAGGGCGCGCGCATCGACCTGGTGCTGGAGCCGCTGTCGGTGCACTGCCGCGACTGCGGCGGCACGACGCCGGTCGGATCCGCGGCGGCGCTGGCCGCGTGCCCCGTGTGCGGGGGCGTGGACGTCGAGACGCGGGGCCGCGACGACGTGGTGCTGGAGTCGATCACCGTCGCGGCCGGGCGGGAGGTCGTCCCGGACGGCGAGGCGGCGAGCGTCCCGGACGGCGAGGCGGGGAGCGCGTGAGCGGCCTGGACGCCATCGAACTGCTCAAGCACGACCACCGGATGGTCGAACAGCTCTTCCGCGACTTCACCGCGGCGGCGTCCGGCAGGCAGCGGCGCGGCGTGATCGACATCCTCGTCCGCGAGCTGTCCAAGCACGCCGCCGTCGAGGAGCTGATCTTCTACCCGTTCGCCGGGAAGGTGCTGCGGGACGAGGCGCTGGTGCAGCGGCATCTGGCCGAGCACATGGCGGTGAAGGAGGCGCTGGCCGAGCTGGACGCCCTGTCGCGGACGAACGGGCACGCGGCCGACGGGCCGGGCCCGCGTGCCGAGGAGCTCATCGAGGTGCTGCGCCGCGACGTCGAGGAGCACGTCCGGGAGGAGGAGGGCGAGCTGATGCCGCGGCTGCGCGAGAGCGCGGACGCGGAGTCGCTGCGAGACCTCGGGCGGGCGCTGGAGAAAGCGAAGGGGACGGCGCCGACCCGCCCGCACCCGCACGCGCCGGACCGTCCCCCGGCGCTCACGGTGGCGGCCCCGGTGGCCGCCGCCTACGACCGGATGCTCGACCGGCTGCAAGGGAGGCCCCGGACATGACGCAGACGCGCGAACGAGGCGAGACCGCGACCCCGCAGGGGTTCGACGAAATCCACATCCTGTGGATATCCGAAGGCATGAGCTGCGACGGCGACACGGTGTCGGTGACGGCGTCGTCTCAGCCGGCGATCGAGGACGTCGTGAACGGCCTGATCCCGGGCCTGCCGAAGGTGAACCTGCACAACAAGGTGCTGTCGCCGACGCTCGGCGGCGAGGAGTTCCTCGCCGCGTTCCGGTCGGCGGCGCGCGGCGAGCTGGAGCCGTTCATCCTCGTCATCGAGGGCTCGATCCCGAACGAGAAGATCAACGGGGACGGCTACTGGACGTCGTTCGGCAACGACCCGGAGACCGGCGAGCCGATGACGGTGAACCGGTGGATCGACATGCTCGCGCCGCGCGCGTGGGCGGTCGTCGCGATCGGGACGTGCGCGACGTACGGCGGCATCCACGCGATGGCGGGCAACCCGACGGGCTGCATGGGCCTCGCCGACTACCTCGGCTGGGACTTCAAGTCGGCGGGGGCGCTGCCGATCGTGAACGTTCCCGGCTGCCCGGTGCAGCCGGAGAACTTCATGGAGACGCTGACCTGGGTGCTGTACCACGCGGCGGGCGCCGCGCCGCCGCCCCCGCTGGACGAGATGCTGCGGCCGCAGTGGCTGTTCGGCCGGACCGTCCACGAGGGCTGCGACCGGGCCGCCTACTACGAGCAGGCCGACTTCGGCGGGGACTACAACTCGCCGAAATGCCAGGTGAAGATCGGCTGCTGGGGGCCGGTGGTGAACTGCAACGTCACCAAGCGCGGCTGGATGAACGGCGTCGGCGGCTGCCCGAACGTGGGCGGCATCTGCATCGCCTGCACGATGCCGGGCTTCCCCGACAAGTTCATGCCGTTCATGGACCAGCCGCCGGGCGGCAGCCTCTCCTCGATGATGATCAAGCCGTACGGGTCGTTCATCCGCCGGATGCGCGGGATCACCAACCACGCGGCGAACCGGGAACCGAGGTGGCGCCACAACAAGGAGGCGCTGACCAGCGGATACAACCCCCGCTACCGCCCGTAGGACCCCGCGACCCCGGCCCCGCACCGGAACGGAGAGAGGAACGACCCATGGCGCACACCGCGCAGACGAAACCGGCGCCGGCCGGGACGACCGGATCCGAGCAGCTCGTCGAGATGTCCTGGGACCCGATCACCCGGATCATCGGCAACCTCGGCATCTACACCAAGATCGACTTCGCGAACCGGCGGGTGGCCGAGTGCCACAGCACGTCCTCGCTGTTCCGCGGCTACTCGGTGTTCATGAAGGGCAAGGACCCGCGCGACGCCGGGTTCATCACCAGCCGCATCTGCGGCATCTGCGGCGACAACCACACGACCTGCTCGGTGTACGCGCAGAACATGGCGTACGGGATCAAGACGCCGCCGCTGGGCGAGCTGATCCTCAACCTCGGCGAGGCCGCCGAGTACATGTTCGACCACACGATCTTCCAGGACAACCTCGTCTTCGTCGACTACTGCGAGGCGATGGTCAAGGACACCAACCCGAGCGTGCTGAAGCGGGCGCGCGAGACCGAGGCGCCGAACGCCGGAATCCACGGATACCGGACGATCGGCGACATCATGGCCGCGTTCAACCCGTTCGAGGGCGCCCTCTACAAGGAGGCCCTCAAGGTCAGCCGCGTCACCCGCGAGATGTTCTGCCTGATGGAGGGACGGCACGTCCACCCGTCCACCGTCTATCCGGGCGGCGTCGGGACGATGCCGGAACCGACCCTGTTCACCGACTACCTGAGCCGGCTGATCGGCGTCGTCGACTTCGTCAAGCGGGCCGTCGCGATGAACGACGACGTGTTCGACTTCTTCTACGAGGCCCTGCCGGGATACGAGGAGGTCGGCCGCCGCCGCGTCCTGCTCGGCTGCTGGGGCGCGTTCCAGAACCCCGAGGTCGTCGACTACCGGTACGAGACGATGGAGCGCTGGGGCCGCTCGATGTACGTGACGCCCGGCGTCGTCGTGGACGGCGAACTGCTGACCACGAACCTCGTCGACATCAACCTCGGCATCCGCATCCTGCTCGGCAGCTCCTACTACGACGACTGGGTGAACGAGGACCCGTTCGTCACCCACGACCCGCTCGGCAACCCGGTCGACATGCGGCACCCGTGGAACCAGACGACGCTGCCCGCCCCGCAGAAGCGCGACTTCGACGACAAGTACAGCTGGGTGATGAGCCCCCGCTGGTTCGACAAGACCAGCGGCGAGCACCTCGCGCTCGACACCGGCGGCGGCCCGTACGCGCGGCTCTACACGACCGCGCTCGCCGGGCTCGTCGACGCCCCGTACGTGAAGTCGACCGGCCGCAGCGTGCAGATCTCCCTGCCGAAGGGCGAGTCGCTGCCGGAGACGACCCTCGAATGGAAGATCCCGCCGTGGTCGAACGCCATCGAGCGGAACCGGGCGCGCGTGTACTTCGTCGCGTACGCGGCCGCGATGGCCGTCCAGTTCGTGGAGGAGGCGCTGCAGCGCGTCCGGGCCGGGGACACGAAGGTGTTCGAGAACTTCGACGTCCCGGACGAGGCGATCGGCTGCGGCTTCCACGAGGCGGTCCGCGGCGTCCTGTCCCACCACATGGTGATCAAGGACGGGAAGATCGCGAACTACCACCCGTACCCGCCGACGCCGTGGAACGGCAGCCCGCGCGACAGTTTCGGCACGCCCGGCCCGTACGAGGACGCCGTCCAGGACATGCCGATCTTCGAGGAGAACGGCCCGGACGACTTCCGCGGCGTCGACATCATGCGGGCCGTCCGCAGCTTCGACCCGTGCCTGCCGTGCGGCGTCCACATGTACCTGGGCAAGGGCAAGAAGCTCGAGAAGCTGCACTCGCCGATGTTCGGCGCGACCCATGGCTGAGAACCGGCCGGACGACCGGCGCCTCGGCGAGGGGGACGTCGCCGAGCGGCTCACCCGCATCGAGGAGGCGCTCGCCGCGCTGGAGCGGACGCCCGGACGGACCGCCGAGAGCGCCCTCGACACGGTCGCGACGCTCGCCGAGGTCTACGGCGAGGCGCTGGCCCGCGTCATGGACCGCGCCGCGCACGACGCCCGGCTCGTCTCCGCGCTCACCGACGACGACCTCGTCGGGCATCTCCTCGCGCTCCACGACGTGCACCCCGCACCCGTCGAGGAGCGGGTGGCGCGCGCGCTGAACGACATCCGGGAGCAGCTCGGTTCGCACGGCGCGGACGTCGAACTCGACGGGATCGAGAACGGCGTCGCGCGCGTCCGGCTGCCGGACGGTGCGGGCGGCGGGGGCTGCGGGACGTGCGGGTCCGCGAACGCCGGGGGCGGCGCGGGCGTCGAGGAAGCGGTCCGCGACGCGGTGCTGGGCGTCGCGCCCGAACTGACGGCGATGGAGCCGGTGCGCGCACCGTCCGGACGCTCGGCGGGTGCGGGCGGTGCGGATGGTTCGGGTGGATCGGGTGGTTCGGGAGCGTTCGTCCCGGTCGAGTCGCTGTTCCGGGGCATGTCGTGACCGCGCTGGAGCGGCTCGTCGCCCGCGCCGCCGCGCGCGGCGCGGACGCCGTCGAACGCTGCGACCTGTGCGCCGAGCCCGTCCCGGACGACCACGGCGGCGGGCACGCGCACGTCCTCGACGAGCGCGGCACCGGCCTGCTGTGCGCGTGCCGCGCGTGCGCCCTGCTGTTCGAGCGCGACGCGGCGGGCCGCGACGCCGAAGGCCGCGGCCACTTCCGGCTGGTGCCGGGCCGCCGCCTCCGGCTCCCCGACCTGCCCGTGGACGACCTGGGCGTCCCGGTCGGGCTCGCGTTCTTCGTGCGGCACGAGGACGGCGAGGTGACCGCGCACTACCCGAGTCCCGGGGGCGCCACCCGCTGCGACGTCGACGCCGCCGCGTGGAAGACCGTCGCCGAACGGTGCGAGCCGCTGCGGACGATGGTGCCCGACGTCGAGGCGCTGCTCGTCCACACCGGCAGGTCCGCACCGGGCGAGGCCGCGGCGGGCGGGGTCGCCGACCAGCGGTGGATCGTGCCGATCGACGAGTGCTACCGGCTCGTCGCCGCCGTCCGGCTGTCGTGGAAGGGGCTGTCCGGCGGCAAGGACGTGTGGCCGGAGATCGAACGCTTCTTCGTGGAACTGGGCGCGCGCGCGGGGAACGCCCGGCCGAGAAGGGAGTGACCTGACCATGGCCGAGATCAAGGTGGGCAAGCCCCACGTGAAACCGGACACGCCGTCGCACACCAAGGGCGTGCGCCAGGGCAATGCGAAGGGCAACTACAAGAAGCAGCCCGGCCACCACGAGGACGGTACGGCGGACGCGCGGCGCTCGACCGGGATCAGCGCGAAGAAGCGCAACGCGATCCTGCCGATCATGCCGAACCTGCCGCCCGGCTGACCCGAAGCACCACCACAGAACCGACCGAAAGGGAATCGACATGCGCATTTGGAAGATCGCCGCCGCCGTTGCGGGCCTCGCCTTCTTCGCCCTCCTGGTGAAGGAGTACCCGGCGATGAAGCGCTACATCAAGATGGAGCGCATGTGAGCGCTGCCGCCCGGAGCGGAGGACGTCCCTGATGTGCCTGGGCATTCCCGGGGAGATCGTCGAGCTGCCGCAGGACGGGACGGACGTCGCGAAGGTCGAGGTCGTCGGGGTGCGCCGCGCCGTGAACGTCGGGTTGCTCGACGAGGAACGGCTGCACCTCGGCGACTGGGTGCTCGTGCACGTCGGCTTCGCCATGTCGAAGATCGACGAGGCGGAGGCCGCGGCGACCCTCGAACTCCTGCGCGGCCTGGGCGAGGCGTACGACGACGAACTGGACGCGCTCAGCCGCTCGGACATCGACCTGGACCGGAACTGACCCGGAACCGACCTCGGAACTGACCCCGGAACTGACCCCGGAACGGAAAGGCGCGACCATTGCGGTTCGTCGACGAGTACCGCGACGCGGAGCGGGCCCAGGCGCTGTCCGCGCGCATCGCCGCCCTGTGCGAGCCGGGGCGGCACTACAAGTTCATGGAGGTGTGCGGGGGGCACACCCACACGATCTACAAGCACGGGCTGGAGGACTACCTGCCCGAGACGGTGCAGCTCGTGCACGGGCCGGGGTGCCCGGTGTGCGTGATCCCGATGGGGCGGGTGGACGACGCCATCGCGATCGCCCGCGCGGACCCGGACGTCGTCCTGACCTCGTTCGGCGACATGATGCGCGTTCCGGGCGGCACCGGGTCGTTCCTGGACGCGAAGGCCGCGGGCGCGACGTCCGGATGGTGTACTCGCCGCTCGACGCGCTCAAGATCGCGAAGCGGAACCCGGACCGCCGGGTCGTGTTCATGGCGATCGGGTTCGAGACGACCGCGCCGTCGACCGCGATGACCGTGCTGCGCGCGGCGGCCGAGGGCATCGGCAACTTCTCCGTCTTCTGCAACCACGTGACGATCATTCCGGGCATCAAGGCGATCCTGGACTCGCCCGACCTGCGGCTCGACGGGTTCCTCGGCCCCGGTCACGTCTCGACGGTGATCGGCTGCCGTCCGTACGAGTTCATCGCCGCCGACTACGGGAAGCCGCTGGTGTGCGCGGGGTTCGAGCCGCTCGACGTCCTGCAGTCGGTCCACATGCTCCTGGAGCAACTGGACGAGGGACGCAGCGAGGTCGAGAACCAGTACGCCCGGGTCGTCCCGTGGGACGGCAACCCGCGCGCGCTTGAGGCGATCGGGAAGGTCATGGAGCTGCGGCCGTACTTCGAGTGGCGCGGCCTCGGTTTCATCTCGCACTCGGCGCTGCGGATGCGCGACGAGTACGCGGCCTTCGACGCGGAGCGGATCTTCGACCTGCCGGGCGTGCGCGTCGCCGACCCGAAGGCGTGCCAGTGCGGCGAGGTGCTGAAGGGCGTCCTGAAGCCGTGGGAGTGCAAGGTCTTCGGGACGGCCTGCACGCCGGAGACGCCGATCGGGACGTGCATGGTGTCGTCCGAGGGGGCGTGCGCCGCGTACTACAACTTCGGCCGGTTCACGCGGGAGCGCGTGAGGGAGGCGACGCGCGCATGAAGACGGACGACGCGACGACCGAACCGATGACTCCGCACCAGACGCGGGAGGAGCAGGTCCTAGAGCGCATCGAGCGCGCGCGCCGGCGGAAGCCGCGCGTGAAAGAGGAACGGGTGACGCTGGCCCACGGGGCTGGGGGCAAGGCCACGCAGACGCTCGTCGAGGCCCTGTTCGTGGAGGCGTTCCGTAACCCTGCACTGGAGACGCTCGATGACGGTGCCGTCCTGTCCGTCGACGGGGGACGGCTGGTCTTCACCACCGACTCGCACGTGGTCTCGCCCCTGTTCTTCCCGGGCGGCGACATCGGTGAGCTGGCGGTGAACGGGACGGTCAACGACCTCGCCGTGTGCGGGGCGCGGCCCCTGTACCTTTCGGCCGGGTTCGTCCTCGAAGAGGGCTTCCCGGTGGACGATCTGCGCCGCATCGTCGCGTCCATGGCGGACGCGGCGGCACGCGCGGGCGTCTCGGTCGTCACCGGGGACACGAAGGTCGTGGAGCGGGGCAAGGCCGACGGGTGCTTCATCACGACGTCCGGTATCGGCGTCCTCGACGGCGCGGCGCTCGACGGCGCGGCGCTCGGTGCGTCGGCCGTCCGTCCGGGTGACGCGGTCCTGGTGTCGGGCCCGATCGGGGACCACGGCGTCACCGTCATGCTGGCGCGCGGAGAACTCGACTTCGAAGCCGACCTGACGTCCGACACGGCAGCCCTGCACGGGATCACCGCAGCACTGCTCGACGCGGTGCCCGGCGGTGTCCGGATGATGCGGGACGCGACGCGCGGCGGGGTCGCGACGGTGCTGAACGAGATCGCGCAGGCGTCCGGGCTCGGCGTCGTGCTGGACGAGGCGGCGGTACCGGTGCGCCCGGCGGTCGCGGGCGCGTGCGAACTGCTCGGCATCGAGCCGCTGTACGTGGCGTGCGAGGGACGGTTCGTCGCGGTCGTGGCCGGGGACCGGGCGGACGCGGCGCTCGCCGCGCTGCGCGGCCACCCGCTCGGCGCGGACGCCGCGATCGTCGGGACCGTCCGGGACGATCCGCCCGGTCTGGTGCTGCTCCGGACGGCGTTCGGCGGCACCCGCATCGCCGACATGCTCGTGGGCGACCCGCTGCCCCGCATCTGCTGAGCCGCCGCCCCGCCCCCGCCGGATACTCGCCCGGGACACGGTCAGGAAGCGGCCGCGTCCCGGGCGGACCTGTCCCGCGCGGCGGCGACGACCGCCTGGCCGAGCGCGACGCCGCCGTCGTTCGGCGGGACGTGCGAGTGCGTCAGCACCCGGAACCCGGAGTCCTCCAGCCCGGACACGACGCGTTCCAGCAGCAGGACGTTCTGGAAGACGCCGCCCGACAGCGCGACGGTCTCCAGGCCGGTGCGGTCGCGCAGCAGCCGGACCGCGCGGACGACCGCCCACGCCAGCCCGTTGTGGAAGCGGGCGGAGATCGTGCCCGCGCCGCGTCCCGCGACGGCGTCCTCGGCCGCCGCCCGCACCAGGTCCGCGCCCCGGATCACGAGGTCGCCGGTCACGGTCGCGCGGTAGGCGGCGCGCTCGTGCGGTCGCGGCCTGCTGCAGCCCGATCGCCGCCTGCCCCTCGTACCCGGCCGTGTCGCGGACGTCCGCGATCGCCGCGACCGCGTCGAACAGCCGTCCCGCGCTGGAGGTGAGCGGCGCGTTCGTGCTCGAACCGGCCGCCGCGGAACGGGCCATCGCGGACCGGGCCATCGCGGCGACCGCCGGCCAGCGTTCGCGGTTGCGCCGGACGACGCCGAGCCACGGCGCGTTCTCGCCGAACGCCGCCGTCAGGTAGGCCGCCGCCATCCGCCACGGCTCCCGGACGGCCGCCGCGCCGCCCGGCATCGGCACCGCCTCCAGGTGCCCGGCGCGCCGGTACCCGGCGAGGTCCGCGACCAGCAGTTCGCCGCCCCACAGCGTCCCGTCGTCGCCGTAGCCGAGCCCGTCGAACGCGACGCCGATGACCGGGCCGTCCGTCCCGTTGTCGGCGAGGCACGACGCGATGTGCGCGTGGTGGTGCTGGACGCCTACGAGTTCGACACCGTCGTCGCGTTCGAGCGCGTACTTGGTCGACAGGTACTCCGGGTGGAGGTCGTGCACCACGACCTCTGGCCGCACCCCGAACAACCGGCAGAAATGCTCGATGCCGTCCTGGTACGACCGCAAGGTCTCGTAGTTCTCCAGGTCGCCGATGTGGTGCGAAAGGAAAGCGTGGTGCGCGCGCGCCACACAGAAGGTGTTCTTCAACTCCGCGCCGCACGCGAGGACGGGACGCGGGAACTCCCACGGCGTCCGCAGCGGCGACGGGACGAACCCGCGCGAGCGCCGCACCGGCAGCGCCCGTCCGCGGAAGGACCGGACGACCGAGTCGTCGGCCCGCGTCTCGATGCGGCGATCGTGCCCCACGAACCCGTCGGCGATCCCGGCGAGCCGCGCCAGGGCCTCGTCGTCGCCCGTCACGATCGGCTCGTCCGACACGTTCCCGCTGGTCAGCACGATCGGACGGGCGAGCCGTGCGGCGAGCAGATGGTGCAGGGGCGTGTACGGAAGCAGCACGCCCAGCTCGCGGTTCCCGGGCGCGACGGCGGCGGCGACGCGCGCGCCGTGCCGCCGCTCGGCGAGCACGATCGGCGGCGCCGGGGAGGCGAGCAGCGCCTCGGCGGCCGCGACGGCGTGGACGAGCCGCGCGGGCCGCGGCCGGATCGGCGCCATGACCGCGAACGGCTTGTGCTCGCGGTGCTTGCGGGCGCGCAGCCGCGCCACCGCGTCCTCGTGGTCGGCGAGCGCCGCCAGGTGGTACCCGCCGAGGCCCTTGACCGCGACGATCCGGCCGTCCAGCAGCCACCGCGCGGCCGTCTCGACCGGATCGCCGGGCACCCGCCGCCCGTCCGCGCCGACCGCCCGCAGCTCGGGCCCGCACTCCGGGCAGCACACGGGCTGGGCGTGGAACCGGCGGTCGCGCTCGTCCGTGTACTCGCGGGCGCACGCGCCGCACATCGCGAACGGGGCCATCGTCGTGTTGCACCGGTCGTACGGGACGTTCCGGACGATCGTGAACCGCGGCCCGCAGCGCGTGCAGTTCGTGAACGCGTACCCGTGCCGCCGCCCGTCCGGGTCGCGCAGCTCCGCGAGGCAGTCGGCGCAGGTCGCGGTGTCGGGCGAGACGAGCGCGGCGGGCGTCGCGGCCGCGTCGCTCGGCACGATCCGGAACCCCCGCTCGCCGAGCGGCGGCAGCGACTCGGTGACGACCCGCTCCACGACCGCCGCCGCCGGCGCCCGTCCCCCGAGGTCGCCGACGAACCGGGCCAGCGCCGACGCGTTCCCCTCGACCTCCGCGAACACCCCGGACGCGTCATTGCCCACGAACCCCGACAACCCGTACGTCCCGGCCAGCTCGTGCACGAACGGCCGGAACCCGACCCCCTGCACGATCCCCTCGACGCGGATCCGGACCCGCTCGCGTTCCCGCTCCCGCTCCCGTTCGCCGTCCACGCTCACGCGTTCACCTCACACTCGACCGCCCTGCAATCGTCCGGACAGGGCCATCTGCAGCAGCTCCCACAACACGTGATAGACGGTCGTCTGCGCCTCCTGGATACGGTGCACGACGCCGACGGCACCGTGAACAGGTGGTCCACCAAGCCCGGCTCGGCCATCCCGCCGCCGCCGTACCCGGCGAACCCGACCGTCACCATCCCCGCCCGGGACGCCTCCTCGACGCCCGCAGCACGTTCGCCGAACCGCCGCTCGTCGAGAACCCCACCGCGACGTCCCCCCGGCGGCCGAACGCCGCGACCTGCCGCGCGAACACCACCTCGAACCCGACGTCGTTCGACAGCGCCGTCAGCGCGGCGACGTCCCCGGTCAGGCAGGTCGCCGGGACGGTACGGGCACCGTGCGGCGGCCGCATGCACAACTGCGCGAGGTCCTGCGCGTCCGTGCAGCTCCCGCCGTTGCCGAACGCGAACAGCCGTCCCCCGCCGTGACGGACGCCGCGATCCGCCGCGCGCACGTCACCAGCCCGTCCGCCGTCCCCTCGGCCAGCGACTCCCGCAGCCCGACGATCTCGCCCGCCTTCTCCTCGGTGGACCGGCGGACCTCCGTCAGCACAGCGTCGAGGTCCGACCCGCCCTCGTACAGGAACGGGTACAGCGTCTCGATCCCGCTCACGGCGTCCCCCCGTACGGCGTTCCCCCGGGCGTTCCCTCGCTCCGCTCCACCGCGATGGCCTCCTTGGCGTGCACCAGCACGACGTCGCCGACCCGCGCGTCGACCAGCGCCACGCTCACCTCCTCCTGCCCCGCCCCGGTGTCGACGAGCGCGAGCCCGTCGCCGAGCAGTTCGCGCACCCGCACCGGCACGGCGGCGTCCGAGCAGGTGACGCAGACGTCGTCATGGCACTCCGGCACGTCCCCCGCGCTCACCGGGCCGTCTCCCGCCGCAACGTCCCCGGATGCTCGAAGAAGACGTGCACCAGCTCCCACAGCACGTGGTAGACGGTCACGTGCACCTCCTTGGCGACGAGCGGATCGGCCGTCCGCGCCCGCAGCACGTGGTCGGCGTCCCGGCCGACGTCGCCGTCCGCGCCGGTCAGCGCGACCGTCAGCAGCCCCATCTCGGCGGCAGCCGCCAGCCCCCGCCGCACGCTCGCGCACGGCCCGCCGGCCGACAGGCCGAGCGCGATGTCGTCCGGCCCGGCCAGCGTCCGCAGCTGCGCCGCGTACACCTCGTCGAACCCCTCCGCGCGCGCGATCGCCGTCAGCGTCGCGACGTCCCCGGTCAGCGCGAACGCGGGCAGCGCCCGCTTGCCGACCACCACCGGATGCACGAACTCGACCGCCACGTGCTGCGCGTCCGTGCACGCGGCGCCGTCGCCGAACACGATCAGCCGCCCGCCCGCGTGGAACCGCACCGCCATCGCGTGGCAGGCCCGCGCGATCGCCTCCGCGTCGCCCGCGACGGCCCGGCCCGGCTCCGTCCGCCGGTCGAACGCCTCCCGGACGGCCGCCCGCGCCGTCACGTCCACGACACGGCCCGCGGCTCGCGTGGGCGCCCGGCGCCGGGGCCGCCGTCGCCCGCGCGGCCGAACTCCAGCGGGCCAGGAACGAGGCGATCACCTCGCCGAGGTGCGCGAGCTTCGGCGCCCACGCCTCCAGGTCGGCGACGCCCTTGTCGGTCAGTTCGTAGCGGCGGCGCGCGGGTCCCGCCTCCGAGGGCACCCACGTCGACACGACGAGCCGCGCGCGTTCCATTCCGCGCAGCACCCGGTAGGCGTGGCCCGGCTCCACGTCCGACACTCCGAGGCAGGACAACCGGTCGATGAGGTCGTATCCGTGTCCGGGCCGTTCGTAGATCAGGAGCAGCAGATAGGGATGGAGGAGGCTGCGCGCCTCACAACCGTTCATGGCGCACTCCTCACCGATGCCACGCGGATGATCTTGCCTGCGCCTGGTCCGGTACCCGGGGCCCGGTACGGAAAACCCCAGTGTAATCACACGATCACATGAGGTGACCGGGGTTGAGGAGGCCGTCGGTCTCGGCCAGGAGTCCCAGCGGTTCCTCGTCGTCCGTCCGCTCGAACGCGGTCCGGACGGCGGCGGCCGCGGGGCCGCCGGTCAGCCACCCGACGACGACCGCGGCGCCGTCCTCCGCGAATCCGCCGCCGAGCCGTGGACGGCCGTTCGGCCGGTGCAGCTCGTTCGTCGCGAACTCGTGCAGGTGCCGCACGGCCGGTTCGTCCGCGCGCGCCGTCGCGTTCCCCCATTCCCGCAGGTACGGGGCGAGGTCGATGCCGGTGGCGGCGAGCGCGCGCAGCGCCGCCCCGATGCCCGGACGCGCCGGGAACCGCGCGAGCGTCCGCGTCCAGAACCCCGCGAGGAACGCCGCGACCGCGTCCGCCTCCGGCCAGTCGCGCCACCCGGCCCGGGCGAGTTTGCCGAACACGATCTCGGTGTCCGGCCAGACGAACGCGTCCGCGGCGGCCAGTTCGAGCAGGCGCGGCGCGAAGTACCGGACGTCCTCCGGCCCGCCCCACGTGTTCAGCGCCTTCGCCGCGAACCGGGACAGGTCGTCGGCGCCGAGCGAGCGCGGCGGCCGGGACAGCAGCCGCCGCCCCTCGTCCGGTTCGACGCAGCACGGGCACCCCTCCACCGCACCCGGACGCGGCACCCCGGCGAACGCCGCGTACAGCTCCGCGTACGGGTCCGGGTCCGGGGCCGGGTCTGGGCTCATGCGGGATAGGGGCTGATCATCGTGTCGAAGTGGCCGTCCACGGGCTCTGCCAGGTAGTCGTCGATGTTCGCCAGGAACTCGCGCAGCGGCGGGTACTCGTTGTGCCGGTCGAGATCCTCCTGCGACCGCCACACCTCGTAGAGGAAGAGCCGCCCGTCCTCGTGCTCGTGCAGGTGGTATTGGAGGTTGCCCTCTTCCCGCCGCGTAGGCTCCACGAGCGACGACAGTAGCCGCTTGACGTCGTCCGCGCGCTCGGGCTTGGGTCGGAGGAAGCCGTACAGGGAGATCGGTGTTGTGTTCATGGCACGAACGTAAAAGGTGCCATCCATGTGAGGTTCAAGTCGTTTCCGTGTGGGGTGGGACACATGAAGATCGGTGAGCTGTCACGTCGGACGGGCGTGAGCGTGCGCTTGCTGCGCTACTACGAGGAGCAGGGCCTCCTGACGTCCCGCCGCTCGCCCGGCGGCCACCGCGGCTACGCCGACGACGCGCCCGACACCGTCGGGCGCATCCGCTCGCTCCTCGCCGCGGGCCTGCCCACCCGGACGATCCGCGACCTCATGCCCTGCTGGGACGGCGCCGCGCTGCAGTCCTGCGTCACCGGGCACCTCCAGGACCACCTGGACGACCTCGACACGCGCATCGCCGAACTGCAGCGCGCGCGCACGTCCCTGCACGGTTTCCTCACGGACTCCGCGGGGACGCCCGCCGGCTAAGCGCCGTCGAGCCCGGCCTCGCCGAGTTCGAGCTCGATGAACGCGCCGACCATCGCGCGCCACACCGCCTCGGCGACGTCGGGCGACAGGCCCGCGTCCGCCGCGCGCGACCGGGCCAGCGCGACGACCCGCTCGACGCGGTCGGGCGCGCGCACCGACCGTTCGTCCGTCTTGAACGCGGCGGCGGCCCGCACCAGCGCCTGCCGGTCGGCGAGCAGCCGGACGAGCGCGCCGTCGATGCCGTCGATGCGGGCCCGCACGTCGGCGAGCGATTCGGGGGCGTCCATCCGACGAGCATCCCACCCGTCAGGGCGCCGCGAGGACGCGGAAACCGGCGTCGACCGGGATGCGGACGCCGGTCACGGCGGGCAGCCCGCCGTCCACCACCGACGCGATCACCTTCGCGACGTCGTCCGGCTCGATCATGCGGCCGAGGACGGACCGGTCGGCGAGCGCCGCCTCGATCTCGGGCGTGCGCGCGGCGGCCGACCCGTCGGTGCGGACCCCGGCCGGTGCGACCACGTTGACCGTGACCGGGCTCGCCTCGGCCGCGACATGCCGGGCGAACGTGTCCAGCGCGGCCTTCGCGGTGGCGTGCGCGGCGGCCCCCGGGCGGGTGACCTCGGCGCTCAGGCTGGACACGTAGACGATCCGCCCGTGCGGGGGCATCTCCCGCAGCACGGCCTGCGTCAGGTGGTAGACGGCGGCGAGTTCGCCCTCCACCTTGCCGATGAACGTCTCCCACGGCATCGACGCGAGCGGCCCGAACGGCGGGGCGATGTTGGCGTTGCAGACCAGGACGTCCACCGGGCCGCACGCCGCGAGCAGCTCCGCGACCCGCGCCGGATCGCGGACGTCGGCGCGCAGCGCCGTCCCGCCGGTGTCGGCGGCGACGGCCTCGGCCGCGGCGGCGTCGCGGTGGTAGTTGACGGCGATCCGGTATCCGCGGCGGGCGAGTTCCCTGGCGGTGGCGGCGCCGATGCCGCGTCCGGCGCCGGTGATGAGCGCGAGTGGTTCCATGGCGGTAACGGTAGGAAACAAGCTAACTTTGGGGAAGTACGTACCTTCACGTAAGCCCATGACGGAACGGTAGGAGACCAGGTGGACGACGTCTTCCGGCGGGACTGTCCCGCACGGGTGGTCCTCGACCACGTGACGGGCCGCTGGGGCGTGCTCGTCCTGACCGCGCTCCACGGCGGTGACCTGCGATTCTTCGAGTTGCGGAACCGGATCGAAGGGATCAGCGAGAAGATGCTGTCCCAGACGCTGCGCACGCTCGTCCGGGACGGCCTGGTCCGGCGGACCGTCGAGCCGACCGTGCCGCCCCGGGTGACGTACGGGCTGACGGATCTCGGCCGCGGCATCGGCGGACCGCTGCGCGGACTGACCGGCTGGATCAAGGGGCACGCGGCCGAGATCGTCGCGGCGCAGGACGCCCACGATCGCGCGGCCGCGAACACCGGTGGGGACGCCGGCGCGAATCCGCAGGCCGCTTCGGCTCCGGGGCGGCGGAATGGGGGGACAATGGCAGGGTGACCGAGATCCGCACACCGCTCCGCCGCCGTCCCGCCCAGCGCCGCAGTGCCGAACGCGTACAGCGGATGCTGGACGCCTGTGCGGAGATCCTCGACGAGGACGGCTACGACGGGCTGACCACCACGCGGATCGCGCAGCGCGCCGAGGTGGCGATCGGCTCGGTGTACCAGTTCTTCCCCGACAAACGGGCCGTCGCGCAGGCCCTCGCGCAACGCAACCTGGAGGAGTTCGGGCGGCGGATCTCCGCGCGGCTCACCACGGGCGGCTTCGCCGACTGGTCCGACACGGTCGGCGCGATCATCGACATCTTCGTGGAGATGCACCGGACCGTCCCGGGGTTCCGGGTGCTGCGGTTCGGGGACGTCGCCGACGTGCATCTGCTCGACTCCGACGCCGACAACAACGCGGTGGTCGCCGACCGGATCCGCGAGCTGATCGTGGACACCTTCGGCGTGCGCGACACCCCGGAGCTGGCGACCGCGCTGGCCATCGCGGTCGAGGCCGGGGACGCGGTGCTGAAGCTGGCGTTCCGGCGCGCCCGGACGGCGACCCGATGATCGTCGCGGAGGCCGAGCGGCTCATCCACGGGTACCTCGCCGCGCACATCCGGGAGTCCTGAAGCGGGGCGGCGGGCTATGGCAGACTCCCGGGCCTAACGTTGAAAAGGGACGGGTGGTTCCGGTGGACGACGAGCGGTTCCAGGCGCAGACGCGGCTGCTGATCCGGCAGCGGATCCGGCTGATGGTGAACCAGTACGAGGTGCACGCCGAGGCACCGGACGGTTCCGAGGGCGAACTGCTCGCGTTCGCCCAGCAGAAGCGCATGGCGTTCAAGGAGCAGGTCACGCTCTACTCGGACGACTCCAAGACCACGCCGATCCTCGGGTTCAAGGCGCGCAAGCGCATCGACCTGGCCTCGGCGTACGACATCACCGACGGGCACGGACGCCCGATCGGGATGTTCCGCAAGGACTTCAAGAAGTCGCTGCTCGCCTCCACCTGGCACCTGGAGCAGCCGGGGCTCGGCGTGGCGACCGGCAGCGAGCGCAACAAGGCGGTCGCGCTGGTGCGGCGGGTGTGGCAGTTCGTCCCGTTCGTGGACGCGATCCCGTTCGCGTGGCCGTACCACTTCGACTTCCACGCGGGCGACCAGGTCGTTTTCTCGGTGGAGAAGAAGATCGGGATCCGCGACCGGTACGTGGTCGACATCAAGGACCCGCGCCTAGACCGCCGCCTGGTCATCGCCCAGGCCGTCGCGCTCGACGCCCTCCAGTCGCGGTAACGGGGGCTCGCCCGGGCGGCTCGCTTTGGGCCGGGGGTATAGATCTCCCCCCGCTTTACATGTTACGAAGGCATGTAAAGCGGTGGGCGGAACAGACCCCAGCGCCGCGACGGTGCGGCGCGTCCCCCTAGGAGGATCCCCCGGTGACTTCCCACGACTTCTACACCGAGCCCGTCTCCACGGACACGTGGAACGTACCTATGGCGGGCGACACCCGGTTCACCTGGGAGTACGACGAAGGCCGCGACCGGCTGCTGAACCTGTACCAGAAGGGCAAGGACAAGCAGTGGGACGCGCAGAAGCGCATCGACTGGGACCTCGAAGTCGATCCCATCAACGTCGCGGGCCTGCCGGAGAACTTCAACCCCCTGTTCGGCTCCGACATCTGGGACAAGATGACCCAGAAGGAGAAGGACGAGTTCGGCCGGCACCAGAGCTCGTGGCTGTTCAGCCAGTTCCTGCACGGTGAGCAGGGCGCGCTGAACGTGTCCGCGCGGATCGTCCAGTCCGTCCCGGACCTCGACTCCAAGTTCTACGCCGCGACCCAGACGATGGACGAGGCGCGGCACGTCGAGCTGTACGGCAAGTTCGTGCACGAGAAGATCGGGATGTACTACCCGATCAACCAGGACCTCGCGAAACTGCTAGCGGAGTCGCTCGAAGACAGCCGCTGGGACCTGCCCTACCTCGGCATGCAGGTGCTCATCGAGGGCCTCGCCCTGGCCGCGTTCGGGCTGTACCGCGACATGTCGACCAACCCGCTCGTCAAGCAGCTGCTCGCGTACGTCATGCAGGACGAGGCGCGGCACGTCGCGTTCGGGCGGCTCGCGCTCAAGGACTACTACGCCGAGCTCACCGAGAAGGAGCGGGCCGAGCGCGAGGAATTCGTCGTCGAGGGCTGCTACCTGATGCGCGACCGGTTCAAGGCGCGCGAGGTGTTCGAACAGCTCGACCTGCCGATGGACAAATGCATGGAGTACGTCGACAACTCCGACATGTACACGCTGTACCAGTCGCTGCTGTTCAGCCGGATCGTCCCGTGCGTCCGGGACGTCGGCCTGTGGGGCGACAAGGTGCAGAAGGCGTACGCGGACATGGGCGTCCTCGACAATGCCAAGGCCGATCTCGAAGCGCTGATGAAGCAGGACGAGGAGATCGCCGAGCAGGTCGACGAGCAGCGCTACGCCACCGAACTGGCCGGGCGCAAGCAGGAGGTGGACGACGCCATCACGCTCGGCGCGACGGACTGAGCGGACGCCCGAAAAGGCGGGGGCGGCGCGCAACGCCCCCGCTTAGGGCGGAATGTCGATGATCCCTTTCGTGGATCATTATGGTCTTCCTAAACTCACCGCGCGATTCCCCCGTGATTTCCTTCCCGGTGTACTAGCGTGCCCGTTCGACGGTGCGCCGCATCGGCGGACGCACGAACGTCAAAGGGTCGAACATCCGACAATTCCCGGGGGGAAACAATGAAGCGGTCCGCCAACCGGCTGTCCCGTGCCTTCGTCATCGCGGCGTCCGCCGCCGTCGCCGTGTCGGCGGCGGCCCTGCCCGCCCGCGCGGCCGGGGCCGTCGTGCCTCCGGTGCCGCCCGCGCCCGTCCACGGCAAGGCCCCGACGACCGAGCAGGCGCTCGTCGGGCACGTGAGCGAGACGCTCACCGGCCTCGGCGACAAGCTCTCCGAGGGCCGGGTCGCCGAGGTGCTGAAGGCGGAGGAAGCGCCGTCCGGCAAGACGAACTGAAGCGGCGGCACCCGGCGTCCCGCGGGCCCCGCGAACCTCCGCGGGACGCTGCCGTCCGCCCGTTATATGCCCGAGATCATCTTCTCTATGCGGAGTAAAGACGATCTTGAAATGGGGTCACCCGCTGAAGTCGATCGACTTCCGACGGGCAAAGTAGTGGTGACAAAGAACACAAACATCGGCGTACGGTCTTGATCAGGGCGAGACGCCACGTACGGTCATGGACTTGTGCGGCAACAGCGAGATCCAAAGTGAAAAAAGTACTCCGCCGGACCTGCGCGATGATGATCGGGAACCTGCCCGGCACGACGTCGCGAGGCCGGTGAACTCGCACCGCCGCACCTGCCGGACGCCACTTCCGCATTGACGCGGACGCGCCGTGGAACGCGCGGGCACGGGCGTGCAGACGCCCGTAGAAGGCGCGGACATCGGGGACGCACACGTCGCCTGAACGCGCCACAGCACGGCGGCGCGAACCGCCGGGCGTCCGGGGTCCTGTCCCCGAACAAAGGATTGCCCGTGCGTGGCAAGCGTGCTCGTGTACGCATACCTGAGGTGCGCATCCGCACCCTTCTGATCATTTCCGGGGCGGCCATGGCCGTCCTCACGGCGGGCGCGTTCGCGTTCGTCAAGGCCGGCGCCCCGGCGGGCGCGGCAACGGCGGCGCAAGGACTGCCGCAGACCGAACCGTCCGAACCGTCTGCACCGCCCGGCGGGCAGCGTCCCGCTCCGAGCGGGACGCCGGAGAAGTCACCGCAGCCGAAGAAGGCGCCACCGAAGCACGACGACGAGCCGGACGCCGTGGCGGCGCGGATCGCACCGCCGGAACCGAAGAAGACCGAGAAGCCCCGTTCGAGCGGCTCGGGCGGCTCGAACGAGTCGGGCGGTTCGGGAGAATCCGGCGAGTCGGGCGGTTCGGAGAAGGTCCTCGACTCGGGCTCCTGCAAGGCGTCCTTCTACGGCGAGGGCCAGATGACGGCAAGCGGCGAGTCGTTCGACCCGAGCGAGCTGACGGCGGCGCACAAGACGCTGCCGTTCGACTCCAAGGTCCGCGTCACCAACAAGAGCAACGGCGAGTCGGTCGTCGTGCGCATCAACGACCGCGGCCCGTACTCGGGCGGCCGCTGCCTGGACCTGTCCGAAGCGGCGATGGAGGACATCGGCGGCACCTCCGCCGGCGTCGTCTCCGTCCGCTACGAGGTCCTCTCGCGCGGCTGACTCCGGCCGCTCGCGACGGTCAGCTCAAACCGCTCGCGGCCTTGTCGCGTTCCACCACGTCGCCCCGGGCGTCGTCGGGCCGTGCGCCCGCCGCGTCCGCGTCGTCGGTCACGGCGAGCCGGTCCCGGAACCAGTCCGACAGGACGCCGTCCACCCGGACGGCCTCGGTGATCGGCGGGCGCGCCTCGGTGCCGGGTTCGGCGGCGAGCGCGTGGCCCATCCGGAACGTGACGGTCTCGGCCGCGGCGCCGTGCCGCCGCAGCGCGTCGCGCAGCGCGGTCAGCTCGCGGGACGGGACGACGCGGTCCTTCCCGCCGCCGACCAGTAGCAGTTCGCCCGCCCCGGCCGCGATGTCGGCGCGCGGGCGCCGAGGGCGAGCCGGTCGGCGAGCGCCACCGACGCGTCCGTCCAGGCCCGGTCGCGGCCCGCGCGCTTCTCCACGGCCCGCGCCGCCCGGACGGCGCGACGACCGGCGCGAACGCGCGGCCGCACCGACCGGAACGTCCCCTGCGCGCCGCCGCCGAGCAGCGCAGCCGCACCGCCCGTACTGAACCCCGCGAGCGCGACGGGCCCCTCCGGCACGTCCAGGTCGCGCCGCAGCACCTCGACGACCTCCGGGAGCGCCGCGGCGGCCCGTTCGACCGCGGCCCCGTAGAGTTCGATGCCGGCGTCGTCCAGGATCGACCCGCTGCCCAGCCCGCCGGGGAGCTGCGCGGGCAGGTCGAGGTAGACGCGCCACACCGGCACGCCCGTCAGCGGGACCGATGCCGCCATCGCCTCCGCCGTCCGCGGCGGGTCGAACCCCGGCCAGATCACCATCAACCGGGTCGGACCGGACGCGACCGCGTCGACGGCGGTCGGGGGCAGTGCGAGGTACGGACCGCCTGCGGCGGTGCCGTGCACGGGCCGGTTCGGACGATCGCCGCTCATGTGCGTCAGCTCCCTGCGGTGCTCTGCGGGCGGTGCCGGTCGCGTCGATGGGGAGCGGGCGCACCTCCCGTGACCCCATGCTCGCAGCGCGTGGCCGGACGTGCGGCCGAATTACCCGACTTTGACTTTCGGAGTGACGAACACCTCACCCGCGGTCACAGAATCTCCGGTGAGGCCCGGGTCACAGCGGATCCGGGGGAACAAAACCGTCAGACACCACGTCATAGGTAAACGCGGGCGCCGCGGGGGCGCGCCCGCACCGCACATCCCACCCGAGGAGAGCGCCAGTGGACGGAAAGCGCCGCGCGGCCGCCGCCGGTCAAGCCTGGCAGATCTACAGCGAGACGCTCGACCCCCAGACCCCGGGGCTCTGGGAACGCACCCGCGCCGTACCGCGGATGATCAAGGCCGTGCTCCGCGGCGACTACAAGGGCATGTCCTACAAGACGCTCGGCCTGCTCGGCCTCGGCCTCATCTACATCGTCTCCCCGATCGACGCCATCCCCGAGATCCTGCTCGGGATCGGCCTCATCGACGACGCGGGCGTCGCGCTCTGGCTCGGCGCGTCGCTCGTCAAGGCCGCGGGCGACTACGTCGCCTGGGAACGCGGCGGCCGCCCCCACGTCGTCGTCGGCGAACCCGTCGACTGACCCTCCCCGCCACGGGCCCGCCGCCGGACGTCCCGTTCACCGGGAGTCCCCGAACGGTGCCACCTCGACCACCCCTGCGGCGGGCCGCCGGGCCCGCGCGGCGCCGGTACTTCGAGATCGCCGAGGGTTGTGCTTGGAGCAGCCGACGATCGCGCGGCTGCTGACCCGCTAGCGCGGTCGCAGCTACGCTGGCCGCCGTACGGTGTGCACGGACGTTCCGTTTGTCCGGGTAGGTGAGTGCTGGTGCCAGGTTCATCGGCGGATACGGCCGACCAGACGCCTTATATCGAGGAGGCGGTGCGAGGGCTGGTGCGGGTGGCGCCGGAACACTGGTCACAGCTGACGTTCACGGTCAGGTCGACCGTCGACCGCGGCTCCCAGTTCCTGGAGGTGCGGCTCGCCGACGGGAGCACCACGACCGCGTTCGCGCCGATCAGCGTCGCCGACGCCATGGACGACCTGCGCCATGCGATGTACGTGCCGGGTGCGGGAACGTGGTTCACCGCCACCCTCACGGTAGAGCGGTCGTTGTCGCGTTCGATCGAGTTCGACTACGACTCCGAGCCAGAGTTCGTGCCGCCGGTTTCTCCGGGCAGTTTCGCGCTCGACCAGGAGTACTTTCCCCGCGATCAGGACCACCTTCCCGGGTGGCTCCAAGCGAAGCTGGCCGAGGCCGGTGCCACCGGACAGGCCGAGTGAGAGGAAGCACACCGACCGGTACCAGGGCCTGGGCGCGCCCGGGGGTCTCCCGACACGGCACTCACGCCTCGACCGGTCCCTCACCGACCGCCGCGAGCAGCATGACCTCGAACTCCGCGTCGGCCTGCCCGATCGCGACGGCGAGCCACCGCCCGTCCGGACACCGCCACACGAGCATGCCGCCGACGACGCCGCACAGGAAACCCTGCGGATCCGGGACCGGTGTCTCCGCCATGAGGAAGGGCGTCAGGTCCACCTCGCGGGGATCGCCCCAGCGCTCGATGTTCTCGCCCGGTCAATCGACCGGGCCCAGTTCGCGTGTGAAGCGCTCGGCGGCGTCCAGCATGATCGGCACGACGTCCGGGACGATCTCGCGCGTCAGCCGCCCGGACGGGCCCGACACCGACAGCGCGGTCAACGTGGGCGCGCCCTTCAACGGCACCGCCACGCACCGGACGCCCACCTCCTGCTCCTCCTCGTCCAGCGCGTAACCCCGCTCCCGGACGCGCCCCAGTTCGGCGACCAGGGACTCCGCGTCGGTGAACGTGTTCGGCGTGTGCGCCGCCATGCCCGTCCGGCCGAGGATCTCCCGCACCTTCGGCTCCGGCAACTGCGACAGCAGCGCCTTCCCCACGCCCGTGCAGTGCGGCTGCACCCGCCGCCCCACCTCGGTGAACATCCGCATCGAATGCCGCGACGGGACCTGCGCGACGTACACGGCCTCGTCCCCCTCCAGGACCGCCATGTTCGCCGTCTCGCCGACCTCGTCCACCAGCCGCGACAGCACCGGACCCGCCCACGAGCCCAGCAGCCGGCCCGCGCCCTCGCCCAGCCGGATCAGCCGCGGCCCCAGCGCGTACCGCTTCGACGGCTCCTGGCGCACGTACCCTCGGTTGACGAGCGTCCGCATCAGCCGGTAGATCGTCGGCATCGGCAGCCCGGACACCTCCGTCAGCTCCGACAGCGCCATCTCGCCGCCCGCGTCCGCGAGATGCTCCAGCAACTCGAACGCGCGCTCCAGCGACCGCACGGCCTCCGCCACCCGGCGTCTCCTCTCCTCGCGAACCCCGCCCATTCTACGGAAACTTCATTTCGCCTTGCGAAAGATGATCGCGGCGGGAGTGAAGCACGTTACTCCTGGCAATAACCCTCTACGTCCGGCGCCGTGCCGCCGACCCCCCGAAGGCCGAGAAGGAGCAAGAAGGGGGATCGGTGGGGAAGACGCGCTGGATCGCGCTCGTGGCGGCCACCGCGCTGCCGCTGGCACTCGCCGTCCCGAGCGCGCGCGCGGGCTCGGACGTCCGCCTGCACACCGAGGTCACCGCCCGCGGCGGCGAGATCTACGGCGACCAGCACGCGATGACGTACACGGTGCGCGTCCACGCCACCGGCGGCACCGCGACGGGCACCGCCCTCCGGCTCACCGCCGACCGCCCCGCGTTCTGGTCCCCCCTCGACTGGAAGTGCGCCACCGCCGGCCTGCAGGAACTCCGCTGCGACCTGGGCGACGTCGGCGAACGGCCCCGGACCCGGAGCGCGAGCCTGCAGATCCCCGTCGCGTCCGCCCGGGACCGCCTCACCGTCGAGGTCGTCGCCACCGCGGAGAACACCCCACCCGAAACCACCCGAGCCGTCATCGACCCGACGGGCCGCTGCACCGCCGCGCCCCCGTCCGGCCGGACGCCCGCCCCCGGCCCCACCGGCACCTCGGCATCGGCCCCGTGCCCCAAGGGGCCGCCGCCGTGGTGCGACGAAGCCTCACCCTCGCCCCGACCCGAAGCCCCAGGCCCCGGGGCGCCGAGCGGCTCCGGAGCGTCGAGCAACGTCGGCTCGGAAGCGTCGGACGGCGCCGATGCACCGGGACCCGGGTCGACGAGCGGCTCTAAGACGTCCGGCGGGGGCGATGGGCACGACGGCGCTGGGGGCGACACGCCGGGTTCCGGAGCTTCGAGTGGTTCTGAGGCGTCCGGCGCGGGTGGCGAGCATGACGGCGCGGCCAGCCCGAGTGGCGGAGGCTCGGACGGCGTCGGCGCTCCGGGACCCGAGGCGTCCGGCGCGGGAGGTTCGGGTGACGAGTCGCCCGCTGGTGCCGGGACGACGGACGGCGCCGGAGGCCCGGAGAGCGAGTGCGACCCCGGCGACGGCCACGACGGCGGGGCCTCGGGCGGTGCCGGTGAAGGCGGAACGCCGACCGGCGATTCGTCCGGGCACGGCGGGACGAATGGTGGTTCGTCCGGCGCGGGCGGGGAGGGGGCGCCGTCCGGGAACGGGGAGGCGACGCCGAGCGGTGGTTCCACTGGAAATGGTGGGGCGAACAGCGGCAGTGGCCCGTCCGGCGGCGGCTCGGGGTCGAGCCCGACGCCGGGCGGCGGCTCGTCCGGACATAGCGGGACGAATGGCGGTTCCCCTGGTGGGGGTGGCAATGGGACGCCGTCCGGGGGGGCGTCCGGTGGTGGGGAGGCGACGCCGGGCGGTGGTCCCACTGGGCATGGTGGGGCGAGTGGTGGCAGTGGCCCGTCCGGTGGTGGCCCGTCCGGTGGTGGTGGGACGAC
>NZ_MKJY01000500.1 GCF_001942465.1 Actinomadura sp. CNU-125
CGTGTTGCCCTTATAAGCGGCCCGGATAAGGGCAACACGCCGCAGGTCAACGAACTCGCGGGGCCTTGTCGGGGCGGGTCATGGTGCGGCCGCCGGGGTCGGGGCCGGGGTGAGGGTCAGGTCGATGGTGTTGCCGGTGCCGGTGACGGAGTCGCCGATCAGGCCGGTCAGGGCGCCGCAGCCGGTGAGGGGCGCGAGGTCGTAGGCACCGGTGAGGCGGCCGCCCGCGGACGGGTCGAAGCCGGGCGCCGACGTCAGCGTCAGCTCGGACGGCCCGGACGTGCGGCACGCGTCGCCACCGCCGATCGGGACGACACCGAAGACGCGGAACGCCGGGAACGCGGCCGTGACCTGCGACGTGGTCGTCAGGACGCCGTCGGCGAACCCGGCGGTGCCGCCGTCCCCGGCGTCGTCGAGCCGCATCTCGGCGGTGACCGGCAGGAAGCCGAACAGGTTCACGTTCGCGGTCGCCGGGTCGAGCGCGAGGTCCGCGCGGGCGGCGTCCCCGCCGAGCGCGAGGGACATCGCGCCGGTCAGCGGGACGGTCGCGCCGGACGCCGTCAGGACGGTCGCCCCCTCGACCTCGTACCCGTGGTCGCCGCCCCCGCCGCCCGTCCCGTCGACGATCTCGAAGGACGCGAGCACGTTGTCCTGCCCGGGGTCCTGGACGCACTCGGACTCGAACGTGCCAAGGCCGCCAGGCCCGCCGTCGGCCGTCCGGGGCGTCAGCGTCAGCACGAGGTTCCCGACGGAGACCGTCCCGGGCCCGGGTCGGCTGAACGTCAGGTCGGGGGCCTTGCCGGTCCCCCGCACGGCGAACTCGCCGGACGCGGGCACGTCCGTCTTGTCCAGCGCGACGTCCACCCGGACGGGCAGGCCGCCGGGCATCTCGGGAACCGTCAGGGTCGCGTCCGCGGCGGCGCCGCCTTCGAGGGTCACGGTGCCGAGCGCGGCGAGCGCGCGCGTCGACTCCGCGCCGACCGTCGCCGTCGACTCGACGGCGATCCCCGGCATCACCTCGCCGACCCGCACGGTCTCCGGGACGTCCGCCACGAGGGACACGTGCACCGGCTGCGGCCCGATCAGCGGGAAGGTGCAGTGGTAGTCGAGTTCGAGGGTCGCCGGTGCCGCGTTCGCCGGGGCGGCGACGAGGCCCGGACGGCCGCCACGGCGACGGCGACGCACGCCGTGCGGGCCGCGCCCCGGCGTCGTCCCGCTCTTCGTTTCCTGGTCAACGTTCGCCTTTCGGGGTGGGTGAAGGGGCCGCCGACGGGGACGGCCCCCGCCGCACCTGCGGTACGGCGGGGGCCGTCGGCCGGACGTCGGCCGAACGCCGTGCTCAGGCCTTGGGCGCGAGGGTCAGGTCGATCGTGTTGCCGTCACCCGCGGTGAACAGGCTGAGGATCCCGGTGAGGGGCCCGCAGTCGGTGATCTCCGACAGCGAGTACTCGCCGCTGATCGTGCCGCCCGCGTTCGGGTCGAAGAACTCGCCCTCCGCAGACTGCAACCGGATGTCCGACGCCTCGGCGGTCTGGCAGTTCTCGCCGCCGCCGATCGGGATCATCCCGAACACCTTGAACGACGACAGCTTGGTGATGACCGAGGGTGTTCGTCGTCAGCTGCCCGCTCTGGTAGACGCCGGTCGTCTCGCCCTGCGTGGCGAACCCGATGTCGCCCGTCACCGGCAGGAACCCGAGGATCTGGAAGTCGCCCTGGGTCGGGTCGAGCTGCAGGTCCGCGGTGACGTCGCCGGTCATGAGGTCGAGGTCCGCACCCACGGTGCCGGTCAGCGGCGCCGTCCCGTTCGGCGCCTTCACGAAGGTCTCACCGGAGATGGTGAAGTCGAAGCAGGTCGCCCTCCGCGACGGCCAGCCCGGGGGTGACCACGGTCGCGCCCAGCTCCACCAGGAG
>NZ_MKJY01000501.1 GCF_001942465.1 Actinomadura sp. CNU-125
GCGAGAACTGACCGCTTAACCTGCAGAAACAGGATCACGCGGAGATCAACTCTTACACCACTCCGCTGGACGTGACCGTATGCCCGGCACCGATACGCCGTCCTCACACTCTGTGAGCATAGATGTTCATGGGGTTGCCTTGTGGCGTTCCGGGGTTTCTTTCGGTGATCTGAGGAGCGGGAGTGTCTCAATCATCTGCCAAGATCGGCTTCCCTGTCACCGGGCCCCACAAACCTGCCAGTGATCAGTGGCTTGGGGGACTATCGCGCGGCCGCCGGACGTGGTTCGGTTCCGTGGACGGACCGTTCGCCGCGAAGACCGGAGGCCGCCGATGCGCGCCGCGCTGACCACCGCCGACAAGACCATGATCGTGACCGACGTGCCCGACCCGGTCCCGGAGGAGGGGCAGCTCCTCGTCCGCACCCTCGCCTGCGGGATCTGCGGCTCCGACCTGCACGCCCTCCAGGACCCGGACGCCTTCATGGAGACCACCCGGCGCTCGGGCGGCAACCCGCACGACCCCCGCGCCGGGCTCGTCTTCGGGCACGAGTTCGCGGGCGAGATCGTCGACTACGGCCCCGGCACCGAACGGAAACTGCCGATCGGCGCCGCCGTGTGCGGGCCGCCGATCGGCCTCGGGCCGCAGGGCTCGGGCATCATCGGCTACACCCCCGCCTACCCCGGCGGCTACGGCGAGTACATGATCCTCAACGAGGGACTGACCATGCCCGTCCCGGACGGGCTCGACCCCCGGACGGCCGCGATCACCGAGCCGTTCGGCGTGGGCACCCGCGCGGTGCTGCGCAGCGGCGTCGCGCCGGGCGCCGTCGCGGTCGTCCTCGGCCTCGGGCCGATCGGGCTCGGCGTCGTCGCCGCCCTCAAGGCCCGCGGCCACGGACCCGTGATCGCCGTGGACTTCTCCCCGAAGCGCCGCGCACTCGCCGAGGGCCTCGGCGCCGACGAGGTGCTCGACCCGGCCGTGGCGTCCCCCTACGACCGCTGGGCGGACCTCGGCGTCCCCACCGGCACCGTCGACCACATCGCCGCCGAACTGCTCGGCCTCGACGTCCGGGAGGCCGTCGTGTTCGAGTGCGTCGGCGTCCCCGGGATGCTCGCCCGCGTCGTCGAGGGCGCCCCCGCCGGGTCGACGATCATGGTGGTGGGGGTGTGCATGCAGCCGGACGAGATCGAGCCCGGCGTCGCGGTCAGCAAGGAGCTGACGATCCGCGGCACGTTCGGCGCGCTGCCCGCCGAGTACGGCGCCACCCTGGCCGACATCGCCGAGGGCCGCATCGACGCGGCGTCCATCATCACCGGCACGGTCGGGCTGGACGGGATCGCCGGCGCGTTCACCGAGCTGTCCCGGCCGGAACGGCACGCCAAGATCGTCGTCGTGCCCTGACGCGCGGTGCCGCGACGTTCAGCGGCGGGGCAGCCGGTTGATCGCCGCGAGGGCGAGTTCCTGCGTCCGCGTCAGTCCTTCCACCGGCTGCGGCCCGTCCCCGGACGCCCGTGCCGCCGCGTCGCCGACGACCTGCGCCTTCGCGCTCAGCCCGTACGACAGGAACAGCAAGATCACGAACCCGGCGAGATACAGCAGGTGCTCCAGCAGCCCGCCCCACCGGCCGGTGTAGACGTCCAGGACGGCGAACAGCGCGAAGCCCGCCATCCACCCGGCCAGCGGCGGCACGTACCAGTCGCGGCGCGCGCCATCGCGGCGACGTCGTCCAGCACCGAGCAGCACCTGGGCCGCCTTCGCCAGGACGAGGATCGTCCCGGACGGGCCGGAGGCGAAGTAGTCGCCGACCTCGTCGCGCCGGTCGCCCCACAGCAGCGTGCCGCTGACCAGGCTCATCACCCCGTAGGCGAGGAGGAACATGCCGACGGTGTAGTGCTGCCGGTGCCACGTC
>NZ_MKJY01000502.1 GCF_001942465.1 Actinomadura sp. CNU-125
CGGAGCGACGCTGCGCCGCCCAATGGGGCGACCTGGCACGCCCCGACGCCTTCGGCCGCTGGATCCAACCCCGCACCGAACACGACGAGACGCCACGGACCCTGGACTTCTTTCTTGAGCACGACACCGGCACCGAAACCCTCGCACGCGTCACCCGCAAACTCGGCGGCTACGCCGACCTCGCAGAAGCCACCGGCACCACCACCCCCGTGCTGTTCTGGCTCCCCAGCCCCGCACGCGAGGCCAACCTCCGTCGCCTGCTCGGCACCCCGGAGGTGCCAGTCGCCACCGCCGTCCAGACTCCAGCCACCGACCTCGACGGGCCCGCCGGGCAGGTGTGGCTCCCGGTCGGACACGAGGCGGGGCGGCGCCGCGGGCTGGCCGAACTCGCCGACATCTGGCTGACCGCACGACCCGCGAAGGTCGAGCCGTCCTGATGCCCATCGTCATCGGGGCGGCGGCCCTCGTCCTGGTGCTCGTCGCCGTCTTCATCGGCGTACTGAGCGCGGTCCTGCCCGGCTCGTCCGGCGCCTGCACAACGCCCCCGCCGGAGGAAGGCGTAGTCGCCGATATTCCCGCCGACTACCTCCAGCTTTATGTGCGGGCCGGGGACCGGTACGGGATCGGGTGGCACGTTTTGGCCGCGGTGGGCAAGGCCGAGTCCGACCACGGGCGCGGCCCCGGCTCGGGCATCCGTTCCGGCACCAACCATGCGGGCGCCGCAGGCCCGATGCAGTTCCTGCTCAGCACCTGGGCGGCGTTCGGCGTCGACGGCAACGACGACGGCCGCACCGACGTCTACGAACCCGCCGACGCCATCCCCGCCGCAGCCCGCTACCTCCAACACAACGGCGCACCCGACAAGATCCGCACCGCGCTGTTCGCCTACAACCACTCCGACGCCTACGTCGACAAGGTTCTGGAGCAAGCGCGCGACTACGCATCAGCAGGCTCGACGAGCTCCTCCGGCACCCCGGGAGAACATCTGTGTCTCGGCGCAGGCGGAGCGGTGGCCGGG
The DNA here is from genome assembly GCF_001942465.1 of Actinomadura sp. CNU-125. Classification (GTDB taxonomy): domain Bacteria; phylum Actinomycetota; class Actinomycetes; order Streptosporangiales; family Streptosporangiaceae; genus Spirillospora. The sequence continues at coordinate 1,019 of NZ_MKJY01000502.1, forward strand.
CCTACCGAGGCCGCTGCCAGAGCGATCGCCTTCGCCCAGGCCCAGCTCGGCAAACCCTACGTGTGGGGTGCCGAAGGCCCACGCGGTTTCGACTGCTCGGGCCTAACGTTCGCCGCCTACCGCGCCGCCGGAATCGGTGTCCCGCGCGTGTCCGGCGCCCAGTGGCGGCACGGACCTCGTGTCCCTCGCGGCCGGGAGCAGCCGGGCGACCTGGTGTTCTTCAACTCCGGCCCCGGAACCTCCATCACCAACCCCGGACACGTCGGCCTGGTCATCGCCCCGGGAAAAACAAATGATCGCCGCCCCGCACACCGGCACCGTCGTGCAGATCCAGTCCTACAAGCGCGACACCCTGCTCGGCTTCACCCGCCCCACCGCGCACCGATGACCACAAGAGCCGACCCGGCACGTGTCCTTCCGTACCGCTGCCGGGGACCGGCACCCGCCGAACGAAACGAACTCGCGAAGGAGTGCCAGGTGACCGATCGCCTCATCCGGCTGACTACGGCCCTGGCCGTGGTCGCGGTCGCCGCCGTGGCGGCGGTCATCTCCTACTCCCACGCCTTCGAGCTGGTCGGCGCGCACGGTGAGACCGGCGTCACCGCGCGGCTGGTGCCGCTCACCGTCGACGGCCTCATCTGGGCCGCGTCCATGGTCATCCTGGACGCCGGCCGCCGACAGCACCCGATCCCCGCACTGGCCAAGTGGAGCCTCGCCGTGGGGATCGTGGCCACGGTCGGAGCCAACGTGGCGCACGGCGCCGCCCACGGCCCCATCGGCGCCCTCGTCAGCGCCTGGCCGGCTCTGGCACTCGTCGGCTCGTTCGAGCTGCTGATGACTCTCACCC
>NZ_MKJY01000503.1 GCF_001942465.1 Actinomadura sp. CNU-125
AGCACGAGGCCCACGGCCATCCAGACGGCGAAGTAGACCCACGTCCGCACGTTGAGGTTCAGCATCAGCCAGCCGACCAGGGCCATCGTCACCGACGCGGTCACCGGCGCGGCGGGCACCCGGAACGGGCGGTGCAGGTCGGGACGGGCGCGGCGCAGCGTCGGGACGGCCGCGGCGACGAACAGGAACGCGAACAGCGTGCCGATCACCACGAGTTGCTGGAGCGTGAGGACGTCCACGGTCTGCGACATGACGATCGCCGCGCCGCCCGCGAGCAGGGTCGCGCGGGAGGGCACCCGGTAGCGGCTCATCCCGGCGAGGGGCCGCGGCAGCAGCCCGTCCCGCGACATCGAGAAGATCACGCGGGTGAGGCTGATCAGCAGCACCAGCAGGACCGTGGTGAGCGCCAGCACCGCCCCGACGTCGACGATCGCGGCCATCGCGCCCGCGCCGACCGAGTCGAACGCGCTGGCGAGGAGCAGCCCGGCATCGTCGAGGCGCGCGAGCCCGTCCATGCCGACCATTCCGACGAACGCGACGGCCACGGCCGAGTACAGCACGACGGCGGCGGCGAGCGCGGTGATGATGCCGCGCGGCACCTTGCGCGGCGCGTCGTCGGTCTCCTCCGAGGCGGTCGCGATCAGGTCGAAACCGATGTAGGCGAACGCGACGGCGGGTGCGGCGGCGAGGATCCCCCAGACGCCGAACGCGTGCGGCGTTCCGCCGCCGAGCGCGCCGAGCAGCGCGTCCAGCGCGGTCCCGCCGCCCTCGGGGGCGGGCCGCGCGGGCGGGACGAGCGGCGTGAGGTTGCCGGGGTCGAAGTACTTCAGGCCGACCACGATCACCAGGCCGATCACGACGACCTTGGCCATCACCATGAACCACAGCGTCCGCAGGCCGAGCCGGCTGCCGGTGGCGAGCATCAGCACGATCAGCAGCAGGATGCCGAGCGCGAGCAGGTCCGGGCCCTTCTCCTGCCCGATCAGGTCGCCGAGCCAGGACGGGACGGCGCGCCGAAGTCGTGCAGCGCCTGCGTCGCGTACAGGGACCAGACGCGGGCGATGACGGACGCCGCCAGCAGCAGCTCCATCAGCAGCGCCCACCCGACGACCCAGGCCCACACCTCCCCGAACGCGACGTAGCTGAACGAATAGGCGCTCCCCGCGACGGGGATGATCGACGACAGTTCGGCGTAGGCGAGCGCGGCCAGCAGGCAGACGACCCCGGCGATGAGGAACGACACCAGCACGGCCGGTCCGGCCGTCCCCGCGGCCTCCTCTCCGGCGATCTTGAAAATGCCGGAGCCGATCATCACTCCGAGGCCGAGCACCACGAGATCGCGGGTCCGGTAGACCACGCGGAGCCGATGCCGGCCGCCGTACAGCCGGCCGGTCGCCTGCTCGACGGGCAGGCGCCGGAAGATATTGGTGCTCATGCGGATGTCCCAGGTCATAGGCGGTCCCCCCTGGCACCGGACCCCGCGGCGCCGGTCGCGGAGGCCGCCGGTGAAGTCCCCAAGAATTCACCAGGTATGACCGAAAACGCAACATATTCCGGGAGGTCGATGCCCTATCGCTGTCGTCGAATCCTGCCAAACAACGGAGCCGTAGGCGCGGCGCAGCGACATGCTCACCCAGGGCGAACACCGAATCGGTTTCACTGGGAGCGCTCCACGTCCGCACCATTCGCGATATGTGCGGAGGAAAGTAAAACCCCCCGAAGAGCGGCCGGTCCCGGCGTCCGGGCGAGCCGGGCGGCGCGGACGGTGGCGCGCCGCGAAGATCGGTGACACCGTGGAGGCGCCGCGATCTTCAGGAGGCCCGGTGTTCCGCTCCCCGTCGCATCCGCCGCCGTCCGCG
>NZ_MKJY01000504.1 GCF_001942465.1 Actinomadura sp. CNU-125
ATCGGCCTGCAGTTCTCCTACAGCTACTCCAGCCCCGCCCAACTCGGCGACCGCAAAGACGCCTTCGAACACGACCTACGGGAAGCACTTACCGATTTCGCGCCCGTCGGCACGTTCGACGAAGTCGTCCGTACCGAAGCCATCATCGCCACCCGCCCCTGAAAGGGGGTTGTCCTACCGTTCAGGCACGGGTCTGGAGCCGGCAATTCGTAGGATCGGCTGGCCTGGAGCTCGGTATGGCTGCTACAGGTCATGGCGCAGCCTGGTTTCGCGGCAGCGCTGGAGCAGGCCAGCCCCACCTTGAATCAGGTCCAGCCATGCACGCTGAACGCCTCACCACGTGTGATCGCGGTGAGAGCCAGCGCGCAGTGAGGGATCACGTCGTCTGGGGGGCGTTCGGGATTGATCCACACTGCCTCCGACGCCTTGTCTGGTTCGGCGGCGTGGGGCTCGCCCTCCCAGCGGCGGAAGCAGAACCAGTAGTCGCTGACCGCATGGCATTGCCCAGGCAACGTCGCCGAAGTGCGGTGCATGACGTGGGAGAACTGGGCGTCCTCGCGGCGTAGGCGCACGCCGGTCTCCTCGGTGGCCTCGCGGATCGCGGCCGCCAAGACGTCTTCGCCTGGCTCGATCCGCCCTGCGGGTGGGCAGAGCCAGCCGTCGGCGTACCCGGTGTTGTAGCGGCGCAGCATCAGCACCTGACCGTCCTGGCGCTGCAGCAGGATATGGGGCGCAACGAAGGACCCGTACCAGCCGTCAGCGGCGGCTTCCACTCTGGCCGGCGGGGCGGCGACCGCGCGGGCGGAGACGATCCCGAGCCGCTCGGCCATGTGCCGTTCAGCCTGTTGGGCGCCGCCCGCCAGATCGACCATGGGCACCGCGGCGGCCAGCATGACATCGGCCAGCTCGTCAAGGACGTCTGTCCTGGTCTTGTGGACGCCCTTGCGCGGGTTGCCGCCGGTCATCCCGATGTAGGCTTCCGCGACCTCGCCGACCTCTTCGGCGACCTTCAAGACGAGGGTCTGTGTCGGTACATCAGCCAGATAACCAGCACGGATGCGGGCGCTATCGGCCCAGAAGCCTCGGCAGGGTTCAGCGAACTCAGCGGTTGTCACTCTGCCGAGCCTAGGAGCTACGGAAGCGCCTCGTCTCGGTTTCGAACGTCCGATCGAGTGACCGAAGGGCCCAACATCACCGCGCTGCCAGAACCGCACCCCTGAAGCTGATCTGCAAAGCGGGTTCAGGACTGGCGTTCGTTGGCGAGCGTCTCGTCGGTCTTGACCAAAACCCCGTTGTCGGTGCGCCGATAGGTGCGGGCGGCGTTCTTGGCGAGCTTGGCCTCGACTGCGCTGTCGAGGTCGATGCCGCGCATCTCAGCGATGCTGACGAGAAACAGGAGAGTGTCGGCGAGTTCTTCGCCGAGGTGGTCGGGGTCCTTGCGGGCGGCCTCGAACGCCTCCGACAACTCCGCGTGCGCGAGCGCGAACTCCAACGCCAGGTCCGTGGTGTTGAAGCCTTTGGAGATCTTGTTGTCCCAGGTCAGCTTCTGGATGTCACGCAGCTGCATCGGGTCCCCTCGAGTGCTTGTGGTGCTCTCGGTGTGGTTGGGGACCGACCCTACCGGCGCTGTCATCTGCGAGGTTAGGGGATCGATGAGTTGGGCTGACGGAGGAGGTTCAGGCGGCGCGGGCGGGGCTGATGGTCAGGCTGGCGGCGTGCGTTGTGAGGTTGGCGAAGACATCGTGGTAGCCGTTCACAAGCGCGGTGAGGTGGGAGTGAGGGGCCACGCGTTTTCCGGACAGCTTCTTCATGGGTGATCTGCGGGCAGATCTACGCTGCTTGCTGCCGATCCA
>NZ_MKJY01000505.1 GCF_001942465.1 Actinomadura sp. CNU-125
CGGCGAACAGCGCGGCCCAGTCCACCGTCGCGCCCCGCGCGTACGCGGCGGCCAGTGCGGTGAGACCGCTTCCGCGGCGGGCCCGTCGCCGTCCAGTACGGGCCGGATCCCGGCGGGCTCCTTCGCCCGCGGCCCGGGGCCCAGCTCCAGGAACGTCGAGACGCCGTCGCGCCGCAGGCGGCGCACCGCGTCGCCGAACCGGCCCGGCCCGTCCGTCCGGTGCCCGGGGTCGCCGAGCCGTTCGGCCGTCGCCGCGGACAGGATAAGAACGCGCGGGGCCCGCCACTCGATACCGGACGCGACCTCGCGGAACTCCGCCGCGGCGGCGTCCGGCGCCCGGCAGGCGGCCGCGTGCGGGCGATGACGAGGCGGCAGGCGTCCGGGAGCGAGAGGACGCCCGCCGCGTGCGCGGCCGTCAGCTCGCCGAGCCCGTCGCCGGCCAGGAAGTCCGGCCGCAGCCCCCAGTGCAGCAGCAGCCGGTGCAGCCCGATGCCGAGTGCGAACGGTGCGGCGTCCGTCTCCTCGGCCTCGCCTGCCAGCGCGTCGCGTACCTCGTCCACGGCCGCCGCGAACACGGGGAACGCCGAGCACAGTTCGCCCACCGCGTCCGGACGCGGCGCACCCTCGCCGGGGAACAGGAACGCGGTCCCGCCGAAGCCGGTGGTCTCGCCCAGGACGATCCCGGACGACCGTTCCCCGCGCGCCAGCCGCTCCAGCCCGTCCAGCAGGGACGCCCGGCCGGTGCCGATGACGACCGCGCGGTGCGTCAGGTGCGGGCGGGTGGTGCCCAGCGAGTGCCCGACGTCGGCGGGGTCCTCGTCCGCGAGGTGCGCGCGCAGGCGCTCCGCTGCGCGGCCAGCGCCTCGGGCACCGCCGCCGACAGCGGCCACGCCACCGGCGCGGCGCCGCGCCGGTGGCGTGGCCGCTGTCGGCGGCGGTGCCCGAGGCGCTGGCCGCGCAGCGGAGCGCCTGCGCGCGCACCTCGCGGACGAGGACCCCGCCGACGTCGGGCACTCGCTGGGCACCACCCGCCCGCACCTGACGCACCGCGCGGTCGTCATCGGCACCGGCCGGGCGTCCCTGCTGGACGGGCTGGAGCGGCTGGCGCGCGGGGAACGGTCGTCCGGGATCGTCCTGGGCGAGACCACCGGCTTCGGCGGGACCGCGTTCCTGTTCCCCGGCGAGGGTGCGCCGCGTCCGGACGCGGTGGGCGAACTGTGCTCGGCGTTCCCCGTGTTCGCGGCGGCCGTGGACGAGGTACGCGACGCGCTGGCAGGCGAGGCCGAGGAGACGGACGCCGCACCGTTCGCACTCGGCATCGGGCTGCACCGGCTGCTGCTGCACTGGGGGCTGCGGCCGGACTTCCTGGCCGGCGACGGGCTCGGCGAGCTGACGGCCGCGCACGCGGCGGGCGTCCTCTCGCTCCCGGACGCCTGCCGCCTCGTCATCGCCCGCACGCGGCCGCCTGCCGGGCGCCGGACGCCGCCGCGGCGGAGTTCCGCGAGGTCGCGTCCGGTATCGAGTGGCGGGCCCCGCGCGTTCTTATCCTGTCCGCGGCGACGGCCGAACGGCTCGGCGACCCCGGGCACCGGACGGACGGGCCGGGCCGGTTCGGCGACGCGGTGCGCCGCCTGCGGCGCGACGGCGTCTCGACGTTCCTGGAGCTGGGCCCCGGGCCGCGGGCGAAGGAGCCCGCCGGGATCCGGCCCGTACTGGACGGCGACGGGCCCGCCGCGGAAGCGGTCTCACCGCACTGGCCGCCGCGTACGCGCGGGGCGCGACGGTGGACTGGGCCGCGCTGTTCGCCG
>NZ_MKJY01000506.1 GCF_001942465.1 Actinomadura sp. CNU-125
CCGCGCCGCCGTCGCCGCCGCCGCGGGCACACCGACGTCGAACTCGACCTCGCCACCGCGCCCGCGCCCGCCGCGGCCGCACCGCCCTCGACGCGCTCCGCGAACTGGGTGCCCGCCGCCGCGTCCGCGCACGTCGTCGGCAACGGCGCCGCCGCGCTCGTCCTCGCGGCGACCGCCCTCGCCGGAAACCGGGAGATCATCGTCAGCCGGGGCGAACTGGTCGAGATCGGCGACGGCTTCCGCATCCCCGACCTCCTCGCCGCGACCGGCGCCCGCCTCCGCGAGGTCGGCACCACCAACCGCACCGCCCCGGACGACTACGCCGCCGCCGTCGGCCCCGGCACCGGCTTCATCCTGAAGATCCACCCGTCGAACTTCCGGATCACCGGCTTCACCCGCTCCGCCGGGATCGCCGAACTCGCCGGACTCGGCGTGCCCGTCGTCGCCGACATCGGCTCCGGCCTCCTCGAACCCGAACCGCTCCTCCCGGACGAGCCGGACGCGCAGACCGCCCTCGCGTCCGGCGCGGCCCTCGTCACCGCGAGCGGCGACAAGCTCCTCGGCGGCCCGCAGTGCGGCCTCGTCCTCGGCCGCGCGGACCTCGTGCGCACCCTCGCCCGGCACCCCCTCGCCCGCGCGCTGCGCGTCGGCAAGATGACCCTCGCCGCGCTGGAGGCCACCCTGCGCGGCCCCGCCGCCCCCACCGCGCGAGCCCTCCACGCGGACACGTCCGACCTGCCGAGAACGGCGCCGAGAAGCTCGCCGCCGCCCTCACCGAACACGGCGTCGACGCCGCCGCCGTCGCGGCGCGGCCGCCGTCGGCGGCGGCGGCGCACCCGCGTCGTCCTGCCGTCCGCCGCCGTGTCCCTGCCCGAGCCCTACGCCGCCCGCCTCCGCCTCGGCGACCCCGCCGTGATGGGCCGCGTGGAGAACGGCCGCTGCCTCCTGGACCTCCGCGCCGTCCCCCCGGAAGACGACCCCGCCCTGACCGAAGCCGTCCGCGCGGTGCCGGGGGGCGGGTGAGCGTGCACGTCGTCGCCACGGCCGGGCACGTCGACCACGGCAAGTCGACGCTGGTGCGGGCCCTCACCGGGATGGAACCCGACCGGCTCGACGAGGAGCGGCGGCGCGGCCTGACGATCGAGCTGGGGTTCGCCTGGACGGACGCGCCCGGCGGCGGCGGGCGCGCTCGCGTTCGTCGACGTGCCGGGGCACGAACGCCTCGTTCACGACGATGCTCGCGGGGGTGGGGCCGGTCCCGGCCGTGCTGTTCGTCGTCGCCGCCGACCAGGGCTGGCAGCGGCAGTCGACCGAGCACCTCGCCGTGCTGGACGCGCTGGGCGTGCGGCACGCGCTGCTCGCCGTCACCCGGTGCGACCTCGCGCCCGCCGCGACCGTCCGGCGGACCCGCGCGGACGCGCTCGCCCGCATCGCCGCGACGTCGCTCGGGGAGGTCGAGGCCGTCGAGGTCGACGGGGCGTCCGGCGCCGGGCTGGACGCGCTGCGCGGGGCGCTCGGCCGGCTCGCCGCCGGCTCCCGGCCCCCGACCGGGACGCGGACGTGCGGCTGTGGACCGACCGGGTGTTCACCGTGCGGGGGCGCGGGGACGTCCTGACCGGCACCCTCGGCGCGGGCACACGTCGCGTCGGCGACCGGCTCGCGAGCGGCGGCGGCACGTTCCGCGTCCGGGGCCTGCAGTCGCTCAAGGCGGACCGGCGGGAGGTCGGGGCCGTCGCGCGCGCGCCGTCAACCTGCACGGCGACGGGACGATCGGGCGCGGCGAGGCGCTGCTCGC
>NZ_MKJY01000507.1 GCF_001942465.1 Actinomadura sp. CNU-125
AGGCCGCGGTTGCGCAGGGTGGCCAAGGCACTGGACGTCGCCGCGTCTTGGGCGTGCGCGGCGGTGCGGGCGATGGACGCCTGGCGGGCGGCGTCGGCGGCGGCCTGGGCGACGGTGGCGCTGCCGTGCTGGATCCGCATCGCGACCAGCAGGCCGACCAGGAACAGGACGAACAGCGGCGCGAGGACGGCGACTTCGACGACCGCGTTGCCCACGTCCCCCGCCCGCCGCATCCGCTCGATGCGGGAGCCGATGAGGCCGGTCATGGCTGCCCGGGGACGGTGAAGCGCTCGCGGGCGCGCGCGCGGTGCGGGTGACGTCGATGCGGACGCCCGGCAGCAGCGACGGCGCGTACCCGCTCACCTGGACGACGATGGTGTTCTGACCGGTCACGGTGGTGTCGGGCGCCTGCAGGACGGGCTCGGCGCGCGCGAACGCCAGCGCGGCCGTGCGTCCCTGTGCGGCGGTGCCGTGGTGGGCGCGGGCGGTGCGCAGTCCTTCCTCGGCGGCGGCGAGCGCGACGTCGCGGGCGACCGACACCAGCACCGCTTGGGCCAGCGCGAGGAACAGCAGGCCGACGGCGGGGAACACGATCGCGATGGCGACGGACGCCGATCCGGCGTCCCGCCGCCACCACGAGGTGGACATCGTTGGGCGCGGGGTCATGGGCCGGTGGCTCCGGGGATCTTGTCGATCCAGCCTTCGACCTTCTCGGAGGCGGCGAGGTAGATGGTGAAGGCGAGCCCGGCGAACCCGGCCACGATGATGATCGTCTCGACCGTGCTCGACCCCCGGTCAGGGTGCTCTCGCATGGCGGTCAGCAGTCGGGCGCGGTGGTTGAGGGCGGCGACCGTGAGGCGTGTGGCCGTGGTGGTGAGCTTGTGCATGGTTCCCCCGAACATGAGTGGGCGGTTCAGCCGGCTCCCAGGAGCTTGGAGAAGAACGGGAAGCCGATCAGGATCACGAAGCCGAGCATGAGCAGCGAGGTCGGCACCCACATCGCGGTGGTGCGCGAGTTCGCCTCGGAACGAGCGGCGGCCGAGGCCTCGTGCCGCATCGAGCCGATCTTGGCGACCAGGACGTCGTGCATCTTGGCGCCCTCGCCCCCGGCGATCTGCGCGGTGTGGGCGAGGTCGACCAGGTCGGGCACGTTGATCTCCTCGCCTAGGGCGTGTTTCAAAGTTGATCAGAGCCACTCGTTGATGGCGGCGATGTGGACGGTGGCCAGGTAGCGGACGGCGAGCTTGTCGAACCGGACGGCGACCGCCCGGTGGCGTTTGAGCCGGTTGATGCCGCACTCCACGGCGTGGCGCTCGCGGTAGTCGACCGGATCGAAACCGGGCGGCCGGCCACCACGGGCACCGCGCCGGAGCCGGTGGCGGGCCTGGTCGGTCGGTTCGGGGATCGTGGCCGCGATGCCCCGCCGCCGCAGATGGGCCCGGATCGCGCGGGACGAGTACGCCTTGTCTCCGCGGACCCGTTCGGGCCGGGTGCGTGGATGCCCGCCGCCGATCCGGGCGACCCGGATCCCGGCCATGACCGCTTCGAACTGGGGTGCGTCGCCCCGCTGCCCGGCGGTGACCACCAGCGACAAGGGTTTCTGTCCCTGCTCGCAGGCCAGATGCAGCTTGGTCGACAGTCCGCCCCGCGAACGCCCCAGCGCGTGGTCGTCCGGCTCGGCCATGGTTCCGCCGGGCGGTTCGGCCTGCGCCTCGCCGTGGCGGCGGGCTCCGGCGGCGTGCTGGTGGGCGCGCATGACGGTGGAATCGACGCCGATCTGCCA
>NZ_MKJY01000508.1 GCF_001942465.1 Actinomadura sp. CNU-125
CTGCGGTGACGCGGGCCCGCGCGCGAGCGCGCGGGCCGCCGCCGCGCCGGACACGCCGAGCCCGGCGACGCACACCGCCCGGCCGTCCCAGGGACCGTTCGTCACTTCGGCATCCACTCCAGGTAGAACAGGCCGATGCCGATCCCGACGAACAGGGCGGACATGAGCCAGAACCGCACGACGATCGTGGTCTCGGCCCATCCGGACAATTCGAAGTGATGCTGCAGCGGCGCCATCTTGAACACGCGTTTCCCGGTCATCTTGAACCCGCCGACCTGGATGATCACCGACAGGGTGATCATCACGATGAGCCCGCACAGGACCGCGAGCAGCAGCTGGGTGCGGGTCAGGATGGCGAGCGCGACCAGCACGCCGCCGAGGGCCAGCGAGCCGGTGTCGCCCATGAAGATCTTGGCCGGGGGGGCGTTCCACCACAGGAAGCCGAACACGCCGCCGAGCACGGCGGCGGCGACGACCGCGAGGTCCAGGGGGTCGCGGACGCTGTAGCAGTTGGGGGCGAGGGCGGCGGAGCAGCTGTTGCGCAGCTGCCAGTTGCCGATGACCACGTACGCGGCCAGCACCATCCCGGCGGGCCCGGCGGCGAGGCCGTCCAGCCCGTCGGTGAGGTTGACGCCGTTGGACATCGCCGCGATCAGCAGCAGCGCCCACGGGACGAAGAGGAAGGGGCTGAGCGAGGGGCCGAAGTCGCGCAGGAAGGACAGGTGGTCGGACGCGGGGGTGACGTCGTACCCGTTGGGGAACTGCAGGGACGCGTACGCGAACACGACCCCGATCAGGATGATCCCGATCATCTTGGCGCCGCTGCGCAGGCCGAGGCTGCGCTGCTTGAACACCTTGATGTAGTCGTCGACGAACCCGACCAGCCCGAGCCCGGTCATCAGGAACAGCGCCAGGATCCCGGAGATCGTGGGGGCGTTCCCGGTGACCAGGTGGGACACCGCGTAGCCGACGAGCGACCCCACGATGAAGACGGTGCCGCCCATCGAGGGGGTGCCGCGCTTGGTGAGGTGGGCCTCGGGCCCGTCGTCGCGGATCATCTGGCCGTAACCGAGCCGGTTGACGATCCTGATCCACACCGGGGTGCCGAGCGCCACGAAGACCAGCGCCACCCCGGCGGCGATCATGATGTCGGTCATCGGGCGGCCTCCGCGTCCCCGGTACCACCGGGCGCGGCGGCCGTCCGGCCCGTCCCGCCTCCGGCCGACAGGACGCCCTCGGCGACCCGTTCCAGACCCGCCACCCGCGATCCCTTCACCAGCACGACGTCCCGCGGCGCCAGCCGCTCGCTGAGCGCGGCGACCGCCGCGCCGACGTCATCCACCTGCACGCACTCTCCCGTCCATGAGACCGCCCGCGCGGCCCCTTCGGCCATCGCGGCGGCGTTCGCGCCGACGACGATGAGGCCGGCGACGCCGCTGCGGGCGACATGCTCCCCGATCTTGGCATGTTCCGCCACGGACGAGTCGCCCAGTTCGGCCATTTCGCCGAGGACGGCCCAGGCGCGGCGGCCGCGGGCCATGTGGACGAGCACGTCGATCGCGGCGCGCGTCGAGTCCGGGTTGGCGTTGTAGGCGTCGTTGACGACGGTGACGCCGTCGCCGGTCTCGGTGACCTCCATCCGCCACCGGCTGACCGGCTCGGCCGCCGACAGCGCCGCGGCGACGTCGGCGAGCGGGATCCCGGCCGCGCGGGCGGCCGCCGCGGCGGCCAGCGCGTTCGGGACGGCG
>NZ_MKJY01000509.1 GCF_001942465.1 Actinomadura sp. CNU-125
GTCGTGCCAACGACCTTCCCTTCCGGTTCTCCCCAACTCTAGTTGGGGCCCTGTCCGGAAGATCCGTGGCACCTCACGACGGTGACCTTGCCGCACCGCGTGCACGCCGGGCGGGTCACCGGGAAACCGGTGTCGTGCATGGTGTGGATCAGGCGGACGAGCACCCTGGGGCATTGGGTGTGTCCCGAGGTCAGGGCGTCGGGGTGAGCGGCCATGTGCTCGGCGAACTCCTCCAGGAAGCGCGCCGCGCCCCAAGACGGGATGGGCACCGCATCCTCCAGTGCCGCTCTCGCCTGCTCGGTGCTCGCCTCGGGCACCGCCATGACGATCTGGCTCACCGCGGCACCGATCGCCTTCTCCAGGCGAGCGGCACGTCGCGCATGGCGGGCCGGGTTCTTAGGATCCGGCCGCCCGGAGGCGGTCACAGCCCTTCGGGCCTTCGGATCGAGGTCCGCCGCACCGTCGGCGCCGATCCGCGCGCCCCGCCGGCGGTCTTGCGGACCTCGGCGTTGACGACCTCGACCTCGATGAGGTCGTTCGGGGTACACGACAGGATGTCGCACAGCGCGGCGAGCGTGTCCATCGACAACCGCTGGGGCGGCTGGGTGACCAGCCGGAACACCTGCTCGCGGGACAGGTGGATGCCGCGTTCCGCCAGCAGCGGGCCCAGGTCGGTGGTCTGGAACATCTCCTGCGCGGCCATGAGCTTGCGCAGGTTCCAGCGGATGCCCATCTTCTTGATCAACGGTCAGGTCTCCCAGAGTTCGGCGTGACGTGCGGTGAGTTTGCTCTTCAGCAGGCGGCTGCGGTACTCGTCCGACACGCCGGTATAGATCGCCGTTGTCGCCGCCACGCGATGACCGGCCTGGTCCTGAACGAAGCGTTCGGGGTAACCGAACTCCACCAGATGCGTGATCGTCGAGTGACGCATGCTGTGCAACTCCAGGTCATCGGGTAGCCCGGCCGCGCGGCGGGCGTTCTCGAACGCGTCGTTGGCGCTGCGCCGCGACAACCGCCCGCGGCGTTCGGTCACCCACAACGCCGGGTGCCGGCCGACGTCGAACCGGGGACGCAGATCAGTGAGGTAGTGATCGAGCACGTCGGCGATCCAGTCGAACTCCGGAACGGTGAACACGGTGCGGCGCTTGGGCGGGCTGCCGTTGGACGCCTTGCCCAACCGCACGAACAAGGCACCGAACCGGTCGAGCCGCGGCAGCTCCGGGTTGTGGCGCAGGTCCGCCACGTCCAGTCCGCACATCTCCTGACGGCGCAGCCCATAGGCGTAAAAGCACTTCAGCAGCGCCGAGTCCCGCATCGCCGTCAAGGCGCCCTTGCGCCCCCGCGACCGCTTCTCCTCGGCAATACCATCCGCCGCGTCGAACAACGCCTGAACCTCGTCATAGGTGAGCGGCCGCCGACCCGGTCGCCCCTCGAACTCCGCGACGTGCCTGATCGAGTTGCCCTCGTGCAGGATCTGCACCGGTGCCCGCCCGAACCGCTCGACGCAGGTAGCGGCCCAGCCGTAGTGAGCTTCCCCCCGGAGCACGGACATCTGACCTGAGGTCACCGGCGATCATCAGGAAGGATGTCCGCCATGCCGTCACCACACCCGCCCGAGTTCCGCCGCCGCGCGGTCGAGCTGGCCCGCCAGGGCGATAAGAGCGTGTATCACGTGGCGGAGTGAGGCGTGGTGCGGGATAATGCTCGGCTGTGGCGTCGGATCTTGCGCTCCG
>NZ_MKJY01000510.1 GCF_001942465.1 Actinomadura sp. CNU-125
CACGACCCCGTGCAATTCACCCCGTGCGTCGAACGCACCACCTTGTCGTGCGACCAGCGGTCACGATAGAACGCGTCCGCCTGCCGTCCGCCGCTTTTGGTCACGGTCCGCAGATCCGGTGACACGTTCGCCCGGGTGAAGAATCTGCGGGTGCTCACCAGCGTTTCTTCGAGCGGGCCGTCGAGGCCCGGCCGGTCTTTATTCGAACTCACTCTCTAGAATCCTTTCGATTACCGGAGCCGCTGGACCGCGGTCCGGCGGTTCACCGCGGCGCGCCGGACGACCGTGCCCGTGAAGACCGCGGTCGCTGCGGCCACGACCGCCAGCGCCATCAGACCGACCGTGTACGAGCCGTGGCTGCCGTAGACGGATCCCATGACCAGCGGCGGGACGAACCCGCCGAGCCCGCCCGCCGCGCCGACCACACCGGTGACCGAACCGACCTCGTTCGCCGGGGTCAGCCGCGCCACCAGCGCGAACGTCGCGCCGCTGCCCGCGCCGAGCACGGTCGCCATCACCAGGAACGCGATCGTGCCGACCGGCAGCAGCGGCGGCGCGAACGCCTGCGCCGCCGCGGCGGCGACCGTCAGCGCCAGCGACGCGCTCAGCACCCGGGTCGCGCCGACCCGGTCCGACAGCCAGCCGCCGACCGGACGCATCAGCACCGCCAGCAGCACGAACCCGGCCATCCGGTGCGCCGCGTCCGACTGCGAGAGCCCGTACTCCGTCCGCAGATACGTGGGCAGGTACACCGAGAAAGCCACGTACCCGCCGAACGTCACGGCGTACAGCACCGACAGTTGCCAGGTGACGCCCATCCGGGCCGCGGCGGCCAGCCGCGCGGTCATCGGCTCGTCCGGCGCGGTCGGCCCGGCGCCTCCCGCAGGACGAACCACGCGACCACCGCGTAGACCGCGAGCAGGACGGACGTCAGCGCGAACGGCGCGGCGTCGCCCCACCGGTCGACGAGACCGACGGTGGTCAGCGCGCTGATCGCCGTGCCGCCCATCCCGGCGCCGAAGACCCCGATCGCCAGGCCCCGCCGCTCCGGCGGGAACCACGCGTTGACGAACGGGACGCCGACCGCGAACGCCGTCCCGCCGATGCCGAGGAAGAACCCGCCGGCCAGCAGCGCCGGCAGCGACGACTGCCCGGCCACGCCGAGGTACAGCACCGGCACGATCGTGATCAGCGAGATCAGCGGGAACATCACCCGCCCGCCGAACCGGTCGGTGAGCGCCCCCACCGGGATCCGCCCCACCGACCCGACCACGACCGGCACCGCCACGAGCAGCGACTGCTCGAACGACGACAGGTCCAGCGCGTCCTGGAAGCGCGGCCCCAGCGGGCTCAGCAGCGCCCACGCCCAGAAGTTCACCGCGAACCCGGCCGTGGCCACCACGAGCATCAGCATGGGCCGCCCGGCCCCGGGTTCGGTCTTGTCCCGTAGTTCAGTCACCGTGTGTTCCGCTCCGGCCGTCCGGCCCTGTTCCGTGACACCTGCACTTCACCGGGCGGTCGTGATCGACGCCCGATGCCAGTCACCCTCGCGGACGGTGCTGATCTCCATTAGGGACTTTCGTCCCCAGACGGGTCCCTCTCTCCGGAGTCTCCGCGCGGGACGGGTCCGCCAGCCGCGCCCGGGCCGCCTCCAGCCGTTGGACGACCAGTTCTGCGAAGCGGCGCGTCAGCTCGTGGCCCAGCGACGGATCGACCGCGCAGAGCGTCCGGACCAGGCGGCCGTCGAACTCGACCGCCCGGACGGGCGTGCAGGCGACGCCCCCGGACCGCCACCGGTGCGGGGGGAACAGCCACGACCAGCCAAGGACGGAATCCGGCCCGAGGGTCTCGACGACGACGGACCCGTGCCCCGCGACGTGCAGGTCGACGGCGACCGAGCCGTCCCGGACGAGCCAGAACCGCTCCGCCGGATCGTCCTCGGCGAACAGGCGCCGTCCCGCCGGGAACCCGGCGAACCGGGCCGCCGTCGCCAGCCTGCTCAGGCCGCCGTGCCCCATCCCGCCGAAGAACGGTGCACGCGCGAGGTCCGCAGCGGTCACGATGCCCACCCGGATCGCCCCTCTTCTCTCGTCCGCCGGTGCCCAGGAAGGCCATCCCACCGCCGGACGGCCCGCGCGCACAGGGCCGAAGGGCCCTTCGCGGCAGGGACTTCCGCCGCCGGTACCGCTCCGGGGCGGGCGGGAAGGGGGACGGGAGAGGGAACGGGCGGGCGCGTCAGCCGTCGCCGAGCGGGACCCGCCAGACGAGCACCGTCCCGTCGTCCGCGCGCGGCTCGGCGGTGAACGAACCGTTCAGGCCCTCGGCGCGCTCGGCCATGTTGCGCAGGCCGCTGCGCCGGCCGTCCGCGGGGATGCCGACCCCGTTGTCCTCCACCCGGAGGGTGA
The DNA here is from genome assembly GCF_001942465.1 of Actinomadura sp. CNU-125. GTDB lineage: Bacteria > Actinomycetota > Actinomycetes > Streptosporangiales > Streptosporangiaceae > Spirillospora. The sequence goes on from NZ_MKJY01000510.1 coordinate 2,406, forward strand.
CCTCGTCGGTCACGTCGACGGCCACGCCGACCCGCGAGGCGTGGGCGTGCCGCGCCACGTTCGACAGCGCCTCCCGGACGACGGCCAGCAGATGCTCGCCGACGGCGTCGTCGACCGCGGTGTCCAGCAGCCCGTCCAGCCGCACGGACGGGGCGAACCCGAGCTGCTCGGCGGCGGCGTCCACCAGGGCGTGCAGCCTGCTGCGCAGCGACTCGGTGTCGGCGGGGGCCTGCAACGCGAAGATCGTCGACCGGATCTGCCGCATCGTGCCGTCCAGGTCGTCCACCGCCCGCTGGATCCGGACCCGCACCTCCCGCTTCTGCGTGATCTTGGTCGCCGCCATCAGCGTCATCGCCGTGGCGAACAGCCGCTGGATCACCGTGTCGTGCAGGTCCTTCGCGATGCGGTCGCGGTCCTCCAGCAGCGCCAGCCGCTCGGCGTCCCGGCGCCGGTCCGCCAACTCCAGCGCCATCGCCGCCTGCCCGGCGAACGCCTCCAGCAGCCGCTGCGTCCCCTCCGAGAACGTCGCGCCCCCCGGCGGGTTCATCACCGAGATCAGCCCGCGGGCCGACTCGCCCACGCCCAGCGGCACCGCCAGCAGCGGCCCGACCTGCACCTCCGCCGGGACGTTCGCCTCGCGCGCGGCCCCGCTCCCGTCGACGAGCCGCCGCGCCACCCCGTCCGCGAAGACCTTCCCGGCCAGCGGATGCTCCAGCGGCACCCGCAGTCCCACCAGCCGGTCGGCGCCGTCGCCGTGCGCGGCCTCGACCAGCAGGCCGCGGCCGTCCTCGTCGACCAGTGCGACCGCCGCCAGCCCGGCGTCGGCGACCTCCCCGGCGCGCCGCGCCACCAGCGCCGTCACCTCGTGCGGGTCGGTGCCCGACAGCAGCGCGGTGGAGATCTCGGTGGACGCCTCCAGCCACCGCTCGCGCCGCCGCGTCTCCTCGTACAGCCGCGCGTTCTCGATCGCGACGCCCGCGGCCGTCGCCAGCGCGGACACCACGACCTCGTCCTCGTCCTCGAACCCGCCGCCGCCCGCCTTCTCGGTCAGGTACAGGTTCCCGAACACCTCGTCCCGGACCCGGATCGGCACCCCCAGGAACGTGCCCATCGGCGGGTGGCCCGGCGGGAACCCGAACGAGTCGGGGTGCTCGCCGAGGTCCGCCAGCCGGATCGGACGCGGCTCCCGGATCAGCAGCCCGAGGATGCCGTGCCCGTGCGGCCAGTGGCCGATGGCCTCGATCTCCTCGTCGCTCACCCCGACGGTCACGAACCGGACGAGCCGCTCGCCGTCCTCCCCGATCACGCCCAGGGCGCCGTAGCGCGCGTCGACCAGCGTCGTCGCGGCCTCGATGATCCGCCGCAGCACGGTCTCCAGCGCCAGGTCGCTGCCGATCGAGACCACCGCCTCCAGCAGCGCGTGGACCCGGTCGCGGGTCGCCCGCGCGGCCTCCAGCCGCGTCTGCAGCTCGCTCAGCAGCTCGTCCAGTTGCAGTTGCGGGAGAACGAGCCTCGCCCGATCCGCGCCAGCTCGGGGTTCATCGGCCATATACCCAGTATTCCGGACACCCGGCGTGCCGCCGCAGCGGCCGTGCCCCGCGCCGCCACCGACCGGACGCCGCGTCGCGCCCGCCGCCGCGGACCGGGTAACGTCCGAGCAGCACCGGCGAAACGGGGGAATCGGGATGACCGGCGACGAACCGGAGGGCGCCCGGACGATCCGGGTGTTCCTGCTCGACGATCACGAGGTGGTCCGGCGGGGCGTGGCGGCGCTGCTGTCCGCCGAGGACGACATCGAGATCGTCGGCGAGGCCGGGACGGCGGCGGAGGCGCTGGCGCGGATCCCCGCGGCCCGGCCCGACGTGGCGGTCCTGGACGTCCGGCTCCCGGACGGCGACGGCGTCGGCGTCTGCCGCGACATCCGCTCGCGGGAGTCCGCTCCGGCCTGCCTGATCCTGACCTCGTTCGACGACGAGGACGCGCTCTTCGACGCGGTGATGGCCGGGGCGTCCGGCTACGTCCTCAAGCAGATCCACGGGTCGGACCTGGTCGGCGCGGTCCGCACCGTCGCCGCCGGGCAGTCGCTGCTCGACCCGCGCAGCACCGCCCGCATGCTGCAGCGGATCCGCACCCGCCAGGAGAAGAAGGACCCGCTGCACGGCCTCACGGAACAGGAACGCCACATCCTGGAACTCATCGGCGAAGGGCTCACCAACCGGCAGATCGGCGAGCGCCTCTTCCTCGCCGAGAAGACGGTCAAGAACTACATCTCCACCATCTTCGCCAAGCTCGGAATGAACCGCCGCACCCAGGCGGCCGCGCTCGCCGCCCGGATCAAGGCCGGTTCCGCCCCCACCGGCCAGGGGAACGGCAAGACCGCGCCCTGACGGCCCGGCCGTCACGCGTCTCCCCGTCAGGCGACCGGGCCGCGCCCGGCGGCCGTCCGCTGGAAGACCTCGTGCGCGATGCCGAGCGAGAGCGCCGTGCCGTCCGCCGACTCCGCGCCCTGCCGCCACGCCTCGGTGTACGCGGGCGACCCCAAGTGCTCGCGCACCCGGCTCGTCGTACGGGCGTGGAGGACGTGGAGGGGCTCCAGCCCCGCGAGCGCGGCACCGGTCACCCGGCGCTGGTGGTGCGCGGCCCCCAGCAGCCGCGCGGCGTGGTCATGGTGGCCGAGGCCGCCGACGGTCCACGCGAGGACCTCCATGACCCAGGCGGGGCCCCAGCGGTCGTCCATGGCCCGTTGCCGGACGAGCGCGCCGCAGAGCGGCATCAGCGCGCGGCCGGGGTCGCCGTGCAGGAACTCGGTGAGACCGGTGCACCATCGGGCCCACGTACGCGCCCATTCGGCGCCGGACCCGTCGGCCTCGGCGACATAGGTTCCGCAGGCGTCCACGGCGGTGGTCCGGTCGCCCAGGAAGGCCGCGGCGATCGCCCAGAACATCGTGGCCATGTGGGCGTCCCCGGTGCGGCCCGCGGCGCGGAACTCCGCCCGGACCCGCGCGAGCCGGCCGATGCACGCGGGGTCGCTCCGCGCCAGCAGCCCGTGGACGCCTTCGACGTAGGCCACCGGGGTCGGTGCGTGGGGGGCGGCCGAGCGGCACCGGTCCAGGAACGTCTCCGCGGCCGAGCGGTCGCCCTGGACGCACGCCACGAAGGTCTTCATGACCAGCGCGGGCACGGCTTCCTCGCGGAGCCCGGCGCCCGCCGACAGCGTCTCCAGCCAGTGCCGCGCCTCACCGAGGGTGGCGCTGAAGAACCAGGAGCGGGTCCGCGTGAGGTCGACGGCGATGTCGGCGCCCGTCCGGGCCCGGCCCGGGTGGGCGAGGCAGAAACTCAGGGCGGCGCGGAGATTGGGCAGTTCGGTGCGCAGCCGGTCGAGCCATTCGGCTTCACGGGGGCTGCACCAGTCGGCGGCGGCCCGCGCGGCCAGCGCGCGGAAGTGGTCGCTGTGCCGGAAGCGGAACGCGGTGTCGCCCGCGTCCGCCCGGAGGCGGTCCAGCCCGTACTCGCGGATCGTCTCGAGCAGCCGGTAACGAACGGTGCCGCCGTCGCCGTCGGCGAACACGACCGACTTGTGGATGAGCCCGGTCAGCAGGTCGAGCACGTCGGCCCGCTCGATGCCGTCGTCCGCGCACACGGCTTCGGCGGCCGCGAGGTCGAAGCTGCCCGCGAACACCGACAACCGCGTCCACAGCAGGCGCTCTCCCGGTGTGCACAGGCTGTAGCTCAGGTCCATGACCCCGCGCAGGGTCCGCCGGTAGCGGTCGCCCGCGGGGGCGCGGGGCGCGGCCAGGAGCCGGAAGCGGTCCGCCAGGCGTTCCGCGATCTCCCCGACGGTGAGCGAGGTCAGGCGGACGGCCGCCAGCTCGATGGCCAGCGGGATCCCGTCCAGGCGCCGACAGAGGTCGGCGGCCGCGGCGGCGTCGCGTTCCCCGGCCCGCAGGGGGGCGGCGCAGGCCGCCGCCCGGTCGATCAGCAGGCGCACGGCCTCGCACGTCCCGCCGTCCTCGTCGCCGTGCAGGGGCAGCCCGGAGACGAGGAAGACGTGCTCGCCCGGGACACCGAGCCGCTCCCGGCTGGTGGCGAGCACCCGGAGCCCCGGCGCCGCGCACAGCAGCCGCGGCACCAGCTCCGCCACGGCATCGACCAGGTGCTCGCAGTTGTCGAGGACGAGCAGCAGCCGCCGTCCGCGCAGGTGGTCGGTCAGGGCGTCCACCGTCGAGCGCACGGACTGGTCGCGCAGCCCGAGCGATCCGGCGACCGCCCGTTCCACCAGCGTCGGGTCGGTCAGCGCGGCGAGGTCCGCCAGCCACGCGCCGTCCGGGAAGACGGGCGCGACCTGCCCGGCGGTGCGCAGGGCGAGCCTCGTCTTGCCGACTCCGCCCACCCCGGTCAGGGTGACCAGGCGGGACGCGCGCAGCAGCCGCCGCGTCTCGGCCAGTTCCCTCGCCCGGCCGATGAAGGACGTCGTTTCGGCGGGCAGATTGCCCGTGGGCGGCGACGCTTTCGCGGGCGCGGCGGGCGGGGATCCGGTACCGGACGGCGGCGCGGCGATCTCCGGCGCGCCCGTGAGCATCCGCCGGTGCAGCGTCCGCAGTTCGTCGCCCGGATCGATGCCGAGTTCCTCCGCGAGCAGGCGGGCGACCTCCCGGTAGCACTCCAGCGCCTCTCCCTGCCGCCCGGACCGGTAGAGGGCAAGCATCCGCTGAGCCCAGAAGCGTTCGCGCAGCGGGTGACGCTCGGTCAACCTGCGCAACTGCGGAAGCGCGTCGGCGGGGCGTCCGCACCGGATGACGGCGTCCGCCCACAGTTCCTGCGCGGCCAGCCGCTGTTCGCACAGCGCGGGGACGACGTCCCGGAAACGCTCGGCGGGCAGGTCCCCCAAGGGGTCGCCCCGCCACAGGCCGAGCGCCTCGCCGAGCAGCGCCGCCGCGCGCCCGGACTCCCCGCCGGACGCCGCGTCCGCCCCCTGCCGGACGAGCGAGGCGAACCGGTGCGCGTCCAGGCCGTCCGGCGTCACGTCGATCAGGTAACCGCGGCGGTCGGTCACCACGACGTCCGGCCCCAGGGTGCGGCGGACCCGCAGCACGTAGTTCTGGACGGCGTTGCGCGCTCCGTCCGGCGGGTCTCGCCCCACAGCCTGCCCACCAGGGCGTCCACCGAGACGACCTGGCCCGCGTCGACGAGCAGGGCGGCGAGCAGGCTGCGCTGCCGACCGGAGCCGATGGGAACACGGGCACCGTCGCGCGTGACGCTGAGAGGACCCAAGATCCCGAATTCGTACCGCACGTTCCCTTAATATAGCCGAATGTAATCGAAACACTACTAACTGTTCGCTCCTTCGTTGTGACCCGCCGGGGAGTGACCGGCGCGTGACCGGAGTGACAGCGCCCTCCGCCACCGTCGTCCTGTGGGACATCGCACCTCGGCCGCGGCCGACCCCCGCCCGGGCGCCGCGCCGCCGGGCGGGCCCGCGCAGCGGGCGATGCTCCGGCAGTCCATCCGGTTCATGATCGTCCTGCGGCTGACCAGCTGCGCCCTGGGCGGCGCCGTGGCGCTCGCCGGGCGCACGTCGGCGGCCCGTCCCGAGTGGGTCACGGGATGCGCCGCCGTGCTCCTCGCCTGGGGCGTCCTGTTCGTCCTGGTCATGCTCGCGCGGGCCCGCGCGGTGGCTCCTGGCCGGAGACGTCGCGCTGGTGTGCGCCCTGTGCCTCGCGCACGGCGAGCTCGTCCCCGGCCAGGTCCTCCAGGCGAGCGCGGGCACCGGCTGGGTGGACATCGCCGCCGGCAGCGGCGTTTTCATCGCCCAGTTCGCACTGCGGCAGCCGGCCGGCATGGCGGTGGCGCTGCTCATCGCCGCCGCCTACACCGCCGGGGCGCCCGGCCCGCGGGAGGCTCCCGTCCTCTTGCTGGTGCAGGGCGCGCTGGCGGCCACGCTCGTCGGCCTGCTCCGCCGGGAGGCGCGCGCGGTGGACCGGGAACTCGCCGCCCGGGCCGACGCGGCCGCCGCCCGGGCGCGCGTTCGGCGGCCCGCGCCGACGAGCGCGACCAGCAGCGCCGCCTGCACGACACCGTGCTCGCGACCCTCACCATCGTCGGCACCGGCGGGCTCGACGCCGCGTCCCCCGTGCTGGCCGGGCGCGCGGCGGCCGACCTGGGCGGTCATCGGACGGCCTGCGGGACGGGCGGGAGCGCGCCGCCGCCGGACGGCCGGCCGCGCCGCACCCGTCGACCTGGCGCTGCGCGCCGCCGCCACCGCGCCGCGGCCGGGCCTGCCCGCGCTGCGCGTCGCCCGCCGACCTCGCACCGTGCGAGCTGCCGCACGACGACCGTGGCGGCGCTCGCGCGCGAGCGCCGAGGAAGCGCTGGCGAACGTCGCCCGGCACGCGGGGACGGGCACGGCACGGCTCGCCCTCGAACGGACGCCGCGCGCCGTCGTCCTGACGATCGCCGACGACGGCGACGGGTTCGACCCCACGGCCGTCCCGCCCCACCGCAGGGGGTTGCGCGAGTCGGTCCACGGCCGGATGCGGGCCGCGGGCGGGGGAGCGTGCGTCGAATCGAGGCCCGGGACCGGCACGTGCGTCCGGCTGTGGTGGCCCGATGCGTGACGGCGGCGCGGCGGCGGGCGTCCCGGACGTGCCGGACCGCGACGGCGCCCGGCCCATCGCCGTCCGCTACGCGCGGGCGTTCAACATCACCGTGATCGGCATCGTCGCGGTCTGGCACGCCGGCTACGACCTCGTGATCATCACGCGCGGCTGGCCGAGATACGAGCCCGCGGCGGCCGTGGTCCATGCTCCTGGTGCACCGCCCCTTCCGCGAACCGGTCATCTTCATGATCGTCAACATCGGCGGGACCGCGGCGCACATGGTCGTGGACGGCTCGCTCGACCACGTCGCGGTCACCCGCCTGATCACCGTCGCCTACACCACGGCCGGCGTCCAGCTCATCTTCACCTGGCTGGGCGGACGGCTCCACGGCGCCGCCCGCAACGCCACCGAGTCGGCCCGGCGGCAGGCCGCGAACCGCGCCCGGGCCGCCGCCGAGGAAGCCGTGCACGCCGAACGGCGGCGGCGCTACGACTACCTGCGCACCCGGATCGAGCCGCTCCTGCACGGCCTGGCGACGTCGCGGACGGACCCGGGAGACGACGCCGTCTGGCGCCGCGTCGCGATCGCGCGGCCGCCCGGCTGCGGCGGCTCTTCGCCGAGACCGACGACGCCCCGCACCCGCTGCTGCACGAGCTGCGCGGCCTGCGCGGACGTCGCGAACGCCGCGCCGTGGCCGTCGCCCTGCTCGGCTACGGCGACGTCCCGCCGCTGCCCGCGGCGGCCCGCCGCGCGCTCGCCGAAGGGCCCCTGCTGGTCCTGGCGGCGGCCGCCACCTGGGCCCGGGTGACCGTCGTCGCGAGGTCCGGCGAGGTGGTGGTCGGCGCGGTGGCGGACGTCGCCGAGGCGGCCGCGGCCGACATCGCCGCCGACATCGCCGCACAGCCGAGCGGGCCGACGGCACCGTCGGTCACGCACGATCGAGAGGAGAACCGGATATGGGTGGAGACCCGCTGGAGCCCCGGCGGATCACCGTAGGAGTCATCGACGATCACCCGGTCGTCATCGAGGGCGTCCGGGCCTGGCTGGCCTGCGACCCGCGCGTCGAGGTCGCGCACGTCGCCGACACCGTCGACGACGTCCCCGCGGGCCTCGACGTCCTCATCCTCGACCTGAACCTGCACGGACGGCTCGTCCTGGCCGACGTCGCGGAACTGGCCCGCCGCACCCAGCGGGTGATCACCTTCTCCCAGTTCACCGAACGGGAGACGGTCCTGGCGGCCCTGGACGCGGGCGCGTGCGAGTTCGTCGCCAAGAACGAGGGCCGCGACCACCTCCTGGAGGCGGTGCTCACCGTGGCCGCCGACCGGCCCTACGTGACGCCCACCGCCGCGGGCGTCCTGGCCGCCGACGAGCGGGGCACCGCGCTCCGGCTGTCCGACCGGGAGCGGACGGCGCTGCTGCTGTGGTTCCAGTCGATGTCCAAGGCGTCGGTCGCCCGCCGGATGGGCGTCTCGGTGCACACCGTCGAGATGTACATCAAGCGGGCGCGCGTGAAATACGCCCAGGCGGGCCGTCCCGCGCCCACGAAGGCCGACATGCTCGCACGCGCCATCGAGGACGGCCTGATCCGTCCCGAAGAAATCGTCGGCTACCGCTCGTCCGCGACATCTTCGGGCGTCGTGCCGCCTTTGTCGCCGTCCCTTGTTACCTGAATAGGGGTCGTGCGCACGGCGGCGGCACCGCTTAGCGTTATCAGTAGGCGAAGGAGCGGAAGAGAAACGCTTCGGAACCGACCGGGAAGAGGAAGGAGAAAACCATGCAGAACGCGTACGAGCCGCCGACGCTCATGGAGATCGGCGACCTCCGCAACGTCACCCTCGGCGAGCCCACGTGGGGCTGGGACGAGCAGAACCAGTGCTGGTGGCTGAACTGCCCCGAGATGTGACGCCGGGCGATCGCTGACCGGAGAGCCGTGCCGGTGCCCGCACCGGCACGGCTCTCTTGCCGGAAAGGAGTTTTCATGAATTCGCATCGGTACGCCTATGAGTCGCCGACGCTGACCGCGATCGGATCGCTCGGCGAAGTGACCCTGGGGGGAACCGACTGGGGCTTCGAAATCGACTACTACTGCTATTGGGGTCAGTGCCCCGATGGCGGCTGAGAACCGGACGCCGGACGCCGGCGGGTTCGCGATGCCGGCGTCCGGCGTGTTTCGGGAGGAGAGGAAATGCGTTTCATCGTTGTTCCCGACAACGCGGCGGGAGAGGCCGTCGCGGCGTCGCTGCGCGACCGGCCGGGGCCGCGGACACTGGACCACGGATCGGGACGCCCCTGGATCGTCGGCTGGTGGCGGGACGAGGAGGTCGCCTGGGCCGCCGCCGGGCGGCGGCGCATCGCCGTCCTCGGCACCGCGTCGGCGACCGGGCCCTGGCTGGCCCGGTACATCGCCCGGCTGCACGGCCCCGGCGGCCTGAACGACCTGTGGCGCGAACTGCCCGGCAGCTTCCACGCGGTCGCGATGCTGGACGGCACCCTGTGCGTGCAGGGCAGCCTGTCCAGGGCCCGTGCGGTGTTCTACGGCGAGGTGCTCGGCACCACCGTGGCGGCGGACCGTCCGGACACGCTCGCCATGCTGACCCGCGCCGGTGTTCGGACGGAGTCGCTGGCGGCCGGGCTCATGGCACCCGCCCAAGTCTGGCCGCTGAGCGAGAGGTGCCCGTGGCAGGGCGTCGAGGCGGTTCCCGCCGACCACCGGCTGGAGATCGCCCCGCGCGGCCGCGTGCGGCTGGAGCGGCGCCATCGTCCCCCGGCGCCGGAGATTCCGCTCGCCGAAGGGGCCGAACGCGTGCGGCGGGCGCTCGACGACGCCGTGGCCGTCCGCGGGCACGGCAGGTCCTCGCTCAGCGTCGATCTGTCGGGCGGGATGGACTCCACCAGCATGTGCTTCCTGGCCGCCGGGAAGGTCGAGCGACTGCTCACGGTCCGCCGCGAATCCAGCGATCCCGGTGACGACGACGGGCACTGGGCCGGGCTCGCCGCCGCCGCGTTGCCCGGCGCGCGGCACATGGTGCATCCGACGACGGACCTGCCCGCCAACTTCGCGGGGCTTCTGGAAGCCGACCCCGACCTGGAGGGCCCGTCCCCCGTCCTGCGGAACCGGGCGGCGATCGTCGAGCAGGCCCGCCTGCTGAGCGCGGCGGGTTCCACGCTGCATCTGACCGGCCACGGCGGCGACGAGCTCTTCTACCCCAATCCCGCCTACCTGTACGACATGCTCCGCCGCGATCCCCTGCTCGCGATCCGGCGGGTGCGCGCCAACCGGGCCGTGTACCGCTGGAAGACGCGCCCGACCGTCCGGGAACTACTCGACCGCACCTCCTTCTCCGACTGGCTCGGACGAGATGTGGGCCGCACGCTCGACGCGTCCGTCCGCAATGTCACGTCCACGCCTTTGAAGGGCTGGGGCATGGCCTATCGGATGCCCGACTGGGCCACGCCCGAAGCGGTGGACTCGGTGCGCCGGACGCTGCGGCGGACCGCCGAGGGGGCCGAGCCGCTGTCGCCGCTGCGGGGACAGCACCTGACGCTGCAGTGCGTCCGGGAGGGCGGTGTCCTGATGCGCCGGATGAACCGCCTGACGGCGGGGCACGGCGTCACCATCGAGGCACCGTTCCTGGACGACCAGGTCATCGAGGCCGCGCTCGCCATCGACTACGCCGACTGCATGGACGCCGGCAGGTACAAGCCCGCGCTGGTGGAGGCGATGCGCGGCATCGTCCCCGACGGGAACCTCGGCCGCCGGACGAAGGCGGAGTTCAGCGGGAACGTCTACGCCGGGCTCCGGCGGCACCGCCCGGAACTGCTGGAGTTGTGCGACGGGATGCGGCTGGCCGACCTCGGCCTGGTCGACGCGGCCGCCCTGCGCGAGATGCTGCTGAGCCTCCCGCCGTTCTCGCTCCGCCTGGTTCCCCTGGTGAACACGTTCGCTTGCGAGGTGTGGCTTCGTTCGCTGCACGCCGGCTCGCGCGCGGTCGTACCCGCGGTCGAGGAGGCCCGATGAGGCTGTCGCCCGACGTGACCGTCACCGAGTCCGGCCGCGACCTGGTGCTGCTCAACACGAAGACCGGGCGGTACTGGACGCTCAACCAGACCGGCGGCGCCGTCCTGCGCCTGCTGATGGACGGGCGCTCGCCCGCCGACGCCGCCGACGAGCTGGCGCGGCGGCATCCCCCGTTCGCCGAACGGATCGGACGGGACGTGGACGCGGTCGTCCGCTCGCTCCTCGACGAGAAGGTGATGCTCCCATGACGATGCCCGTGACGCTCGAACGGACCGGCCGCGTCCCGCTGCGCAGGCGCGTGGCGGCCCGCCCGGCCGTGGCGCTGGCGGCGCTGCTGGCGCGCCTGCCGCCCCGGCGGATGCAACGCGTTCTTCTCGCGATCCGCCGCGGGGCCCGTCCGGCGACGCTCGCGCAGGCGACGGCCGCGCGGGACGCCGTCGTCGCGGTCAGCGTGCGCTGCGCGGGCCAAGGGTGCCTGCGGCGTTCGCTCGCGGTCGTGCTGCTGTGCCGGATGGGCGGGACCTGGCCGGACTGGTGCACCGGCGTCCGCACCGAGCCGTTCCGGGCGCACGCCTGGGTCGAGGCGGAGGGGACGGCGGCGGGGGAGCACGACGACATGCTGCTCTACGCCAAGACCATGACCGTCCCGGCCCGCGTCCGGAAAGGCGGATGATCGTGGACGGGTACGCGCTGCTGGCCGTCCAGGCGCCGCTGGCAGGGATCTTCGCGGTCGCGTCGTTCTCCAAGTTGCGCGTCCCGGAGGACTTTGGGCGCTTTGTCACGACCGTGCGGAAGCTGACGATGCGCTCGGGTCCGTCCACGACCGTGATCGCCGCCGGGTTCGCGACCCTGGAAGCGGTGACGGCGGTGCTGATCGCGGTGCCCGCCACGGCGCGGGCCGGGTTCGCGCTGGCCACGGGACTGCTGACGCTGTTCATCGGCGTGGTGTTCCGCGCCGTGCGCGGCCGGGTGTTCGCCGAGTGCGGGTGCTTCGGTGACCGCAGCGCGCTCATGAGCTACCCGGTCCTCGTCCGTAATGTGCTTCTGCTGGTCATGGCCGTGGCCGGCCTGCTGCTCGCGCCGTCCGGCTCGCCGGTCGGCCCGCTCTGGCACGGCGTCGCCCTCGCCGCCGGGATCGTCCTGGCGCGGCTGATGTTGCGCAGTTACGACCGGGCCGTCGCCGCCGTCTTCAAGCGCCTGCGGCCGGAGCCCGCGTCATGAGGGGCGCGGCGATCGAGGTGACGGGCCTCGGCAAGAGCTTCGGGAAGGTGGCCGCGCTGGACGGCGTCGACCTGACCGTTCCCCAGGGGACGGTGCTGGGGCTTCTCGGTCACAACGGCGCCGGGAAGAGCACCCTGATCGGGGTGCTGGCGACGCTGCTGCGGCCGTCGCGCGGGACGGCCCGCGTCGCGGGTCACGACGTGGTGGACGAACCGTCCCGGGTGCGCCGGAGCATCGGCGTCGCCGGGCAGACCACCACCCTGGACCCGGCGATGTCGGGCCGGGACAACCTGCTCGTCATCGCCCGGCTGTGCGGCGCCGGGCGCCGGGACGCCCGCGCCCGCGCCGACCGGCTCCTCGAACTGTTCGGCCTGACCGCCGCCGCGGGCCGTCCCGCCCGGACCTACTCCGGCGGGATGCGGCGCCGCCTCGACCTCGCGGTGACGCTCGTGCGGCGTCCGGAGGTCGTGTTCCTGGACGAGCCCGGCACCGGCCTCGACCCGGTCAGCCGCCTCGACATGTGGGACATGGTGCGCGGGCTCACCGGCCTCGGCTCCACCGTCGTCCTCACCACGCAGCACTTGGACGAGGCCGATCGGCTGGCGGACTCGATCACCGTCCTGTCCGGGGGCCGCGTGATCGCCGATGGGACGCCCGAGGAGTTGAAGGCCCGGATCGGACGGCGCACCGCGACGGCGTGGTTCGCCGCCGACCAGGACGCCGTCACCGCTTGCCGCGCCCTCGACCACGCGGGCCTGCGGCCCGTGCTGGACCGTCCGCAGCGCAGCGTCGCGGCCGCGCTGACCCGCGACCGCGACCTGGCCGACCTCGTCCGAGCCCTGGACGCCGCCGCCGTCGAACCGGCCCGCCTGACGCTGGCCGAACCGGGACTCGACCAGGTGTACCTGGCCCTCACGTCCGATACGCCCGAACGGAGTTTCCGATGACGACCTGTGCGCAGGCTCCCGCGGCCCGCGACCGTCCACCCGGCACGCTCGCCTTCGACGGCACGTCCGGCTGGCGGGCCGCCGGCACGGCCGCGCAGATGCGGATTCTCACCGCGCGTTCCGTGAAGAGCCTCCTCCTGGACCGCCGACTGCTGCTCGTCGGCCTGATAGAGCCGCTGCTGATGCTCACGGCCTTCGGCCAGGTCTTCTCCGGCATCGTCCATGCCCCGGGCTTCCCGGCGGGCGTCCGCTACATCGACTACCTGCTTCCGGCGCTCTTCCTCATGACGTCCCTGCAGAGCGGCCTCCAGGCCGGGATGGGGCTCGTGGACGACGCGCGCGCGGGCATGCTCGCCCGGTTGCGGACCATGCCGGTCTGGCCGGGGTCGATCCTCGTCGCCCGCAGCCTGGCCGGTCTGACACGGGTCGTCCTGCGGCTCGTTCTCCTGCTGACGCTCGCGTACTGCGTCTTCGGCTACCGCCCGGCGGGCGGGCTCGGCGGCACGCTCGCCGCGGTCGCCCTCGCGCTGGTGATCGGCTGGAGCCTGGGCTGGGTGTTCATCGCGCTGGCCTGCCGGGTCGACAACGCCGAGACGCTCCACGCCGTCGCGGGCGTGGTGATGTTCCCGCTGATGTTCGCCTCCAGCGCCTTCGTCCCGGTGGACGGTCTGCCGTCGTGGCTCGGCCGGGTCGCGAGCCTCAACCCGATCACCTACGGAATCGACGCCGCCCGCGACCTGTCCCTTACCGGTACCGCCGCCATGGGCGCGCTCGTCGCGATCCCGGTGGCGCTCGCCAGCGCGGCACTGACGGTCCCGATCGCCGTCAAGGGCCTGGGCAGGCAGGGATGACAGCCGCCCGAGCCAAGCGAATGTCGCTTTGAGTGGTCGAAAGATCACTCTAAGCTGCAACGTGCCGAGCCCGGACGTCGACGCTCGAGCCGATCGAGCGAGAAGGGCGCACGACATGGCCATTTCTGCGGACGCGCACGAGTTCGTCCGACTGTGCATACCACTGACCGGCTTCGCCGAGTTCGACCTGTACGGGACGGGCATGGCGCAGCTCTACCTGGACACCGCCCGCGCGCAGGTGGGCGAGAAGCACTTCGCCGAGTTCCTGGAAGCGTGGAAGGCGGCCTACGAGGCCGGGGCGGGAGTGGAACTCCTGACACCGACGCAACTGGAGATCGCCCGCGCGGTGACGTACCTGTGGTACTCCGGCGCGTGGCCGAGGCTGGCTCCGGCCGCCCATGCCGACCTGCGGCGGGAGCAGGCCAACGCCGAGTTCGTCGTCGCGCCGGGCGCGTACGTCGAGGGCCTCGTCTGGCGCACCTTCCACGGGCATCCGGCCGGGGCCAAACCGCCCGGGTTCGGGACGTGGGGCGTGCGGCCGCCGCGGCCGAGCACCCTCGCCGAACTCCGCGCGGAGATCGGGATCCCCGAGCCCGGGGAGGGAGCCGTCCCGGCCGGGGAGGAGACGCTCGTGGCGGTGCCCCCGGACAAGCTGCCCGGGCCGCTGCTCGCGCGCGGCACCGCACCGTCGGCCGTCGCGACCGCCGACACCGTGCAGGGAACCGTCCGGCAAGACGCCCAGGGAGGCGGCACATGAGCGTGATCCCCGCGTCGGCGGCGGCGCGCCGCCATTACGACGCCATCGTCGTCGGGGCCGGCTGGGCGGGCAGCCTCGTCGCCGAGCAGCTCGGCGCCCGGGGCTGGCAGGTGCTGGTGCTCGAGGCCGGAAACGGCGGCACCGAGACCTGGCCCGGCTACCTCGACTCGCTGGACACGTTCTACTCGGCGGTGGCGAAGGTGCCGAACTCGGCGTACCGCCCGAACAAGGCGGCGCCGTCGCCCGACGTGCTGGACACGGCGCCGATCCGCCCGGCGGAGCCGGGCGGGAAGGAGTTCACCTCGGACGGCTACTTCGTGCAGAAGGGCCCGCTTCCGTACGGCACCGACTACCTGCGTGCGCTCGGCGGCGCCGGGATGCACTGGCTGGGAGCCGTCCCGCGCATGCATCCCGACGACTTCGCCGTGCGACGCGACTACGGGTACGGACGGGACTGGCCTCTCACCGCCGCGGACCTGCAGCCGTTCTACGCGCGGGCCGAGCGGGCGATGGGCGTGGCGGGCGACGCCGCGGAGCAGCGCGGGCTCGGGGTGGTCGCCGACCCCGCGTACGTCTACCCGATGCACGGGATCCCGCGCAGCTACATCGACGGCTACTGCGCCGAGCGGCTCGACGGCGAAGTGGTCGTGGAACCGGTGGGCGGGCAGGCGGGCGAACTGAAGGTGACCGCCCTCCCGCAGGCGCGCAACAGCACGCCCGACCCCCGTTACAACGGCGGCGAGGGGTTCCGGCCGAGCGGCGCCTCCGGGCTCCCGAACTACGGCGAACGCTGCGTGGGCAACGCCAGTTGCGTCCCGATCTGCCCGGTGCAGGCCAAGTCGTCCCCGCTGCGGGTGCAGGAACGGTTCAACGGGAACGTGACCCTCGGCACGCGCTGCGTCGTCACGCGGGTGCTGCACGGGCGCGGCGGGACCGTCCGGGGCGTGGAGTACCGGTCCTACGGCGACCCGGCCACCCCGGTGAGCGAGCCGTACACCGCGGAGGCCGACGTCGTCGTCCTGGCCGCGCACGCCATCGAGAACGCCCGCCTGATGCTGTTCTCCGAGGTGGCCACCACCAGCGGCGAGGTCGGCCGGAACCTGATGGACCACCCGACGATGCTGGCGTGGGCGCTGAGCGCGGAGGCCGACGGGCCCGTCGGCCCGTACCGCGGTCCCGGCCACACCTCGGGCGTGGAGGTGTTCCGCTTCGGCCCGGAACGCCGCGACCGCGCCCCGTTCCGCATCGAGCTCAGCAACTGGGGATGGAGCTGGGCGACCGGGGCGCCGCTGAGCAACGTCGCCGCCGCGCTGGGCGTCGGCGGCACGCCCGGCGGCGAGGTGCGGCCGGACGGCACGTTCGGCCCCGAGCTGCGGCGGCTGCTGGGTTCGGCGATCGGACGGCAGCTCCAGCTGCAGATCGCGATCGAGCAGTCCGCCGAAGCGACCAACCGGGTGACGATCGACCCGCGCCGCCACCGGGACCCGATGGGCAACCCGCGGCCGATCATCACCTACGACCTCGACGGCCACGTCCGCGACGGGATGGTCGCCGCGCACCACGTCGCGGGCCGGATCTTCGGGCTGCTCGGCGCGGCCGACCACACGAACTACGCGCCGCAGAACGGCGTCCCGCCCATCGGCCACCTGACCCGCACGTTCGGCGGCGAGGAGGTTCACCTGGCCTACCGGGGGGCCGGGCACGGCGCCGGGACCCACATCATGGGCACCGCCGCGACCGACTCGGTCGTGGACTCGTTCCAGCGGACGCACGACCACCCGAACCTCTACGCGGTGGGGTGCGGCTCCATGCCGTCCATCGGCACCAGTAACCCGACCGTCACCATGGCCGCCCTCGCGCTGCGCAGCGCCGACCACATCGACCGGCACCTGGCCGGGCTGCACCGGCCGGTCGTCGTGCGGCCCCCGGCGCAGCGGACCCCGGCCCCGCAGGAGGCGACATCATGATCACCGCCATGACCCTGCACGACGCGGGCTTCAAGATCCCGTCGACCCTTCCCGAACTGCGGACATATCTGCAGGCCGCGCTCGAAGTCGAGCACCTCACCATTCCCGTCTACATGACCGGCCTGTACACGATCCGGTCCGGCACGAACGTCCCGGCGCACTTCACCATCCGCAGCGTCGTGCTGGAAGAGATGCTGCACATGACGCTCGTCGCCAATCTGCTCAATGCGGTGGGCGGGCGGCCGAACGTCGCGCATCCGCAGTTCGTGGCCAGATATCCGGCCAAGCTGCCGTTCAGCAGCGAGACCATCCCGGCCATCGGCCTGCAGCACTTCTCCCCGGACGCGCTGCGCACGTTCCTGCGGATCGAGCAGCCCGAATCGCTCACGCCGGACCCGGACGACCGGTCCGGCTGGACGTCCATCGGGCAGTTCTACGACGCGATCCGGCGCGGGCTCCTCGCCGTCGTCGACAAGCACGGCGGCGACCCGTCCAGAGTCTTCACCGGCCCGCGCGAGCGGCAGGTCGGCCCCGAGGACTTCTACAACTCCGGCGGCGAGGCGTTCGCCGTCACCGGCCTGCCCACGGCGCTGAAGGCGATCGAGGTGATCAGCGACCAGGGGGAGGGGAGCAACGAGACGATCTTCACCAGCGACGACCGGATCTTCGGCGAGCAGCGCCAGATCGCCCACTACTTCCGCTTCAACGAGATCTACACCGGGCGCGCCTACGGCCCGCACGACGTGCCCGCCACACCGCCCAGCGGCCCGTTCCTGGACGTGACGTGGGACGACGCCTACCCCATCCGCGGCGACTCGAAGGTGGCCGACTACCGGCGATTCGCCGAGACGAGCGCGGTGTACCGGGAGGCCGTCGAGTTCAACGCCGCCTACGCCAGGCTGCTCGGCTACCTGCATTCGGCGTTCGACGGCCACCCGCGGCACATGGCGCTCGCCGTCCCCACCATGCTCGAACTTCGCGACCGGGCCCAGCAGATGTACCGCAACCCCCATCCGGACCCGAAGGAGGCCGGGGACGGCTACTACGCCAGCCCCACGTTCGAGATCGAGCAGACCCACTTCGACGAGGCCCGCGAACTCGTCCGGCGCCACGTCGACGCGGCGGGCGTCGGGACGAACGAACCCGTCGACCTCGGCCCGCTGACCGCCGGACCGGGCCGGGCGTTCGCGTGACCAGGCCGCGCCGCGGCCGGTAGATCGCGAAGGGGTGAAGGGGCGCCGGAACGCCGGGCGCCGGGCGCGGGCGCGGGACGGAACCGCCACCGGTCCCGTCCCGGCGCCCGGCCGTCACTCGTCCCGGGTCACCGGAACGCGGGCATCAGGTGCTCGTGGATCAGGCGGAGCTGGCCGTCCACGCCGGGGACGCCGGTCAGCTCGCGGCCGGTGAACGACTTCACCAGGCCCGGGTCCGTGATCGCGCAGATCATGTGGTTCACGCCGGTCGGCGCGATCTCGCTCTCGATCTTCGCGCGGACCTCGTCGGGGGTGCCCGCCAGGGACAGCTTCTCGGTGATCTCCGGGGTGGTCAGCTCGATGGCCTTGGCGAGGTCGCCGGCGCCGATGGCGTCGACGATCGGGACCATGTCCGCCGGGTCGACGCCGTTGCGTTCCAGCTGCTCGGGCGGCATCGCGACGCGTAGAGGCCGACCATGCTGCGGGCCGACTCCTTGGCGGCGGCCGAGTCGGGCCCGACCGCGAACACCACCCAGGCGCCGATGTCGAGCGACCGCCAGTCCTTGCCCGCGCGCTCGGCGCCCGCCCGGAAGTGCTCGACCGCGTACTCGTAGGCGCCGCGCGAGTAGCTGAGCGCGTGGTGCACGCCGTCGGACAGCTCACCGGCCGCCTCGAACGACTTCGGCCCGCGCATCGCGCCGATCTTGACCGGGAGCCGCTCCTGGACGGGGCGGGCGAAGGTGAACAGCCCGTCGTAGGAGTAGAACTCGCCGTCGCGGGTGATCGTGCCCTCGTCCAGCAGGGTCCGGACGACCGCGACGGCCTCCTTCACCCGGGTGAGCGGCTTGGTCCGCGCCCAGTCGATCTTGTACTGGGCGAGCACCCCGAAGTTGCCGCTGCCGAGGACGACCTCGGCGCGGCCGCCGGTGAGCTCGTCCAGGGTCGCGGCGGCCTGCGCGATCAGGGACGGCTCGCGCAGCGTCACCGCCGACACCGACGGGCCGAGGCGGATCTGCGAGGTGCTCGCCGCGGCGGCGGCGAACAGCAGCCACAGGTCCTTGTGCCACGGCTCGTCCGCCGCGTACACCGCGTGGAATCCGAGCTCGTCGGCGAGCTTGATGGAGGCCAGCGACTCCGCGACCGGGTAGTCGGGGAGCATGGCGTAGCTGAACTTCACGGAGAAACGTCTCCTTGTAGTGCGCTTCCGCGCACGATCGGGGGTCGGGACTCTCGGTTACGGTGCTGTGGCCGTAAATCACCTCCCCTCTCGATCGGGTCCGGAGTGGACCGATCTACGGCGTTCAGTCTGCTGAACGACGCGGGCTCGCGCAATTCGGGTCGCCGCCGCGATCCGCGCGCCCGAAGTGCGGCGATTCGGTTTGGGGGCCATTTTTCCAGCAATTCCAGAAAGCGCTTGACAAGCGGCTCGGTGGCGTCGCGCGGCGTCGCGGCGTGAAGGGGGCGCCGAACGGGACGCCGAATGGGGTGCGGCCGCCGCGACGTCTTCGGACCGGCGGGGACGGACGGCGTCGGCCGTCCGGCACCCGGGCTCAGCGCTCGTCGCGCTCCGCCTTCAGGCCCTCGGCCAGCGATTCCAGGAAGCGGACGATCGTGCGCAGTTCGGCCTCGTCGAACTCGCCGCGGATGTTCTCGGTCGTGCGGGCGAGGGGCCGGAAGTGCTCGCGGGCGAGGGCGCGGCCCGAGTCGGTGTAGCGGAGCCGGACGACGCGGGCGTCGGCGGTGTCGCGGACGCGCTCGATGTGCCCGCCGCGTTCGAGCCGCCCCAGGCAGGCGCTGATGGCGCCGGACGTGAGGCCGAGGTGCCGCTGCAACCCGCCGGGCGTCGTGGCGATGCCGTCGAGGAGCGCGGCCAGGGCCTGGACGTCGGAGTGGTGCAGGTCGTGGTCGCGGGCGAAGTCGCGGGTGACGCGGCCGAGTTCGGAGTTCACGCGGCGCAGCAGCGTCGCGAAGGTCCGCAGGCCGGTGCCGGTTTCCGGCGGGTTCGCATCGTCCGGGGGCGGGAAGGGGCGCGAGGGCTGTGAGGGCACGCTCCCCAGATTAGCGTTATCTCAATCATTGAGGTAACTTTCCGTTGCCGTACCGAGCGGAGCGCGTCCAGGACGGCTCCCGCCGGTGTCCCCGAACCAGGAACGGAAATGCCCGCACCACGAATCGCCCGCTGGTCCGTCCCCGTCGTCCTCCTGCTCGCCTGGCTCGTCGTCGGCGGCGTGCTCGGGCCGTTCGCGGGCCGGCTCGGGGAGGTCTCCACCAACGACCAGTCGTCCTTCCTGCCGACCGGCGCCGAATCGACGCGGGTCCTGGAGGAGCAGGCCGCGTTCGAACGGGACCGGACGATCCCGGCGATCGTCGTCTGGACGACCGGCGACGGCGGCGGCGTGTCGGACGACCGGCGTGCCGCCGCCGGGCGGGCCCTCGACTCCCTGCGCGGCGATCCGTACATCGCGGGCGAGCCGTCGCCGCCGATCCCGTCGCGGGACGGCGCCGCGCTGCAGGCCGTCGTGCAGATCCCCGCCGACGCGGGCGACCACATCGCCGAGACCGTCGACCGCATCCGCGAGACGGCGGAACGGGTGCCCGGGACAAGCGCGTACGTCGGCGGCCCCGCCGCCACGCAGGCCGACCTCGGCGACGCGTTCGCGGGCATCGACGTGCTGCTCCTCGGGGTCGCCGTCGGCGTCGTGCTGCTGATCCTCCTGGTGGTGTACCGCAGCGTGCTGCTGCCACTGGTGATCATCCTCGGGTCGGTGTTCGCCCTGGCGCTGGCCTGCGCCATCGTGTACGCGCTCGCCGGACGGGACGTCCTGACGGTCGACGGGCAGGTGCAGGGCATCCTGTTCATCCTGGTGATCGGCGCCTGCACCGACTACGCCCTCCTGCTGTCGGCCCGGCACCGCGAGGAGCTCGCCGCCGGAACGGGACGCCTGGCCGGGGTCGTGGCCGCGTGGCGCGGGTCGGCCGGGGCGATCGCCGCCAGCGCCGGGACGGTGGCCGCCGGGCTGCTCGCGCTCCTGCTCAGCGACCTGTCCAACAACCGGGCGCTCGGCCCGGTCGGTGCCATCGGCATCGGCTGCGCGCTGCTCAGCGCCCTCACCTTCCTGCCCGCCGTCCTCGCGCTGCTGGGCCGCGCGGCCTACTGGCCCGCCAAGCCGCACAACGACGGCGCGGGCTCCGGGCACGGCGTCTGGACGCGCGTCGCCGGGCTGGTGGACCGGCGCCCGCGCCGCCTCTGGGCGGGGTCGCTGATCGTGCTGGTCGCCTGCGCGGCGTTCATGCCGCAGCTGCGTTCCGACGGCGTGCCGCTGAGCGAGACGTTCGTCGGCGGAGCGCCGTCGGTGACCGCGCAGGAAGCCCTGGACGAGCACTTCCCCGGCGGCCAGGGCAACCCCGCCGTCGTCCTCACCGGCGCCGCCACGGTGCCGCAGGCCGTCGCCGCGGGCGAGCGCACCGGACGGGGTGGCCGAGGCGAGCCCCCGCACCGCGGGCGGTCCTGGCGGCGAGCCGCTCGTGGTCGACGGCCGCGCCCTCGTGGACGTCACGCTGAGCGACGCCGCCGACAGCGAGGCCGCCCGCGCGACGGTCGAGCGGCTGCGCGGCGACCTGCACCACCTCGACGGCACGCTCGTCGGCGGCTACACCGCGCAGCAGGTCGACACGCAGGCCGCCGCGCAGCACGACCGGAAGGTCATCGTCCCGGTCGTGCTGGCGATCATCGTGGTGATCCTCGTCGCGCTGCTGCGCTCCCTGCTGACGCCGCTGCTGCTGGTCGCCACCGTCGCGCTCAACTAC
The DNA here is from genome assembly GCF_001942465.1 of Actinomadura sp. CNU-125. GTDB lineage: Bacteria > Actinomycetota > Actinomycetes > Streptosporangiales > Streptosporangiaceae > Spirillospora. Next base: position 23,767 of record NZ_MKJY01000510.1, read on the forward strand.
CTGGCGACGCTCGGGGTGTCCGCGCTGGTCTTCCGGCACGTGTTCGGCTTCACCGGCACGGACGCGTCGGTGCCGCTGTACGGGTTCGTCTTCCTCGTCGCGCTCGGCGTCGACTACAACATCTTCCTGATGACGCGGGTGCGGGAGGAGTCGCTGCGGCACGGGCCGCGCGCGGGCGTGCTGCGCGGGCTGACCACGACCGGCGGCGTCATCACCTCGGCGGGCGTGGTGCTCGCCGCGACGTTCGCCGCCCTCGTCGTCATCCCGCTCGCCTTCCTCGTCCAGATCGCGTTCATCGTCGCGTTCGGCGTCCTGCTGGACACCCTCGTCGTGCGCTCGCTGCTGGTGCCAGCGCTCGTCCGGGACGTGGGCCCGCGCGTGTGGTGGCCCGGCGCCCTGTCCCGCCGCGCCGCGACGACGACGCCGCCTGACGTCCGGGCGTCCGGGCGTCCGGGCGGGCGCCGGGGGACGTGCGGCCGCGAGGTCACGATCATTTTGCGAAAGATCGGGATCGCGCGCGGCGGCCGGGGGAAGAGCCCGGGAGGTCGTCGGACGATCGGCGTCGGCTCTGCCCGGCGAGCCCGGAGGATATCGAGAATGCAAGGCTCTTCCAGCGTCCCGCCGTACCGGGAGGGCCCGCTGTCGGAGATCCCGTCCGCGGGCCTGCGCAAGATCTGGACGTGGGGGATCCTCATCGCGTTCGGGGGCTTCCTGTTCGGCTTCGACACCGGGGTCATCTCGGGGGCGCTGCTGTTCATCAGGAGCGACTTCGACCTGAACTCCTTCCAGCAGGGCAGCGTCGTCAGCGTGCTCGTGCTCGGCGCGATGGCGGGCGCGCTGGCGGCGGCGCGGATCGCCGACCGGTTCGGCCGCAGGCGCGCGCTCGAAGCCGAGGGGCTGACGTTCCTCCTCGGCACGGTGGTCGCCGTCTTCGCCCCCGGCTACTGGACGCTGATGGCGGGACGGCTGATCCTCGGCCTCGCGGTCGGCGCGGCGTCCGCGACCGTCCCCATCTACCTGTCGGAGATCGCCCCGAAGGGCATCCGGGGCCGCCTGCTGACCCTCAACCAGCTGATGATCACGACGGGCATCCTGGTCGCCTACCTGGTGAACCTCGCGTTCTCCGGGGGCGGCGACTGGCGGGCGATGATCGCGGTCGGCGCGGTCCCGGGGCTGGTGATCGTGGTCGCCGCGGTGCTGATCCTGCCGGAGTCGGGCGTGTGGCTGCTGGAGCACGGCAGCGCGCGGAGTGCCGCAAGCTGGTCGCGTCGGTCACCAACACCGCGACCGCCGACCGGCTGCTCGAACGGTACGAGCGGCGCAGGCGCGAGGACGCGGGCCGGGTCGAGCCGGATCAGGCGGGTGCGCGGGCGCTGCTGGAACGGCACGTCCGGCCGGCGCTGGTGGTCGGGCTCGGGCTCGCCGCCCTGCAGCAGTTCGCCGGGATCAACACGATCATCTACTACGCGCCGACGATCATCGAGCAGACCGGCCTGACGGCGTCGAACGCCATCTTCTACTCGATCGCCATCGGCGTCATCAACCTGGTGATGACGATCGTGGCGGTGCGCGCCATCGACCGTGCCGGGCGGCGGAAGCTCATGCTGGTGTCGCTGGCGGTGATGACGGTGACCATGGCCCTGCTCGGCCTCGCGTTCGCCGCCGACTGGTCGTCGGGGCTGTCGCTGGTGTGCATGGTGCTCTACATCGCCGGTTACGCGGCCGGGCTCGGGCCGGTGTTCTGGACGATGATCGGCGAGATCTTCCCGACGCGGGCCCACGCGGCGGGATCGAGCGCGTCGACGACCGTCAACTGGGCGTCCAACTTCGTGGTCAGCCTGGCGTTCCTGCCGATCGCGAAGGCGATCGGCCAGGGCCCGACCTTCTGGATCTTCGCGGTGATCTCCCTGGCCGGCCTGGTGTTCGTGCTCCGCTACGTCCCGGAGACCAAGAACCGCGAGTACGCCGACATCGACCGCGACCTGCAGCGCCGCTTCGGGCGCCGCCCGGCGGAGCCCGCCGCGACGGGCTGAGCCGCGGCACGCGGCGCGGCGGCTAGCCGGGGCCGCGCGACCGGAGGAGTGCCTCGATGGCGGCGAGACGGTCCTCGACGCGGGCGATGTCGCCCCGGGTGGCGTTCGACTCCGTCGGCTTCAGCACGATGACGAGCTGCCCGCTCGGTTCGAGGGAGGCGCTCGCGACGTCGGACAGCTTGTCGCCCTTCTGCATGCGCACCGCGTTCTCCAGTTCGGCGCGGCGCAGGGACAGGCGCAGCGCGGCCCGCCGGTCGAACTCGCCGTCCTCGACGACGGTCGTCGGGGTCCCCTCCAGCACGCGGCCGACGCGCTCGTCGAGGGCGAGCCAGCGGTTCATCGCGGCGTTGAGCAGGACCAGGGTGACGGCGCCGATCACGCCGCCGAGCAGGCTGTCGTCCGGTCCGATCACCGCGTTCTGGACGACGTTGGACAGCAGGAACACGACGGCCATGTCGAAGGTGTTCAGGTTCGCCAGGCCGCGCTTCCCGCTGATGCGGAACAGCGCGAGCACGACCACGTAGACCAGGGCCGTGCGGATCACCTTCTCCGCGATCGGGATCCCGACGGTCATCATGTCGTGCCACATGGCGCTCCTCCCCAGGCGTCACCGGGGATGATCCACGACCGCGCGCCACCTCCCGGCCAACGAATCCTCCGCGTCTTCCCACGATGTGCCGCGTTCCGCCGAAAGTGACCCCTGACCACCTATTGCGGCGATGCTGTGCAGATGCTTAGCATCGCTGAGCGAGAACGGCATTACCGGATCGTGCGCTAGGAGGCCCTGGATGGCTCACTTCCCGTCTCGACCGGCCGGAACGGGCCGGTGACCGGAGTGCGGGCGGCCGCGGCGCGCTACGCGGGCGCCCGGGTGGCCCGGGTGGAGGATCCGCGGCTGCTCACCGGCCACGGCACCTACGTCGACGACGTGGTCCGGCCCGGGATGCTGCACGCGTGCTTCGTCCGCAGCCCGCTCGCCCGCGCCCGGATCACCGGCGTGGACGCGGCCGAGGCGCTCGCGCTCGACGGCGTGCACGCGGTGTTCACCGCGTCGGACCTGAACCCGGACGTGCGGGAAGCCTGGTACACCCTGATCGGCAAGGACGTCCCCGACACCCCGCGGCCGCCGCTGGCCGAGGGCGAGGTCCGCTTCGTCGGGGACCCGGTCGCGCTGGTCGTCGCCGCCGACCGCTACATCGCCGAGGACGCCGCCGAGCTGGTGTTCGTGGACTACGAGCCGCTGCCGCCGGTCCCCGACTACGCGACCGCGCGCGAATCCGGCGAGCCGGTGCACGCCGAGTACCCGGAGAACGTCGCCGGGACGCTCGGCGGCCCGCCCCTGGACGACCTCGCCCCGGTCTTCGACGAGGCGGCGCTGGTGGTGCGCGAGACGATCCACCAGCAGGCGTACGCGCAGGTGCCCATCGAGACGCGCGGGATGGTCGCGGAGTGGTCCGCGCCGTCCGGCGAGCTGACGATCTGGACCGCGACCCAGTCGCCGCACGAGGTGCGGCTGTTCTGCTCCCGGCTGCTCGGGCTGCCGGAGCAGCGCGTCCGGGTCGTGATGCGCGACACCGGCGGCGGCTTCGGGCAGAAGGTCGCCCCGCAGCGCGAGGACATGTGCGTCATGCTGGCCGCGCGCAAGGTGCCCGGCGCGCTGAAGTGGATCGAGGACCGCCGGGAGAACCTCATGGCGGCCGGGCAGGCGCGGCACTCGCACGCCGACGTGCACCTGGCCTTCGAAGCGGACGGGACGATCACGGCCGCGGCGATCGACTACGTGCAGGACGTCGGCGCCTACCCGACGCCGTGGCCCGTCGGGACGGCCGCGGCCGTCGGGATGTTCTTCCCCGGGCCGTACCGGGTGCCGCGGGGCACCTGGACGTCGACGTCGGTGTTCTCCAACACCGCCGGGCTCAACGCCTACCGGGGCCCGTGGCAGATGGAGTCGCTGGCGCGCGAGGTGCTGATGGACGTCGCGGCGCGCCGCCTGGGCATGGACCCGGCCGAGCTGCGCCGCCGGAACCTGCTGCGCCGGGACGAACTGCCGTACACCAACCCGAACGGGATGCCCTACAGCGACGTCACGCCGCTGGAGACGTTCGAGCAGGCGCTGGAGATGCTCGACTACGACGCCTTCCGCAAGGAGCAGGAGCGGGCCCGCGCCGACGGCCGGTACCTCGGCGTCGGCACCTGCACCTACGTCGAGCCCACCACCGCCGCGATGGCGCTGCACGCCACCGAGGGCGCGACGATCCGCATCGAGCCGTCCGGCAAGGTCAACGTGTACGTCTCGGGCGGATCGAGCGGCAACAGCATCGAGACGACCGTCGTGCAGCTCACCGCGGACGAGCTGGGCGTCGACATCGCCGACGTCAGCACCATCCAGGGCGACACGGCGATCACCCCGTTCGGCGGCGGCGCGGCCGGCAGCCGGTCGGGGTCGATGACGGCGGGCGCCGTCGGCGTCACGGCGGCGGTGCTGCGCGAGCGGATCACCGCGATCGCCGCGCACAAGCTGGAGGCGGCCCCGGACGACATCGAGCTGACCGGCGGACGGGCGCGCGTGCGCGGCGTGCCGGACGCGGAGGTGTCGCTGGCCGAGATCGCCGAGACCGCCTACTTCCAGCCCGAGGCCCTGCCGCCCGGGGTGCCGCCCGGCCTGGAGCACAGCGGCCGGTACCACCCCGACAACCCGATAATCTTCGCCAACGCGACGCACCTGTGCACCTGCGAGGTGGACGTCGTGACCGGCCAGGTCACGCTGCTGCGCTACATCGTCAGCGAGGACTGCGGCCCGATGATCAACCCGAACGTCGTCGAGGGGCAGATCGCGGGCGGCGTCGTCCAGGGGATCGGCGGCGCCCTGTACGAGCACCTCGCATATGACGAGGAGGGCAACCCGATCGCCACCACGTTCATGGACTACCTCCTGCCCACGGCCGCGGAGGTGCCGACCATCGAGTACGGCCACATCGAGACGCCCGCGGCGGGACCCGGCGGCTACAAGGGCGTCGGCGAGGGCGGCGCGATCGGCGCGCCCCCGGCGGTGGTGAACGCCGTCGCCGACGCGCTCGCCCCGTTCGGCGCGGAGATCACCCGGCTGCCGCTCACCCCGGAGTCGATCGTCGCGCTGGTCCGCGCCGCGGACGGACGGGCGGTGACGCGATGAAACCGGCCGCCTTCGACTACCACGCGCCGACCGACGCCGGGGAAGCCGTCGCGCTGCTGTCGGACCTCGGCGAGGACGCCAAGATCATCGCGGGCGGGCAGAGCCTCGTCCCCATGCTCGCGCTGCGCCTGTCGGTCCCCGAGCACCTGGTCGACCTGCGCCGCATCGGCGGCCTGCGCGGCATCGAACGCCGCGACGGCGTCCTGCGGATCGGCGCCTGCACCACCCAGGCCATGATCGAACGGTCCGCCGAGGTGGCCCGCGACGTCCCGCTGCTCGCCCGCGCGACCCCGCTGATCGGGCACTTCCAGATCCGCAACCGCGGCACGATCGGCGGATCCCTCGCGCACGCCGACGCCGCCGCCGAGTACCCGGCGGTCGCGCTGGCGCTCGGCGCCCGCATCCACGCGCGGTCGCCGCGCGGCGAGCGGACCGTCCCGGCCGACGAGTTCTTCACCGGCATGTGGACCACCGAGTTGGCGGAGGACGAGCTGCTGACCGCGGTCGACTTCCCCGTCCGGGACGGACGCGGCGGGTTCGCCGTCGAGGAGTTCGCGCCGCCGCGGCGGGGACTTCGCGATCGCGGGCGCCGCCGTCGCCGTCGAACTCGACGACGCCGGTGTGGTCCGCCGCTGCGGCATCGGCCTGTTCGGGCTCGGCTCGACACCGCTGCGCGCCGCCGCGGCGGAGGCCGCCGTCACCGGAACCGCCGCCGCCGACATCGACGCCGACGACGTCGGGCGCACCGCCGCCGCCGAGCCGGACACGGTCCCGGCCGACCTGCACGCGTCCGCCGATCACCGCAGGAACGTCGGGGCCGTCGTGGTGACGCGCGCTGGCGACGAGCCGTCCAGGAGGCCGCCCATGCCTGACGCCGACATCCGGATGCGGGTCAACGGCGTGACCCGCCGCGCGACCGTTCCGCCCCGCCTCACCCTGGCCGACTACCTGCGGGAACGCTGCGGGCTGACCGGCACGCACCTGGGCTGCGAGCACGGGGTCTGCGGTGCCTGCACGGTCCTGCTGGACGGCGAGGCGGTGCGCGCCTGCCTGGTGTTCGCCGTGCAGGCCGACGACGCGGAGGTCACCACCGTCGAGGGCCTCGCCGCGCCCGACGGCGAGCTGTCGCCCGTCCAGGCGGCGTTCCGCGACAACCACGGGCTGCAGTGCGGATTCTGCACGCCGGGATTCGTCGTCTCGGTCACCGCGCTGCTGCGCGACAACCCCGACCCGACCGACGAGCAGATCCGCGAGGGCCTGTCGGGCAACCTGTGCCGCTGCACCGGCTACCAGGGCATCCTCAAGGCCGTCCGGGCGGCGGCGCGGACGGCCGACCGAGCCCCGGCCGCCGACGGTGCGCCCGCCACCGAAAAAGCCCGCTGAACCTCGACCCCCCACCTCCCGAGAGAGAAGAGGACCCGATGCCCGGACGACTCGAAGGCAAGGTGGCCTTCATCACCGGCGCCGCGCGCGGCCAGGGACGCAGCCACGCGGTGCGGCTCGCGCAGGAGGGCGCCGACATCATCGCCGTCGACGTCTGCAAGCAGATCGACACCGTCCCCATCCCCATGTCCACCCCCGAGGACCTGGAGGAGACCGTCGCCCTGGTCGAGGCGACCGGCCGCAAGATCGTCGCCGCCCAGGCGGACGTGCGCGACCTCGACGCGCTGAAGGCGGCCGTCGACGACGGCGTCGGGCGGCTCGGCCGGCTCGACATCATCGTCGCCAACGCGGGCCTCGCCGCCAGCGGCGACGAGATCCACAAGATGGACGAGAAGCTCTGGCACGACTCGATCGGCGTGAACCTGACCGGCGTCTGGCACACCGGCAAGGCCGCGATCCAGCACATCATCGACGGCGGCCGCGGCGGCGCGATCGTCCTGACCAGCTCCGTCGGCGGCCTGAAGGCCCACCCGAACATCGCCAACTACGTCGCGTCCAAGCACGGCGTCGTCGGCCTGATGCGCTCCATGGCGGTGGAACTCGCGCAGTACAGCATCCGGGTCAACTCGGTGCACCCCACGCAGGTGAACACGCCGATGCTCATGAACGACATGACGTACCGGATGTTCCGCCCGGATCTGGAGAACCCGACCCAGGAGGACATGGCGCCGATCTCGCAGATGATGAACGCGCTTCCCGTCCCGTGGGTGGAGCCCGAGGACATCAGCAACGCGATCCTCTTCCTGGTCTCCGACGACAGCCGCTACATCACGGGCGTCCCGCTGCCGATCGACGCGGGGTCGATGCTCAAGTAGCCCGGCTCGGAAACAGCTTTCACCGACATGCGAGGAGAGCACGTGCCAACCGACGAGCCGCTCTACTGGGACCCCTACGACACGCGGTTCGCCCGCGACCCCTACCCGACCTACAAGCGGCTCCGGGACGAGGCGCCGCTGTACTACAACGAGAAGCACGACTTCTACGCGGTGAGCCGGTACGCCGACATCGAGCGCGGCCTGCCCGACTGGCGGACGTTCTCCTCGGCGCGCGGCGGGATCCTGGAGATGGTCAAGTCCGGCATCGAGTTGCCCCCCGGGACGCTCATCTTCGAGGACCCCGAGATCCACGACGTGCACCGGCGGCTGCTCGTCCGGGTCTTCACCCCCCGCCGGATCGCCGAACTGGAACCGCAGGTGCGCGACTACTGCGTCCGCACCCTCGACCCGCTCGTCGGCACCGGCGACTTCGACCTGATCCGCGAGGTCAGCGCCGAACTGCCGATGCGGGTGATCGGGATGCTGCTGGGCATTCCGGAGGCGGACCAGGAGGCCATCCGCGACTCCGCCGACGAGAGCCTGCGCACCGAGGCCGGCGGCCAGATGGACGTCCAGAACCAGGCGATCATGAGCGGCGACCTCTTCCGCGAGTACATCGAATGCGCGCGAAGAACCCGTCGGACGACCTCATGACCCGTCTGCTGACCACGGAGTTCGAGGACGAGGACGGCAAGACCCGCACGCTCACCCACGACGAGGCCATCGTCTACACCACCGTCGTCGCCGGGGCGGGCAACGAGACCACCGGGCGGCTCATCGGCTGGCTCGGCTCGGTGCTCGCGCAGAACCCCGACCAGCGGCAGGCGCTCGTGGACGACCCGGCGCTGATCCCCGGCGCGATCGAGGAGGTGCTGCGCTACGAGCCGCCCGGCCCGTTCATCGCCCGGTACGTCACGCAGGACGTCGAGTACCACGGCCGGACGATCCCGGAGGGCAGCGCGATGATGTTCATCGTCGGCGCCGCCAACCGCGACGAGAACCGCTACCCCGACCCCGACCGGTTCGACGTCCGCCGCCAGGTCGGCCAGCAGCTGACCTTCGGCCTCGGCGTCCACTACTGCCTCGGCGCCGCGCTCGCCCGGCTGGAGGGACGGGTGGCGCTGGAGGAGATCCTGCGCCGCTTCCCCCGGTGGGAGGTGGACTGGGACGGCGCCGAGCTGGCGCAGACCTCGACAGTGCGGGGCTGGGAGACCCTGCCATTGATCATCGGCTGATCGCGGGCCGCCGAGTTCCCGCCCCGGCACGCAACTTCCGCGCCGCGCGCCGGGGCGGGTCCGCGAAGCGGGCCCGCCCCTCGAAGAGCGAGTCGTCCAGAAGGTCAGGACGCCCGGGACGTCTCCTGGGCCGCGGCGGCGAGGGGCCCGGACATGAGGCCCGGGACGAGCCAGCGGCGCAGGAACGGACGCGGATCGGCGCGGGTGGCCTCGGGCACGGCGAGAAAGGACAGCAGCATGCGCATGAAGAACTCGGCGAGGCTTTCCAGCTCGGTGTCGTCGTAGCCGAGCGCGGGCCAGTCGATCTTCAACCGGGTGAGGAAGGACTTCATCTCGGTCAGCGCGACATCGGAGAGGATGGCGGACGCGAGGCCGATCGTGTGCCCCGTGGTCAGCTGCATCCCGACGTACGGTTCGCGGGGCAGCTGCTCCACGGCGCGGGCGAGCACCTCGACGATGATCTCGGCCGGGACGGTCAGCGAGTCGACCTCCGCGGCCATCCGCGCCTCGAACTCGCCCGCGGCGGCCAGGCCCGCGGCCTCCATCAGCTCGTCGAGGTTGCGGTAGTACCGGTACACGGTCGCGCGCGTGACGCCGAGGTCCTCGGCGACCTGCGTGAAGCCGACCTTGCGCGCGCCGAGCCGGTCCACGCACCGGATCATCGCCCCGATGATCCGCCGCCGGGCCTCGTCGTCGTCACGAGGAGGGTCGCCCCGCCAGCCGTGCGTGCGCATGAATGAGCTCCCCCTTAAGGGATCGGTTCGGTCGGATCCGTTGGAACGCTACACGGCGGGCGGGCGTGCCCGGCCGCCGGTGGCCCGCGCCCCGGGGCCGGTGGGCTAGGGAGCGCCGCCGTGCCGGGCAGCCCGCCCGCGCCCGGCAGCCCCGAGCCGCCCGAACCCTTCGCGCCTTCCGAGCCCTCCGCGTCCTCGCCGTCCGCGCCGGACAGCGGCTTGCCGTTCTCGTCGGTGACCGACTCCGCCCCCGGGCTGAGCAGCGTGATGTTGCCCGCCAGCCACCTGCCCGCGGTGCGCTCCATGCTGAGCGCGACGGTGGCCCCGGTGTTGCTCTGGACGGACTCGACCGTGGTCACCTTCGTGTTGATGACGACCAGCACGTTGGCGGCCCCGTCCTTGATCTCGCCGGGGTAGATGTCGTTGATGTGCGCCTGGGAGCTGACCTTGTTCTTCGTGAAGTACGTGGTGAGGGTTTCGGCGGTGGGCCGGATCGAGTCGGCGGCCTTCTCGGTGAGCAGCGGGTACTTCGCCTTGAAGGACTCGTCCATGCGCCGATAGTCCCAGTTGAAGAAGGTGCCCGCGACCTTGCTCGCCGCGCCGACCAGCTCCCGGCGCGTGTCGGCCTCGCCGGCGAGGTCGTTCCGGTCCTGCCAGACGACGGCGAGCCCCGCGGTCACCGCGACCAGCGCGACCGTCGGGACGACCCGCAGCGCGACCCGGGTCCGCGGCCCGAACCGGACCCGCCGCCGCCGGAGACCACGCTTCCCGCCCGCGCCCTTGCCCGCGTCCTCGCGTTCTTCCGTGCCCGCGCTCTCGTCCTCGCCCACCTCCTCGGGCGCGGCTCCGGCCTTGTCTTCGGGCTCGCCCTCGGCCTTGCCGAAGGACGCGGCGAGGACGGCGGCCGGGACCTTCGGCGGCCTGCGGCGCGCGGAGCCGTTGCTCCCGCCGCCCTTCCCGGCCACGAACGTCAGGCCGTACTCGTAGACGGCCGGGGCGTCCCCGTCCCCGCCGGCCTCGGGCTTCGCGGAAATGTCGGCCTTCATCGGTTCCTCCTCCTCCAGGTCGGACGCCAGGTCGCCCCGAGCATGCTCATGAAGACGCGCAGCAGGATCAGCCCCGCCGCGACGGGCGGCAGGTAGACGAGCCACGGCGTGCCGTCGTCGCGGTCGTGCCCGGCGCTGTCGCGCACCGGCACCGAGTCCTGCGCGACCGTGGCCGGATCGCCGCCCGCCCGCGGCGTCGCCGCCGCCGTGGCGCCGGGCTTCGGCGGTTTCTGCCGCTCGGGCAGCTCGATCCCCGCGCACGTGGGGATGCGCCGGATGTCGGGCAGCGGCGCGAGGTTGCGGTACTCGACGGCGCCCTCGACCGGGCCCGGCGTGATCGCGAAGTTGATGTTGAGGTTCGGCTCGCCGTTGACGAACGTGACCGCGCCGCGCATGGCCTTCGCGAGCTGCGGCGACCAGGCCAGCCCCTCGTCGAGCGCGGCGACGTTGCCGTCGGACAGCAGCACCGGCAGCGCCCCGCCGAGCGAGCCGAGCGTGCACTTCGCGGCCGTCTCGGAGTCGCGCAGCAGCCGCGCGAACTTCGCCACCAGGTCGGGGGAGCCGTCCCGGATCCGGGCGAGGTCCTTCTCGAGGTCGGCGAGCGACGAGGTGACCCCGGCGGTCGCGGCGACGCCCGTCCCGAGTTCGCCGCGCTTGCCCGCGAGGGTGCCGGTCAGCATGCTCAGGTTGCCGATCAGCTCGTCCAGGACGCGCGTGTCCTTCGCGAACGTGTCGGCGAGCCGCGACGCACCGTCGACGGTGACGCCGAGCGTGCCGCCGCGGCCCTCCAGCCCGTCCGCCAGTTCCCGCGTGAGGACCCGCAGGTTCTTCGGGTCGAGCCCGTTGACGGCGTCGGTCACGGCGTCGAACAGGTCGCCGTACGTCCGGGACACGCTCGTCCGGGACAGCGGTATGACCTCGCCGGGACGCATCGGCGGCGCGTCCAGCCGTCCCTGCCCCGGTGAGAGGTCCACGTACGGTTCGCCGATCGCGGACTTGAGCCCGGCGGCGGCGGTCGCACCCCGCGGGACGTGCTCGCCCTTGTCGATGACGAGGTCGACCACCACCTTGCTCTGCTCCAGCCGGACGGAGCCGATCTCCCCGACCGCGACGCCGAGGTAGGTGACGTCGAAGCCCGCCTGGAGCCCCGGCGACCGCTCGAACTGCGCGGTGATGCGGTACGGGCGCGAGAACGGGTCGAGTTCGAGCACGTTGCGCACCGCCCACACCGTCAGGATCACCCCGAGGAGCACGAAGACCACGAGGTTGAGCTGGATGCGGTCGAGCTTGACGCGGCGCCTCATCGGTTCGGCCCCAGCATGTCGACGAAGTTCGGCGAGCGACGAGGGCGACTCGCCGCCGGCCTCGGTGGCGGAGCCGTCGAAGTTGATCACGGCATAGGTGAGGAGCTGCCCGTTGTACACCTGCCGCGGCATCCGGCTGACGAACTCCTGCAGGCGCGTGATCAGGGTGCCGAGTTTCGTCCGGTCGTCGGCCAGCACCTGCATGGACGGGCCGAGCCGCTCCACGATGCTCCGCAGCTCGTCGGTGTACCCGATCAGCACCGTGTCGTTCACGGTCTTCGCCATGTCCGACAGCGACCGCACCGCGGTAAGGATCTTCTCGCGGTCGTCGGAGAGCACCTGCGTGGTCTCGGCGAGCCGGCCCGGCAGCCGGCCCAGCGACTCCTCGTGCGCGGCCAGCTTCTCGCCCAGCCCGGCCAGGTCGTCGACGGCCCGGGCGAGCTCCCCGCGATGCTTCTCGAAGGTCGCCACCAGTTGCGCGGCGTCGCCGATCATCGCGTTCATCTTCGGGCCGCGCCCGGACAGGGCGGTGGCGGCGGTGTGGACGAGCCCCGGCGCGTCGCCCGCGGCCAGCGCCCCGACCAGCGGGGCGGCGCCGCCGACGATGTCCTCGAAGCCGGGACTCGTCCCCGCCGAGGCGACCTTCGCGTTGTCCTCCAGGAACGGGCCCTGGTTCAGCGGCCTGCCCTGCGGCGGCTTGAGCTGCACGTAGTTCTCGCCCAGCAGCGACGTCACCGTGACCTTGGCGGTCGTCCCGGTGGGGATCTCGACCCCGTCCTTGATCGACATGGTGACGCGGGCGCGGTACCCCGCGGTCCCGCCGCCCACCAGGGTGACGCCGGAGATCGAGCCGACCTCGACGTCCGCGATCTTCACGCTGTGGCCGGAGACGAGGTTCTGCACGTCGGTGAACTCGGCGGTGAGGGTGAGCGGGCCCGCGGTCGCGGACAGCGTCTGCAGGGAGCACCCGGACAGGCTGCCGGTCAGCACGAGGACCCCGGCGACAAGGAGGAATCTCACGGCGGCTCCTACTGGCAGTTGGAGTAGGGGGGCGGGAGGGGGCACGGCACGTTCTCGTTGATCGTGGGCTCGCGCATGATCGCGGCCACGTAGGACCGCAGGAAGTTGTCGAGGGTGACCCGGAGCGTGATCGACCGCTTCTCCGGGTTGTAGGCGTTGACGAACTGGAAGCCGATGCCGGGCAGCGCCTGCAGCAGCTGGCCGAGCCGGTCGGCGTTCCCCTGGATCATCAGCGACACCTGCGCGAGTTTCGCCAGGTCGCCCGGCAGCGTGTTGCGGTACTCGTCGATGAGCTCCTCGCCGCGTTCGACGAGATCGGCGATCTCCTGCACCAGCGTGCGGATGCTCTGCCGCTCGCTAGCCAGCATCGTGGACGCCTGCGAGAAGTGGTCGACCAGCTCGCCGAGCGTCTTCTCCCGGCCCTTGACGACCCCGGCGAGCCGGTTCAGGTTGCGGGCGATCTCCAGGAGCCGCTCGTCCTGCCCGGCGAGGTTGTTCATGAGCTGCCCGGCCTCCTGGAAAGCCTGGTTGAACGCGGCGCCGTTGCCGTCGAGGCTGCCGGCGGCGGTGCCGAGCGCGGCGTCGGCCTTCGCCGGGTCGAAGCTGTCGATGAGCCTGCCGAACGACTGGAGGGCCTCGTTGACCTCGACCGGCACCTGCGTCCGGTCGGTCCGCAGGACGGCACCGTCGGCGAGCCTCGGCAGGCCGGGACGCCACGCCGGGGCGAACGTCAGCGTCCGCTCGCCGATCAGGCTCAGCGGGACGATCGCCGCGTTCGCCGTCGCGGGCAGCGGCACGTTCTCGTCGATCTCCGCGACGACGCGGACCTTGCCGTTCACGGGCGTGACGGACTCGACCGTGCCGACGTCGATGCCCATCACCTGCACCTGGGAGCCGGGATAGAAGGACACCGCGCGGACGAAGTAGGCGGTGACGCGGTAGCTCCCCGAGGAGGAGAACGGGCCGGTCAGCACGCTGCAGGAGCTGAGGGCCAGCACCAGCGCGGCCGTCGCGAGCGCCGTCGCCGATCGCGGCCGGCCCATCGTCCCTGTCGTGTGGCTCGTCATTCTTCGACCTGTCCCGTCGGCACGAGGGGGTAGTTCGGCGGGTTGAAGTTCGGCTGGGGGCCGACGACGCCGGGCTGGACCGGGCCGAAGCCGACGAACCCGCCCTCCATCCACCGGCCCTCCCGGCTGCCGCTGGTGCTCATGCCGTAGAAGGCCGGGCCGAACCAGGCGAAGGCGGTGTTCAGCGACGGAAGGTTCTCGCCGGTCAGCGTCTTCATGGTGAGATGGAAGTCGTCGAGCACCGTCTCCAGCTGTTCGCGATGTTTCGTGAGGCGTCGTCGAGGCTCTTGACGACTCTGCTGCCGCTGCCGAGCACCGTCGCCAGCTCGTCCCGGCGCTGCGCCAGCTCGTCCAGCAGGCTCTCGCCGTACTCCAGCAGTTGCGCCAGCTCCTTGTCCTTCTTCGCGAGGGTGCCGGTGAGCTTCTCGCCGCCCTCGATGAGCGCGGTGCGTCCGGCCAGGCGTCGTTCAGCCCGGCGCTGACCTTCCGCAGGTCGGCGAGCATCCGCCCCATCTGCTTCTGGTCCGGCAGCTTGACCTTCGCCGCCTCCGTCAGCAGCCTGTCGATCGACTGGGCGTCCAGCTTGGCCGCCATGTCGGACGCGGAACCCAGCGCATTGCTCAGCGAGTACGGGACGCTCGTGCGTTCCGCCGGGATCCGCCGGCCGCTGTCCGGCCGGGATTCCAGGTACGGCTCGACGACCGGTCCCGACAGCCGGAGGAAATGGCCGCCGAGCAGATTGGACAGCCGGATGTCGGCGTGCATCCGCGGGCCCAGCTCGACCCCGGCGTCGACGCTCCAGGAGATCACGACGTTGCCCTGGCTGAAATCGGGGGAGATGTCGGTGATCTCGCCGACCTTCACCCCGGCCAGCCGCACCTCGGCGCCCTCCCGGATGCCCCCGGTGCCGGCGAACACGCCGCTGACCGTGTAGCCGCCCCGCAGGATGCCCAGCGTCCCGTAGGCGTAGGTCGCGAGTACCACGGCGGCCACGGCCGGGATCGTCACAACCGCGATCGCCACGGGGTCGCGGTCCCGGAACGAGCGGGAGAAGAAGTCCTTCCAGCGGCTCATCCCCGGCCTCCCGCCTGCCCGCCGTTCTGGCCCGTGCCCTGATCGCCGAGGAAGAGGATCTGCATCATCGCCCGCAGGACCCGCTGCTGTTCGGGCGTGAGCTTCGACTCCTCGGGGCTCACCGCCGGGCTCTGGCCCGTCCCGGAGGCGGGCGGGGGCGGCAGCTGCATCGGGAACGGGCAGGTCTCGGCGTAGACGATGTTCATGCACAGGGCGTTGCCGCGGAGGAACTTGCCGCCGTCCATGAGCGTGAGGAGCGCCTGCAGCGCCGATGGCAGGCTCTTGATCATCTTGTCGATGTCCTTCATCCGGCTGTGCGCGACCTCCATCAGCTCGGACGCGCCGTCCACCAGCCGCCCGACCTGCGGTGCGGCGTCACCGAGCACGTCGTCGAGCCCCTTGGTGAGGCCCTCCAGCCGGACGGCCGCGTCGCCGATCGCGGCGCGGTTCTGCGCGAAGGCCCGGGTGAGGTCGGACAGGTTGTCGACGGTCTGGGCGATCTGCCGGTCGCGGGCGGCCAGCGCGTCGGTGACCGTCCGGTAGTCGGCGAGCATCTGCTCGATGGTGCCGGTCCGCGCACTGAGCATCTTGAGGAGCGACGCCAGGTTGGTGGTCATCTGATGTATCTCGTCCTGGTTGCCGTCCAGTGCGACCGCGAACGACTGGAGGATCTTGTTGACCTCGCCCGGGTCGATACCGCCGAGCAGCGGGGCCAGGTCGTTGACGAGCGCGCCGAGGTCCGCCGCCGACCGCGTGCGGGTCAGCGTCCGGCCGTCCTCCAGCATCTTCGGGCTGGCCCCGGCCTCCAGGTACACCTCCCGGTTGCCGATGAGATCGCGCCAGCGGACGACCGCCGACGAGTCGTCCGGGAGGCGCAGCGAGTCGCGGACCTTCAGGCCGACGACGGCCCGGCCCTTGTCCACCTCCACCGACGTCACCTGACCGACCTCGGTACCGGCGACCTTGACCGGGTCGCCCTCCCGCAGGCCGCTGACGTCGTCGAAGGTCGCCCGAAGTTCCAGCCCCGAACCGAAGGTCGTCCCGGCGATCCGGACTCCCAGATAGACGGTCAGCAGGGTCGTGACGATGCCGAACGCCAGGAACCTGCGCGCCGCGCGCCCGTCCAGGCGCGACTTGCGCCGCCCGGCCATCAGTTGCCTCCCCCGACCTTGTACGGGTCCTCGGGGACCGCGGGCTCGACCGGGCCGCAGAGCCCCGGCAGCGACTCGCAGAGCACGGTGCTCGATTCGACGTGGACGGTCACCCGCGACAGCAGGGTGCCGTGCGGGCCCGGGATGTTGGCGATGCCGGCCAGTTGCGTCAGGACGGAGCCGCTGCTGCTGATCAGGTCCGGGAACGACCCGCGGTGGCGGTACATCGCGGCCACCGCCGGGTCCACCGACGCGATGATCCGGCCGGGCGCCGCCGGGTTCGACTCCAGGATCCCGTCCAGGGTGCGCGCCGACTCGTCGAGGCCGGTGAGCAGCCGGTCGAACTCCTTCGGGTCGCCGGTGACCGACGGCAGGATCACGTTCAGGTCGTCGGCGATGGCGCCGATCTCGTCGCCGTGCGCGTTGGCCGTCGCGGCGAGCGCCCCGCCGTCGCGGGCGATGCGGCCGATCTCGCCGGTCCGCCCGGCCGTCACGTCGAGCAGCTTCGCGGAGTCGTCGATCAGGCCGCCGAGCGCCTCGCCCCGGCCGTCGAGGCCGCCGTGCAGCGCCCCCATGATCGTGGCGACGTCCCGCGGGCCGAGCGCCGCCAGGAGGTCCACCGCGGGCCCGGCGACGTCGGTGAGCTCCTGCGGGTCCTTCGTCCGCGCGATCGTCCCGCCGTCGTCGAGGAACGGCCCCTCGCCCTCGTTCGCCCCCAGCCGCAGGTCGACGTACTTCGGGCCGAACGCCGACAGCGGGACGATCGCGACCTCCGCGGCGGCGGGGACCTCGACCCCGGGGTCGATCCGCAGCGTGACCATCGCGCGGCCGTCGCCGGTGAGGCGCACCCCCGACACCTGGCCGACCGTGACGCCGCGCACCCGGACGTCCGAATGGGTGGTGAGGCCCTCGCCCGCCCGGCCGAACGCGGCGCGCAGATGGATCGATCCCGGATGGGTCTGGCGCGCGGACAGGAAGGACACCACGAGGCAGACGGCCAGGACGGCCGCCCCGGTCGCCCCGAAGCGGATCCGGGAGCGCGGTGTCAGATCAACGGTCCTCATCCCGTCAGGCTCACTGTTCCGCCGTCGCCCCAGAAGATGTAGGACAGCAGCAGGTTGGCCATGATGATCGTCACCATGGACTCGCGGATGGCCTGCCCGGTGGCCAGCCCCACGCCGACCGGGCCGCCGCTGGCGTTGTAGCCGCGGTAGCAGTGCACGAGCACGATGATCACCGTGAACACGACCACCTTGATGACGCTGTAGAGCACGTCTATCGGCGGCAGATACAGGTGGAAGTAGTAGTCGTAGATCCCCGGCGAGATGCCGAAGAAGTAGATGGAGATCAGCCGGGTCGCGAAGAAGCTGGCGAACAGCGCCAGCAGGTACAGGGGCACGAGCGTGAGCAGCGCCGCCGCGAGCCGGGTGCACACCAGGTACGCCAGCGAGTTGATCCCCATGACCTCCAGGGCGTCGATCTCCTCGGAGATGCGCATCGCCCCGAGTTCGGCGGTGAACGAGCCGCCGAGCTGGAAGATCAGCGCCACCCCCGCGATGATCGGGGTCACCTCGCGCACGTTCGCGTAGCTCGCGATGATCCCCGCGAGGGACTCGACGCCCACCCGCTGCAGCCCCGGGATGGCCTGCAGGCCGACCGTCGTCCCGGTGAAGAACGACATGAAGAAGATGACGACGATCATGCCGAGGCCGATGACGACCGCGCCGACACCGGCGCTGATGTCGCTGACCTGACGTATGACCGTCTTCAGATGCCGTCCGCGGGCGATGTCCACGACCAGGTGGTGCAGCACCCGGCCGCAGAAGACGACGAACTCGGCGAACTCGGGATTCTGCCGCGGTCTGGCGCGGCGCAGGACGACCGCGGCGCGGTGCGGGACGATGGTGGTCATCAGATCCTCGGCGGGAAGAGGCTGTACGCCAGGGTGGAGATCACGTAGTTGGCCGCGAACACGAGCATCGCCGCGATGACGGCCGCGCGGTTGACCGCCCGTCCGACACCGCTGGCGCCGTAGCCGCAGGTCATGCCCTTCCAGCAGGCGACCGAGGCGGCGATGAAGCCGAACACCCACGCTTTGAACAGGGTGATCAGCAGGTCGGAGAGCTGAAGCAGCGACGTCGCCTCGCCGAAGTACGAGCCGGGCGTCACGCCGCCCTGGACGACGTTGAAGAAGAACCCGCCGGCGACGCCCGCCACGATGATCAGCGAGCAGAGCATGATGCCGACCGTGCTGGCCGCCCACAGCCGCGGCGTCACCAGCCGGTGCACGGGGTTGATGCCGAGGACCTCCATGGCGTCCAGCTCGTCGCGGATCCGCCGGGAGCCGATGTCGGAGGTGATGGCCGACCCCGCCGCCCCCGAGATCAGCAGCGCCGCCGCCATCGGGGCGACCTGCGTCACCAGGGCCTGCACGACCGTCGCGCCGGTGCCCGACTCCGCGCCGATCTGCCGGATGATCTGCCCCACCTGCAGCGCGATCGTGCCGCCGAGCGGCAGCGCGATCAGCATCACCGGGAGGGTCGTGACGCGGGCGATGAACCAGCACTGCTCGATGTACTCGGCTCCCCAGCGACGCACGTCCCACGTCTTCCGGAAGCCTTCGAGCGAGATGGCGAGCAGCACCCCGGTCTGTTCCAGCCAGCCGAAGCGCAGACTCGGGCGCGAGCGGAGGCGTGTCGTCACCATGAGAAGTAGTCGCTCCTAAATTGAGATCGACATTCTCGAATCGGCACAGAGACGTTTACGGATTACGAGGGGTGTGATTTTCAACTCAGAGAGCGACAGTACACTCTGGCCAGAGGCGTACTGTCAAGAGCGGATGCGGATGTTGTGCGAGGGGCCAAGGGGGTGCGTCGGCGCACGGATCCCGCTGCGGCGGCCGGGTCCGCTTCCGCTGGACCAAGGACCTGCCGGTCGGCAAGCAGGCCGACCAGGAAAACCGCATCGGTGGAGCACGGCTTCGCCGCGCCGCGCCGTCGACCGGGACCGGCGTACGGCCGGGCGTTCGGCCGGGCGTTCGGCATCGGGGAACCCGTCTCCGGCACCGTCGGGCGAGAGCGCGCGTCGCCGCGTCGTCCGGGGTTCGCCGCGGAGCGGCACCGGAGGCTACCGGAACCCGTCCGTGCCGGCGGCGCCGTCGCCCGCCGCGACTACGTGACCTTCATCGGTTCCGGCTTCGTGCCGCGGGGGCTCCGCGCCGCGGACCGTCCGGTTCTCCGGACGCCTCGTGCCGTGGTGTCTCGCGGTGTTCTCCGGCGGGCGCGCGCCGCTCTTCGCGCCGCATCGAGAGGGTGCGGCGTTCCTTCCGGGAGGCGTCCCGGAGCGCGCGGGCGAGTGCCCGCGAATAGTCCAGCATGAACCGCATCGTCCCCCCCGATCGCATGATCATTCTACGAAAGGACGATGCGATCGGGGGGCCGTTCGGTTCACACGTCGGCGAGAAGGACCGCGGGGTTCTCGACCAGATCGGCCACGTGCCGCAGGAAGCCCCCGGCGGCGGCGCCGTCGCAGACCCGGTGGTCGAAGGTGAGGGAAAGCTGCGTCACCTCGCGCGGCACGACCGCGCCGTCGACCACCCAGGGACGGCCGGTGACGCGGCCGACGCCCAGCAGCGCGGCCTCGGGATGGTTGATGATCGGCGTGGAGCCGTCCACGCCGAACACACCGTAGTTGTTGAGCGTGAACGTGCCGCCGGTCAGGTCCGCGGGCGGCAGCTTCCCGGCCCGCGCGAGGCCGGTGAGCCGGGCCAGTTCGGCCGCGAGCCGCGCGGTCGTCAGCAGGTGCGCGTCCCGGACGACCGGCACGACGAGTCCCCGGTCGGTCTGCGCGGCGAAGCCGAGGTGGACGTGCCCGTGCCGGACGATCTCGCCGCGCTCGACGTCGACGGACGCGTTCAGCTCGGGGAACCGCCGCAGGCCGTCCAGGCAGACGCGGGCCAGCAGCGCCAGCAGGCCGATGCCGAGGTCGGGCCGCGCCGTCCGCAGCGCGTCCCGCACCGCGAGCAGCCCGGTGGCGTCGGCGTCCACCCATGTCGTGGCGTCGGGGATTTCGCGGCGGCTGCGGGCGGTGTTGTCGGCGATCGCGCGGCGCATTCCCCGCAGCGGGATCCGTTCCGCCGCGAACCCGCCCGAGGGGGCGGCCGCGGGCGGGTTCGCGGCGCATGGCGCGGTCGACGTCGCGGCGCAGGATCACGCCGCGCGGCCCGGACGGGCGGACGCCCGCGATGTCGATCCCGTGCTCGCGGCGATCCTGCGGACGAGCGGCGAGATGACCCGCGGGGCGTGCCGCGGCGACGCGCCGCCCGCCCCGCCCGAAT
>NZ_MKJY01000511.1 GCF_001942465.1 Actinomadura sp. CNU-125
CGCGCCGTGCCCGGGCCGGTGCCCGGGGTGCGGGCGGGTCGGTACGGGTCATCGGATGCCCCTTGCCGTGCGGGCGCCGCGTCCGCGGTCGCGGCCCCCGCTGGTCGTCGGTGTCGTGCCCGGTGCGGGTGCCGGTGTCGCCGGTGTCGTCCTGCCCGTGGTCCTGGCCGTTGCCGCGGGCGGCGCGCAGCCGCGCCAAGCCCCGGGAGACGTGCGACTTGACCGTCCCCTGCGGCAGCCCCATGACCTCGGCGACCTCCGCGACGGGCAGGTCCGCGACATGCCGCAGCACCACGCGACGCGCTGCCGTTCGGGCAGCCCGGCCAGCAGCGCCGCCAGCTCCCGGCCGGTCTCGCGGCGCGCCGCGGCCTCCTCCACGCCCTCGCCCGGATCGGGCGGGTCACCGGCGTCCTCCAGCGGGCCGGAACGCGGACGCCGCGCCGCCGACCGCAGCCCGTTGCGCCACACATTCGTCAAAATCGCCAGCAGCCAGCCCCGGGGACGCAGCCCGGCGATCCGGTCCGGACCGTAGCCGCACAACGCCCGGTAGGCGCGCAGGAACGCCTCGGCGGCCAGATCCTCGGCCTCGGCCCACCGCCCGCACAGCCGCAGCGCGGTGGAGAACACCACGCCCCCGTACGCCTCGTACAGCACCGCGAAGCCCACGTCCAGGTCACCGGCGAGGGCCGCGGCGACCTCGGCGCCGCGCTCATCCCGCGGGACCGGCGCGTCACGGCGGTTCCCGGCGGCGCCGTCTCGTCCGTTACCGTCACCTCTGTTCAACACCGCGGCCCCCGGGCCGGTTGCACACCGGCCCCGCGCGGGGCTCAGCCGAGCCACCCCGGGCGGATCATGCCGGTCTCGTAGGCCAGGACCACCAGCTGCGCCCGGTCGCGGGCACCGAGCTTGGCCAGGATACGGCTGACGTGGGTCTTGGCGGTGGCGGGCGACAGCACCAGCCGCCCCGCGATCTCCTCGTTGGACAGGCCCGCCGCCACCAGCGCCAGGACCTCCCGCTCACGGTCGGTGAGGGCGTCCAGCTTCGCGGCGGGCGGCGGCGCGCCGATGCGGGACGCGAACTCGGCGATGAGCCGCCGCGTCACCGTGGGGGCCAGCAGCGCGTCGCCGCGCGCGACGACCCGCACCCCGTGGATCAGCTCGGGCGGCTCGGTGTCCTTGACCAGGAACCCGCTCGCGCCCGCCTTGATCGCCCCGTAGACGTAGTCGTCGAGGTCGAACGTCGTCAGGATCACCACGCGGACGTCGTCCAGGCGGGCGTCGCCGGTGATGCGGCGGGTGGCCTCCAAGCCGTCCAGGACGGGCATGCGGATGTCCATCAGGACCACGTCGGGCCGCAGCTCGGCCGCCCGCCGCACGGCCTGCTCGCCGTCGCCGCACTCGGCGACGATCTCGATGTCGTCCTCGCCCTCCAGGATCGACCGGAACCCCGCCCGCACCAGGGTCTGATCGTCGGCCAGCACTACCCGGATCACGCCAGTTTCCTCCTTCAGCGGCGCCCGTCGCGCCGTGCTCGCCCTTGCTCGCCCTGCTCGGCCGGTGCCCGGCCCCGGCTTCCGCCCCGCTTCAGGCCCGCCCGGGTTCCCCCGGGGCCCCGGGCGCACGTCCGGGCGGCGGCGTCCAGCGGCAGCCCGCGCCCACACCCGGAACCCGCCGCCGGGCGCGGGCCCGGCGTCAGCTCGCCGCCGACC
>NZ_MKJY01000512.1 GCF_001942465.1 Actinomadura sp. CNU-125
CGCCCGTCGAACCGTCCGCCGCGCCGTCCTCGTCCGGGTCCCGGCGGGGCCGAACCGGACGCGGGCGAGCCCGCGGCGCCGTCCGTCCCGGCGGACGACGTCTGGTACGACCGGCCCGCCACCGTGCGGGACGGCCTGTCGCTCGGCCTCGCGGAACCGGCGGGCGACCGCCGCCCGCCGCCACCGCCCGAGGGCTGGTACCAGCCGTACACGCCGGGCGACGACCCGCCCGCCGGACCGCCGTCGGCGCCGCCGCCCGGTCCCCGCGACGACGCCTGGTGAGGAGGCGCACGTGAGCACCATCGTGATCTTCGGCGCGGGTTCGCGCGGGGACGTCCAGCCCTGCGCCGCCCTCGGCCGCGCACTGCGCGCGCGCGGGCACGAGGTCACGCTCGTCGCCAGCGCCCGTTACGCGTCGCTCGCCGCCGGTGCCGGGCTCGGCCTCGCGCCGCTCACCGCCGACCCGACCGAGATCCTCGAATCGGACGCCGGGCAGGAACTGCTCGCGGGCGGCCGCAACCCGGTGAAGTTCCTCGGCGGGTTCCGGCGGATCCTCGGGCCGATGGCCGAACGGCTGCTCGCCGAATGCCTCGACGCGTGCAAGGACGCCGACCTGATCCTCGGACCGACGCTCGGCGCGCTGCCCCGGCACATCGGCGAGCATCTCGGCGTCCCGTGGGCGCTGATCCACTTCCAGCCGAGCCGCGCCACCGGCGCGTTCCCGCACCCGTTCGTCCCGCGCGCGCGCCTGCTCGGGCCCTACGCCAACCGGGCCAGCTTCCACGCGGTCGACCAGGTCGCGTGGCTGCTGTCCCGCCCGTTCATCAACCCGTGGCGGCAGGAGCGGCTCGGGTTGCCGCCGCTGCCGCTGCGGAACGCGGGCGACGACCGTCCGGTCCTGGCGTGCTTCAGCCCGGCCGTCGTCCCGCGCCCGCGCGACTGGCCGCGCAGCCTCGCCATGACCGGCTATACTGGTTCCTCGACGAGCCGGACTGGACGCCGCCCGCCGACCTCGCCGCCTTCCTCGACGACGGCCCCCCGCCCGTCTACGTCGGGTTCGGCAGCATGGTGCCGAAGGACGCCGCGATGACCGGCCGGATCGTCCGCACGGCGCTGCGGCTCGCGGGCGTCCGCGGGATCGTCCAGGGCGATCCGGACACCTCGGACGAGCACGTGCTCGCCGTCCGCGACGTCCCGCACGCCTGGCTGTTCCCCCGCATGGCCGCCGTCGTCCACCACGGCGGCGCGGGCACCACGGCGGCGGGCCTGCGCGCGGGCGCGCCCACGGTCGTGTGCCCGTTCTTCGGCGACCAGCCGTACTGGGGCGAACGGGTCGCGGCGCTCGGCGCGGGCCCGTCCCCGCTGCCGTTCCGGACGCTCACGGTCCCGCGCCTCGCCGCCCGGATCCGCGCGGCCGTCGAGGACCCGGACATCGCCGACCGCGCCGACCGCATCGGCCACCGCATCCGCGCGGAGGACGGCCTCGCGCGCGCGCAGGAGACCCTAGAGCCCCTCCTGGGCTGACCCCGTCACTTCCAGGTCCAGCCGGAGCCGTCAGGGGTCCGGACGATCTCGCGCTGCTCGCGCGACGGGCGCGCGCGCTCGGCTGCGGCGGCCCGTCCGCCCACGGATTCCACGGCGCGGGCGCGGGCGGGGGCTGGGGGG
>NZ_MKJY01000513.1 GCF_001942465.1 Actinomadura sp. CNU-125
AGGACGACGAACCGCTCCTCGACGACCTCGTCCGGCTGGAGGAGGCGGTGCTGGCCGTGGAGCCGGGCGGCGGGCGGCGCGCCCGGATCGCCGGGCGGCTCCGGGAGCTGCTGGAGCGCATCGACGCACCCGAGGACGCGGCCGAGATCGGCGCCGCCTCCGACGACGAGATCTTCCGGATGATCGACGCCGGCCTGTAACGGGAAAGGACCAGGTTCGCATGGCGACCGCAGACGAGCTACGCGCCTACCTCAAGCAGGTCACCGTCGACCTGCGCCGGACCCGCACGCGGCTCCGCGAGCTGGAGTCCCGGGACCGGGAGCCGATCGCCGTGGTGGCGATGGCCGCCCGTTTCCCGGGCGGGGCCGACACCCCGGAGAAATTGTGGGACCTGGTGGCCGAGGGCCGGGACGCGATCTCCGCGTTCCCCGGCGACCGCGGCTGGGACGTCGCCGGGCTGTACGACCCCGACCCCGACGCGCCCGGCCGGACCTACAACCTCAACGGCGGGTTCGTCGAGGAGGCGCCGCTGTTCGACGCCGACTTCTTCGGGATCAGCCCGCGCGAGGCCCTCGCGATGGACCCGCAGCAGCGGCTGCTGCTGGAGACGGCCTGGGAGGCCGTGGAACGCGCCGGGATCCGCGCGGAGACGCTCCGCGGCGGCGACACCGGCGTCTTCGCCGGGGTCATGGCGCAGGACTACATCCCGATGCGGCCGCCGGTCGCCGACGGCTGCGACGGGTACGTGGTGACCGGCACGTACCCGAGCGTGGCGTCCGGCCGGATCGCCTACACGCTCGGGCTGCGGGGCCCGGCGCTCAGCATCGACACGGCGTGCTCGTCGTCGCTCGTCGCCGTGCACCTGGCCTGCCGGTCGCTGCGCGCCGGGGAGTGCGGGCTGGCGCTGGCGGGCGGCGCGACGGTGATGTCGTCGCCCGGGATGTTCGTGGAGTTCAGCCGGCAGGCGGGGGCTGGCCCCCGACGGCCGGTGCAAGTCGTTCGCCGCGGCGGCGGACGGTACGACGTGGGCCGAGGGCGCGGGCGTGCTCGTCCTGGAGCGGCTGAGCGACGCCGAGCGCAACGGGCATCCGGTCCTGGCCGTGATCCGCGGGACGGCGATCAACCAGGACGGCGCCAGCAACGGGCTCACGGCGCCGAGCGGGCCCGCGCAGGAACGCGTCATCCGGGCGGCGCTCGCCGACGCGGGCCTGCGCCCGGCCGAGGTCGACGCGGTGGAGGGGCACGGGACCGGGACGCGGCTGGGCGACCCGATGGAGGCGCAGGCGCTGCTGGCCGCCTACGGCGAGGGCCGCGACGCGGACCGTCCGCTGCGGCTCGGGTCGCTGAAGTCCAACATCGGGCACGCGCAGGCGGCGGCGGGCGTCGGCGGCATGATCAAGATGATCATGGCGATGCGGCACGAGCTGCTGCCGAAGACCCTGCACGTGGACGAGCCGACGCCGGGCGTCGACTGGAGCCCCGGCACGGTGTCCCTGCTCACGGAGGCGGCGCCGTGGCCGCGCGCCGAGGGACGTCCGCGCCGCGCGGGCGTGTCGTCGTTCGGCATCAGCGGGACGAACGCGCACGTCGTCATCGAGG